>DATDJZ010000170.1:0-24652 GCA_036520315.1 Solirubrobacterales bacterium | reverse complement strand
CTCCGCCTCCTTGGCGTCGGCGCCGTCGGCGCCCGCGGTGTCGGTGGCCTCCTTGGCGGCCTTTGCCTTCTCCCGCTCCTCGCGGCGACGCTTCATCTCCGCCATCGAGGGGCACTCGTCGTTCAGGCAGAGCTTCCAGGGCCGGCCGCGCCAGGGGATCACCTGCAGCCGCGGCGTTCGCCCGCAGACCGAGCAGACCTCCTCGATCTTGTAGAGGCCCTTGACCCGCTGAGGCAACGGAAAGGTCTGGTCGCACGAGTCGGGCGAGTCGGGGTTGTCGCCGTCCCAGCCCTGACAGCCGACAAAGCGCTTCCCTGACTTTCGGGCCTTGATGATCCGCAGCATGTTGGGGGAGCCGTCCTCCTGCTTGCGGCCGGCCTCCTCGCAGACGATGCACGGGCCGAGGATGCGGTCCTGGTCCATCCCGGCCCAGACCTCCCGGGCGAACTTGCGCCACTTGGCGTCCTCGTCCTCGGTCTTCACGTCGTCGCCCATCTCGTCGAAGGCCGAGCGCAGCATGTCGCGGCTGTCCTTCAGCACGTCGTCCTTCGTCATGTCGCCGGCTGCGATCTGGTCCATCTCCGCCTCCATCTCAGCGGTCATGTCCGGCGTCGCCATCCGCGGCACGTAGTGCTCGAAGGCCTTCGACATCGCAATCCCGGTCTCCGAGGGCTCCGGCGGGTTGCCGAAGACGTAGCCGCGGTCATAGAGCTTCTGGATGATGTCGGCGCGGGTCGCCTTGGTGCCAAGGCCGCGCTCCTCCATCATCTCGATCAGCTTGCCCTGGCTGATGCGGGGCGGCGGCGGGGTCTCCTTGCCCTCCATCTCCACGCCCTCGAGGTCGAGCTGCTGCCCCTCCTCGAGCTTGGGTATCTCGGTGTCGGCTGAGCGGGCGTAGGTGTAGATCGCCGCGAAGCCGGGGTCGAGCACGACCGAGCCGCGTACGAAGTAGATCTCGCCGGACTCTGCGTCCGCCCTGCCCTTGGCAGTCTCGATGTTGGCCCGGGTCGACTCGCTCACCATCGGGGGCGAGAAGGTCGCCAGGAAGCGGCGGGCGACCAGCTCGTAGACCCTGCGGTGGGCCTCCGAGCGCGCCTCGAGGCGCTTCGGGTTGACCGCCTGCGTCGGATAGATCGGCGGGTGGTCGGTGGTCTCCTTCTTGCCGCGGGTCGCCTCGAGGGAGCGGCCATCGACCAGGAACTCGGCGGCCTTGAAGTCATCCACCGCGACCAGCTGCCTGACGAGCTCCATGGTGTCGAGGGACTTCGGATAGACCGTGTTGTCGGTCCGCGGATAGGAGATGTAGCCGTCCATGTAGAGGTCCTCGGCGATCCGCATCGCCCGTGAGGGCGTGATGCCGAGGCGGCTGGAGACGTCGGTGGTGAAGGCCGTGGTGTTGAGCGGGGTGGGCGGCTTGCGGGTGTTCTTCTTGGCGCTGATCTCCTTGACCGTGCCCGGGCTCTTCGAGTTGGCCACGGCCGCCTCGGCCTCGTCCTTCTTCCAGAAGCGATCGGTGGCGTGCTCGGCGGTGAAGCCGCCGTCCGGGTGGGCGAAGCTCGCGGTGACCTCCCAGAAGGGCTCGGGCTCGTGGGCGCGCCGCTCGAGCTCGCGCTGCACGATCAGGCCGAGCGTCGGGCTCTGCACGCGTCCGACGGAGAGGAAGTTGGAGCCGAAGCGCCGGGTAGCCATCGAGACGGAGCGGGTGAGCGTCGCTCCCCAGATCAGGTCGATGTCCTGCCGGGCGGCGCCGGCATTCGCCAGCGGCATCGAGAGCTCGTCGAGGTTGTCGAAGGCGCGTTGAATCTCGTCCTTGGTGAGCGCCGAGTAGCGGGCCCGCTTCACGTCCGCGAAGTCGCCGTTCCGGCTGATCGCCAGATCAGGGTTCGCCTCCACGACCTCCTGCAGGGCCTCGAGGCCGATCAGCTCGCCCTCGCGGTCGTAGTCGGTCGCGATCACGATGTCGTCGGCGTCCTTGGCGACCTTCTTCAGCGCGCGCACGACGTTCTTGTCGGTCGGCTCCTTGATCAGCTCCGCGTCGATCAGGTCGCGGGGATTCGTCTCCTGCCAGTTGTTGTAGGACTCGGGGAAGGCGGGGTTGAGCACGTGGCCCTTCAGCCCGATGGTCATCTGCTCGTGGCCGTTCTCGTCCGACCACGTGTAGAAGGGCGTCTTGTAGGACGCCCTCTCGGCGGCGCTTCCGCCGCTCAGGATCTCCGCGATCTTCTTCGCGCTGTTGTTCTTCTCAGTGACGATCAGTCGCATATCGGTCTACTCACGGTAGCCCCGGCCCTAGATGCCCCCCTGGTGGTACGTGTGATGGGCCTCTGAGGTCGGCGAGCGTAGCAGGGGCCTTACGCTGCTCCCGTGAAATCGCTTGTTACCGGGGGCGCCGGGTTCATCGGCTCGCACCTCGTCGATGCTTTAGCCGCGCGCGGCGACGACCTGCTCGTGATCGACGATTTCTCGAGCGGCAGGCGGGAGAACCTGGCCGGTGCGCTCGAGGGCGGAGCCGAGGTCATCGAGCTCGACGTCGCTGACGCGGAGGCGATTTTCGATGCGGTCGGCGCATTTGGGCCACGGAGCGTCTTTCACCTCGCGGCACAGATCGACGTGCGCCGCTCGATGGCCGATCCCGGCTTCGACGCCCGCCTGAACGTGGTCGGCACGGTGAACGTGCTCGAGGCTGCCGCCAGGTCTGACGCCTCGAAGTTCGTCTTCACCTCCACCGGTGGCGCCATATATGGAGAGGGGGCGGAGCGCGCCGACGAGCTCCCCTTCGTCGAGACAGCGCGCTGCGCGCCCTTCTCGGTCTACGGGCAGAGCAAGCTCGCCGCCGAGGGCTACGTCGACCTCTACGCCCGCACCCGCGACCTGCCGGTCACAACCCTGCGGCTCGGGAACGTCTACGGGCCCAGGCAGGACCCGGTGACCGAGGCGGGCGTCGTCGCGATCTTCTGCGAGGCGGCCCGCGACGGGGACCGCCCGACCATATTCGGAACGGGGGAGCAGACGCGCGACTACGTCCACGTCGCCGACGTCGTCGCCGCGCTGATCGCGGCCGAGGGCAGCGACGACCCGGGGCCGGTCAACGTGGGCACCGGCATCGAGACGAACGTGCTTCAGCTCGCGGAGCTCGTCGGCAGGGCTTTCCAGCGTGATGACTTCGAGCCGCAGTTCGCCCCCGCCCGCGAGGGCGAGGTCCAGCGGGTGGCCCTGGACACCACCAGCGCGGCGGATCGCCTCGGCTGGCGGGCGGGGCGAACGATCGAGGCCGGTCTCGAGCAGACGATCGAGGCGATTCGCGAGCCCCTCTAATCTCTGGCCCATGCCCGCTCAGGCCTTCGAGGGCAAGGAGTGCATCTGCCAGCTTCGCCGCGGAACCTGCGACCAGAGCTGCGTGCGCGACATGCTCGAAACCCCCTTCTACATGGCGGCGATCAAGCTCAAGGGGCGCCGCTGCCTGGTCATCGGGGGCGGCGACGTGGGCCTCGAGAAGGTCGAAGGGCTCTTGCTCTGCGACGCGGACGTCCGCCTGATCGCTCCCGAGGGGGTCTCCGAGCTCGCCCGCTACGCGGCTGAGGGCTCGATCACCTGGGAGCGGCGCGAATTCCACGACGGCGACCTCGACGGCGCCTTCCTGGCCATCGCGGCCACCAGCGATACCGACGTCAACGTCGCCGTCTTCGAGGGGGCCGAGCGCCGGGCGATGCTGGTCAACGTCGTCGACGTGCCGCCGCTCTGCAACTTCATCCTGCCGGCGATCGTACGCACCGGCCCGCTCGCGATCGCGATCTCCACCGCCGGCGCTTCCCCCGCGCTCGCCAAGCGGATGAAGCGCGAGATCGCCGAGACCTACGGCGAGCCCTACGCGCGGCTCGCGGTGATCCTCAACGACCACCGCGGCTGGGCCAAGGGCACCCTCCCCACCTATCAGGACCGCAAGGAGTTCTTCGAGGGCATCGTCAACGGCGACCCCGATCCGGTCGAGCTGATCAGGCAGGGACGCGAGGACGAGGTTCAGCGGCTGATCGAGCGGCAGAAGGAGCGCTCCGCCTCCGCTCTCGGCGCCTCGGCCTAGCTCTTCTTTCCCCTGATCACGAGGTACTCGCCAGGCGCGCGATAGCCGCCGCCGTCCGCGACGTTATGCGTCTCGTAGAGAGCCTCGATTTCGTCGCGAAGGGCCTGCCACTTGCCCTCGGGCTCGAGCATCGCCTTGGCCGCGACGATAGGCGGCAGCTTGCGCTCGTATTCGGCCAAGAACTCCGCGGCGGAGTCCGCGACGAACTCGACTGCGCCCTGTTCGAACTCGACCTCGACGCCCGAGGCGTCGAAGAGCTCGTGAGCGTGGTCCTCGGTGCCCCAGAGGATCGGCGGCTGGAAGCCCTCCGGGGGCGGCGGCATGTGCTTGGCGACGGCCATGAAGAACTGCCCGACGTTGCCGTCGGGGGTCCAGGCGCAGACGGCCACTCGCCCGCCCGGACGCAGCACCCGGGCGAGCTCCGCCGCAGTCGCCTGGTGGTCGGGCGCGAACATGCAGCCGAACACGGAGATGACGGCGTCGAAGCTTCCTTCGTCGTAGGGCAGCTGCTCGGCGTCGCCCTCTACCCAGTCGATCTCGACTCCGGCCTGCGCCGCGTTCTCACGCCCGGACTCGAGCAGCTCAGGCGTGATGTCGAGCCCGGTCACCTTCGCCCCGGTCAGGGCTGCGGGAATCGTCGCATTGCCGGACCCGCAGGCGACGTCGAGGACCTCGTCCCCTTCCGTCACCCCTGCGGCCTCCACGGCCTTGGCCCCCGCGCTGGCGATCTTCTCGACGATTCCCGGGTAGTCGCCCATTGCCCACATCACCCGCGCCTGCTGCTTCTGCTCGGTCAGCTCAACCATGTCTCCCTCTCCTAACTGGGTTCCGCCCGCACGGTCTCAGATACGGGGGCGACGTTACTTGGGATTCATCACGGAGCGCGAACGGCCAGCTCGCCGGCTCGCGCCGAGCTCCGCCTACTCGACATCGCGCGCTCGCAGCAGGGCCGCACCGCCTGCGAAGAGCGCCCCGATCCAGGCGGCCATCGCCGCCAGGGCCGGGATCACGGCCAGGAAGTCGACATCGGGAGTGCCGACGTCGTCGGGATCGAGGCCCTGGATCGCGCTGGGGAGTGCGCCGACCGGGCTGTAGCGGTCGACGCCGGGGGCGAAGTTCCCGAGCAGCGGGTCGATCACGAAGACGAAGATCAGGATCGCGACGATCGCGGTCGGCTGGTTCCGGACCAGGCTGCCGACCCCTACGCCGAATGCACCGAGCAGGGCCGCGACGCCCGCGTTGCGGGCGAACAGATCGATCACGTCTCCGAGCGGAGGCGTGGGGAGGTCGCGGATCCCGAGGATCGCGTAGCCGGCGATCGCGATCGAGATCGAGATCGAGATCGAGAGAAGGGCGCCCGCGGCGGCGAAGGCGAGTGTCTTCGCAGCCAGGAAGCGGGTGCGGTCCGGCGCCGCGAGCAGCGAGCTGGTGATTGTCCGGTGGCGCCACTCCCCCGTGATCCCGACGATCGCCAGGATCATGATGAAGAGGGTGCTGGCGTCGTTCTGGAAGACGTCACTGAGCACCGAGTCCTGAGTTGGCTCGCTGAGCGAAGCGACCAGGATCGTGATCAACAGTGAGATCCCTACCGCTACCCCGGCCAGCGCATAGAAGGTGCGCGTCGTCCGGAGCTTGATCAGCTCCGCGCGCAGCAGGCGGCTCACTCGCCATCACCCCCGGTGAGCTCGAAGAAGACGTCCTCGAGTGACGGACCGGCGGCGACCAGCTCCGCGAGGGCGACGCGGTGTTCGTTTGCGGCCTCGCCGACCTCATGCGACGAGACTCCGCGCACCAGGAGGGCGCCGGAATCGTCCGCCTCGTACTCGAAGCCCGCATTCGCCAGGGCGCGTCCGAGTGCCTCGCGGTCGCCGGCGCGGACCCGCGTCACCCCGCCCTCCGCCTGGCCGAGCACCTGCTGCAGCGACCCGGCCGCCCGCAGCTTGCCGCGGGAGATCACGACGACGTCGTCGACGCTCTGTGAGACCTCGGAGAGCAGATGGCTCGAGACCAGCACCGCTCGCCCGCGGCCTGCCTCGGAGCGGAGCAGCTCGCGCATCCAGCGGATGCCCGGTGGATCGAGGCCGTTGGCCGGCTCATCGAGGATCAGGACCTCGGGATCGCCGAGCAGGGCCGCGGCGATCGCGAGCCGCTGCCGCATGCCCATCGAGTAGCCCCCCACCCTCCGGTTGCCTGCGTTGGCGATCCCGACGAGCTCCAGCACCTCATCGACCCGGGAGGCGGGGTGCCCGCCCGCGGCGGCGAGAATTCGGAGGTGGTTGCGCCCGCTGCGCCCCGGATGGAAGCTGGCGTCCTCGAGCACCGCGCCGACCTCGGAGCTCGGCTCCGGGAGCTTCTCGAACCGCTGTCCGTGGAAAGTGGCGCTGCCGCCGTCCGCGTGGACCAGCCCGAGGAGGATTCGGAGGGTCGTGCTCTTGCCGGCCCCGTTTGGGCCGAGAAATCCGGTTACCCGGCCCGCCTCGACCGAGAACGAGAGGTCTGAGACGGCCTGCACCGAGCCGAAGTGCTTGCTGATCCCGCTGATCTCGACCGCCGCCAAGAAGGCGGCACTCTAGGCACTCGTCGCCGATCGGTGAGGTCGTGTGGCGACGGCGCCGGCCCGGCGTCAGCCGGAGGGCAGCGCGTAGATCGCGATCGCGGCGAAGTCGCAAGCGGCCGCGGCGATCACCAGCAAGTGGAAGATCTCGTGGTAGCCGAAGACCGACGGCCTCGGATCCGGCCGGCGCCGCGCGTAGACGATCGCGCCCGCCGTATAGAGGATCCCGCCGAGGACGATCAGCCCGAAGCCGATCGGCCCGAGCCCGTCCCAGAGCTGCGGGATCGCCAACAGCGCAACCCAGCCGGTCGAGATGTAGACCGCGGCCGTCACCGGCTTCGGCGCGTTCCACCAGAGCAGGTTGAGGACCGTGCCCGCCCCCGCCATGAACCACACCGCGATCAGGACGACGCGAGCCAGATCGCCTTGCAGCACCAGGAGCGCGAAGGGCGTGTAGGTGCCGGCGATCAGCACGAAGATCATCGTGTGGTCGAGGCGCCGCATCCAGCGCCTGGCTGCCGGCTGCCAGTTGATGCGGTGATAGAGAGCGCTGACGCCGAGCAGCGCCGAGAGACTGAAGGCGTAGATGGCGGCCGCGATGGTCGCCTTGGAGCCGTTGGCGAGCAGGACCAGGGCGAGGCCCGCACCGAGGGAGACGAAGAAGGCCCACTCGTGCGAGACGCCGCGGAATCGCGGCTTCTTGGTCAGGGCCTGGGCGGCCGCCTCCGCGGCGCTCGCCGCGTGACCACGGGCGGCCGTGATGCTGCGCCCGGCGGCCGCCCGGGCGGCCTCGAGCCGCTCGCCCGCCTCGACCCGCGCGTTGCCGAGGCGCTCGCCCGCGGCCTCGGCAGCGTCGCGACTCGCGCCGATCGGGTCTCCGCCCGCCTTCGCTCCGTCCGCCGTCATGCGCGGAACCATAGCCCCGCCGAGCGAGCCGGTTGTCAGGGAGCGGTGACCGAGCCGATCCGGATCAGGCGCCCTCGCGCGCCGGGATCGCGCCGGCCGCCCGCTCGCTCGCCGTCTGGCGAGCCCGTGAGACCAGCACCGAGGCGGTCAGGGCGAAGGCGGCCTGGACGGCGAGCGCGACCGAGAAGGCGTCGCCGAACGCCGCGGTGCTGACCGAGGAGCCGAGCTCGGAGAAGAACACGGTGCCGACAACCGCCACGCCGAGCGCGTTGCCGATCTGCTGCGCCGTGACCATGGTCCCGGACGCGGCACCGGCGTCGGTCGGCGGGACGGCCCGCAGCACCAGGTGGATGAGCGGTGGAATCGCGAGACCCATGCCCGCCCCGACGGGCACCATCGACAGGATCAGCCAGGCGGAGACCGAGCCGTTGCCGGTCGCCTGTACGGCGGCGATCGTCGTGAGCAGGCCGAGCGCGGCGATCAGCGCTCCGATCTGCGGCAGGTATTCGCGGGCTCCATCGGCAAGGCGCGGGCCGGTCAGCGACGAGGCGACGTAGGCGACGGCGATCGGGGTGAAGGCGAGGCCGGAGTCGAGCGCGCTCAGCCCCAGCCCCTCCTGCATGTAGATCGCCAGGAGGAAGAAGAACGAGATCACGAAGTAGAGGACGGCCGCCGAGAGCAGGCCGATCCGGAATTCGCGCGTCTCGAACAGACGCAGCTCGACCAGCGGGGAGCCGCCCCGGGCCGTGATCCGGCGCTCGGCCGCAATGAAGGCGGCGGCGGCGGGAATCGCCGCGGCGAACGCGGCGAAGGTCCAGGCCGGCCAGCCGAGCTCGCGTCCCTCGACCGCGGGGACCATCACCAGGCTGAGGGCGAGGGTCGCCAGGCCGACCCCGACGAGGTCGAGCCGCCGGGCGGTCTCGGAGCGCGACTCCGGGATCACCCGGTTGGCGACGAGCAGGGCAACGGCACCCACGGGGAGATTCACGAGGAATACCCAGCGCCAGCCCAGCCCGAGCAGATCGAGCGCGATCAGACCCCCGCCGATGATCTGCGCGGTGACCGCAGCCAGCCCCTGCACGAGTCCCTGGATGCCGAACGCCCGGGGCCGCTCGGCCGGCGCGAACTCGACCTGGATCATCGAAAGCACCTGCGGCCACATCGCGGCGCCACCGAAGCCCTGGAGCAGACGGGCGATGATCAGGGCGGTCGGGCTGGGTGCGACCGCGCAGAGAACCGACGCGAAGGTGAAGCCGGCGACGCCGGCCTTGAACATCCGCCGCCGGCCGAAGACGTCTCCGAGACGGCCACCCGTGATCAGAGAGAGCGCGTACGTCAACAGGTAGGCGGCCACCACCCATTGGAGATCCGAATCGCTCGCCCCGATGTCCTCGTGGAGGGAGGGCGCCGCGACGTTGACGATGAAGACGTCGACGATGACCATGAAGACCGGCGCGAAGAGCACCGGCAGGAACCATGGGCTCCGGCGTGTGGACTGGGCTTCTGCGGCGTTCATCTGTGGATTCAACGAAGGACCCCCTGTGGTCCGTGACGTCCGGTGGGCGTTTCGCTTGCCATCTGCCGGACAGTGTGCGATCATCTCGATCCAGGTACAAGAGAGGGATTTATCCTGGTATCAAAAGCACCACGCAAGAGCTCGAAGGCGGTCGACGGCAACGGCTCCGCCGCGCTGGCGACCGGCGACGGCGCCCCGCGCCGCGCGGAGCTCGCGGACTTCCTCCGCAACCGCCGTGAGGCTTTGCGCCCGGAGGACGTCGGCCTTCCCGGCGGTGGTCGCCGGCGCACACCGGGGCTGCGGCGCGAGGAGGTCGCGCAGCTGTCCGGCGTGGGGACCACCTGGTACACCTGGCTCGAGCAGGGTCGCGACGTCCGCGCCTCGGCCTCGGTGCTGGAGGCGATCTCTGGCGCGCTCGAGCTGACTCCGGCGGAGCATGCGCATCTGATGCTGCTCGGGCGGGGCGAGGTGGTCCCACCCGGTCGCGCACCCAAGGAGACGATCAACCCGACCATCAAGCGGCTGGTCGAGAACCTTGGGGCCAACCCCACCTGCGTCACCGGCCGCCGCTTCGATTTCCTCGCCTGGAACGACGCTCACGCCGTCGTCTTCGGCGACCCGGCCGATCTGCCGGAGGGCCGGAGGAATCTGCTCTGGCGGCTGTTCATGGATCCCACCGCCCGCAGCCTGCATCCGGATTGGGAAGAGGGCGCTCGCCGGATCGTGGCCCGGTTCCGGGGTGAGGCGGCCCGCTACGTGGGCGACCCCCATTTCGAGGACCTGATCTCGGCGCTTCAGGAGGGAAGCCCGGAGTTCCGTGAGTGGTGGGACCTGCACGAGGTGGCGACGAGCGGTGTCGGTCGAAAGGTCATTCGCCATCCGACGGCCGGCAAGCTCGTCTTCGAGCACGCGGTCTTCCGTCCCCAGGAGAACCCGGAGCAGCGCCTCGTCCTCTACACGGGGACGCCCCAGGCCAATACGCCCGAGAAGCTCGCGAAGCTGCTCGCCCAGCGCACCTAGCATTCCCGTTTAGGCATATAGCTGTTTGGTTATACTCAGGGGCAGTGGCGACGGCGACGACATTCGATGTGCTCGCGGAGCCGATGCGGCGGCGGATCCTGGATCTGCTGCTCGACGGCGAGAGCTCCGTCGGGGATCTGGTCAAGCGGCTGGGGCTGAGCCAGCCCGGGGTCTCGAAGCACCTGCGCGTGCTCCGCGACGCCGGCCTGGTCTCGGTTCGCAACGAGGCCCAGCGGCGCATATATGGAGTGCGCCCCGAGCCGCTCGAGGAGGTCGCCGAGTGGCTGGAGCCTTACCGCGAGCTCTGGTCCGAGCGCCTCGACGCCCTGGAACGACATCTTGATGATGAGGAGGCCAAATGACTTCGATCGACCAAGAGACCGAGAGGCGGGGCGGCGTGGAGCGCGAGGGAGACGACTACGTGGTCCGCTTCGAGCGCTACCTCGACCACCCCGTCGACAGCGTCTGGCTGGCGCTGACCGAGCCGGGGGCGATCGGGAAGTGGCTCGCGGCGGCGACCACCTTCGAGCTGCGGGAGGGCGGGACGATCGAGCTGCGCTGGTCGGGAGCCGAGGACGGCGCCGGAATGCGGGCGACGATCACCGAGCTGGATCCGCCGCGGCTGCTCGAGTGGAGCGGGGGCCCGCCAGGGCATCCGGCAGCCGCCTGCCGCTGGGAGCTGCGGCCCGAGGCCCACGGCTGCGTGCTGCGCTTCTCGAGCAGGGTGCCGGTCGACGAGATCGACCGCAAGGGGGCAGCGGACCCCGAGCACTGGAGCCCGCCCTCGATGCTCGCCGGTTGGCACGTGCACCTCGGCTACCTCGAGGACGTGCTCGATGGCCGAAGCGTCGATCTCGCGAGCCCCGCAATGGACGCTTTCTACGAGCTGTATGAGAGCTATGGAGGTGAGCGGCGATGAGCGACGAGCGCGAAGGCAAGCTGATCGAGGTCGGTGGCGACAAGGTCGGGGTTCGCTTCGAGCGCCGGCTGGCACATCCGCCCGAGCGCGTCTGGCGGGCGGTGACGGAGACCGAGGAGCTCGCCAAGTGGTTCCCGGCGCGCCCGGAGATCGCGGGCGAGCGCCGGGTCGGGGCGGCGTTGACGTTCACGTACCCCGGCAATCAGGCACCCCCGGAAACCGGTGAGATAGTCGAGTTGGATGAGCCGCGGCTGTTCGCCTTCAACTGGCGTCCCGGCAGTGATGGCGAGGCCCAGCTGCTCAGGTTCGAGCTCGATCCCGACGGCGACGGCACCAGGCTGGTCTTCACCCACGAGCTCCCGCGTCCCGATTCGGCGAAGGTCGCGGCCGGGTGGCAGCTCTGCCTGGACGACCTCGAGCTCGCGCTGGCGGGCGAGCCCCGCGCCCAGTTCCCGGAGGGGCGCTGGGTCCAACTGCACGAGGATTACGCGCAGGAGTTCAGCGTCAGTCCCGAGCCGGGTCGCCAGGCGCTGCGCGAGCGGCAGTCGGCGGAATAACGCTACATGTAGTGCTCTGGCACATCCCACAGGTTCAGCCGAACACTAGGCTTCGGTACACTCTGACGAGTGAACTGTCCCCGCTGCAACTCCGCCACGAAGACCCTCGAGACCCGGCGAGTCCCCGACGGCGCGGTGCGCCGTCGCCGCGAGTGCTCCTCGTGCGGTCACCGCTTCACCACCTATGAGCGTGCAGTCCCCGACACACCTCAGGTGATCAAGCGCGACGGATCCCGCCAGCCGTTCGACCGCCAGAAGCTGCTCCGCAGCCTGGCCGGGGCCACCCACAAGCGCGACGTCGATCCTCGTCGCCTCTCCTTCATCGTCGATGAGGTTGAACGAGAGCTCAGCGCCAAGGGGGGCGAGCTCTCCGCCGCGCGAATCACGGAGCTCTGCCTCGATGGCCTGCGGGAGCTCGACCAGGGTGCCTACCTGCAGTTTGCGGGAACTCTCCCGGATGCCGCTCGGAGCTCGTCATGAAAATCCCCGCAAATAACGGACTAGATGGGCCCCGGTTCCGTCCGAAGCGCCGAGGATGCTGCGGTGCTCACCCCAAAAACGGAGCGAGAGGAGAAAAGTGATGGCCAGGGCCACTTCCAAGGAGGCAAGGACGACCGAGAGGGGCCTCGCCATCGAACGCAGATTCTCGACGGCCGGGGTGCATCCCTACGACGAGCTCGAGTGGGAGACGCGGGACGCGATCATCGGCGACCCGGAGAAGCCGGCGTTCAAGCAGGAGAACGCCGAGTTCCCGAAGACCTGGTCGCAGAACGCCACCAACATCGTCGCCCAGAAGTACTTCCGCGGGCAGCTCGGCTCCCCCGAGCGAGAGACTTCCGTCAAGCAGATGGTCAGCCGCGTCGCCGACCGGATCACCGAGGTCGGACGCGAGTCGGGCTACTTCGCGAGCGATGAGGACGCCGACGCCTTCGACGCCGAGCTGACCTCGATCCTGGTCAACCAGAAGGCCGCCTTCAACTCGCCCGTCTGGTTCAACGTCGGCTGGAAGGATCCGGGCCAAGAGCAGGCATCCGCCTGCTTCATCCTCTCGGTCGAGGACGACATGGACTCCATCCTCTCCTGGAACACCAAGGAGGGGATCATCTTCAAGGGCGGGTCGGGTTCCGGCATCAACCTGTCCAAGATCCGCGGCTCGATGGAGCCCCTCTCCAAGGGCGGGATCGCCTCGGGCCCGGTCAGCTTCATGCGCGGCGCCGACTCCTGGGCCGGCGCGATCAAGTCTGGCGGCGGCACCCGCCGTGCGGCCAAGATGGTCGTGCTCGACGTCGACCACCCGGACATCGAGAAGTTCATCTGGTGCAAGGCGGACGAGGAGAAGAAGGCCGCTGCGCTCAAGGCCGCCGACTTCGACATGCGGCTCGACTCCGACGCCTTCGCCTCGGTCCAGTTCCAGAACGCCAACAACTCGGTCCGGGTCACCGACGAGTTCATGGAGGCCGTGACCAATGACGACGACTGGGAGCTGATCGGGCGTGTCGAGGGCAAGCCGGTGAAGACCGTCAAGGCGCGCGAGCTGATGGATCAGATCGCCGACGCCGCCTGGCAGTGCGCCGATCCCGGCATGCAATACGACACCACGATCAACCGGTGGCACACGGACCCGAACACCGGGCCGATCACCGCGTCGAACCCCTGCTCCGAGTACATGTCGATCGACGACTCGGCCTGCAATCTCGCCTCACTCAACCTGATGAAGTTCCGCAACGAGGACGGGAGCTTCAACGTCGACGACTTCACCCACGCGGTGGACATCGTCTTCCTCGCGCAGGAGATCCTCGTCGGCTTCTCCAGCTATCCGACCGAGCAGATCACCCGGAACGCGCGGGCGTTCCGCCAGCTCGGCCTCGGCTACGCGAACCTCGGTGCCCTGCTGATGGCGGAGGGCATGCCGTACGACTCGGCCGAAGGCCGCGCCCTCGCCGGCTCGATCACCGCGCTGATGACCGGCCGCGGTTACCGGATGTCGGCCGAGATCGCAGGCACGCTTGGCCCGTACGACGGCTACGAGGTGAACCGCGAGCCGCACAACCAGGTGATGCGGATGCACCAGTCGGCGGCCTACGAGATCGAGGACGAGCTGGTGGAGGAGCCGCTCCTCCACGCGGCTCGCGAGTCATGGGACGAGGCAGTCGCGCTCGGCGAGCAGCACGGCTACCGCAATGCGCAGGCGACCGTGCTCGCCCCTACCGGCACGATCAGCTTCCTGATGGACTGCGACACGACCGGCATCGAGCCGGACTTTTCGCTGGTCAAGTTCAAGGAGCTGGTCGGCGGCGGGCAGATGAAGATCGTCAACCGCTCGGTCAACCTGGCGCTCGAGACGCTCGGCTACTCGACCTCCGAGATCGAGCAGATCGACGCCCACATCAACGAGCGCAACACGATCATCGGGGCGCCCGGCCTGAAGGACGAGCACCTCGAGGTCTTCGACGTGGCGGTCGGCGAGCGGTCGATCTCGCACACCGGCCACATCGACATGATGGCCGCGGCCCAGCCGTTCCTCTCGGGAGCGATCTCGAAGACGGTCAACCTGCCGGAGACAGCGTCGAAGGGCGACATCGCAGAGGCCTACACCGACGGCTGGAAGAAGGGCCTCAAGGCGCTCGCGATCTACCGCGACGGCTCCAAGACCGCCCAGGCTCTGAAGACCGACGCGGGCGAGAAGAAGTCGGATCCCGCCGAGGCGCAGTCGCTCGAGGGCGCACCGCCCGAGCCGCAGCGCACCCGGATGCCGCAGGAGCGCGAGTCGATCACCCACAAGTTCCGGATCGGGATGCAGGAGGGCTACATCACCGCCGGCAAGTACCCGGACGGGTCCGTCGGGGAGATCTTCCTCACCGACATCGGCAAGGAGGGCTCGACGATCAAGGGCCTGATGAACGCCTTCGCGACCGCGATCTCGATCGGCCTCCAGTACGGCGTGCCGCTCGAGGTGTTCGTCAACAAGTTCAGCTACGTCCGCTTCGAGCCGGAGGGGATAACCACAAACCCGGAGATCCCGTTCGCCAAGTCGATGCCCGACTACATCATGCGCTGGCTCGCCAGCCGCTTCGTCGAGGACACCGACTACCTGGAGCAGCTCGGCATCCTCACCGAGCAGGTCCGGGTGAAGAAGGAGGCCCAGCAGGCGTTCCCGATCGACGACACCAACGGCCACTCGAACGGTGAGGGCAACGGCAACGGCCCGGCGAACGGCGAGGCGAAGGCGAACGGCGAGGCGAAGCCCGAGGCCGAGTCAAAGCCGGCGGCTGCGGCGCTCACCGACACTCCGCCGGTGATCCCGGCGAAGATGGGCCCGGACCTCGAGCTCGGCCCCGCCTGCGACCAGTGTGGCGGCATGATGCAGCGCACGGGCTCCTGCTACACGTGCTCGAGCTGCGGCAACAACACCGGCTGCGGCTAGTTGTAGAGGGTCATTTGAATGTCGTGCGTGATGGCGCATTCTCACCGCCCACAGCGTGCAAGCAGCCGGTGACCGAGCCCGAGGAGCTTTAGGCCCAGCTCGGATAGCTTCCCTGCATGCTCGAGGCCGGAGCCTGGGGCCTGCTCGGAGCCTCCTCCCTGCTCGCCGGGGCGCTGATCGGCACTAGGCGCCGCGCCATCCCGACCCGGGCGCTCGGGCTGATCCTGGGCTTCGGCGCCGGCACTCTGTTTAGCGCCGTCGCCTTCGAGCTCACCGAGGACGCCTACAACCTGGGAGGCGCCGACGCCGTCGCCCTCGGTCTCGCCTTCGGCGCCCTGGTCTATTTCGCCGGTGACCAGGTGGTCGGGAGGCGAGGAGGCGAAAGCCGGATGAGCCCTCACGGGCGGCGCCGGGAGGGGTCTCCACAAGGCGCCGACTCGGCGTCGGCCCTCCTGCTCGGCGCGATCCTCGACGGCATCCCCGAGTCGGCGGTGATCGGCATCAGCCTCCTGGGAGGGCAGCAGGTGAGCGTCGCCGTGCTCGGAGCGGTGTTCCTCTCGAACCTGCCGGAGGCGATCGGCTCCTCCGCCGGGATGCACAAGGAGGGGATCGCGACGCGCCACATCCTCCTGATCTGGCTGCTGGTGGTGCTTGCCTCCGGCGCCGCAGCCGCCCTGGGCTATGGGCTGCTCAAAGGCGCGAGCGACAACACGGTGGCGCTGATCGAGGCGTTCGCCGGAGGGGCCGTACTGACGATGCTCGTCGACGTGATGATTCCCCAGGCGCGGACGGACGGCGGGCTGCCGGTCGGCCTCGCCACCGTGCTCGGCTTCGCGCTCGCGTATCTCCTCTCGACGTTGGAGTAGCTGATCTCACGACAGGACCCGCCCGCGGCGATTGTCGCTCGCGCGAAAGGGGGGGCGCGACTTCAGGCCGGGTGGCGGCTTACGTCGCGATCCTCACACGGTGGCGAGAACCGAATCGGGCCACCCATCCGATCTTTCGGAGACGCACGGAGTAAGGGTGCTGCTTTCGTCCAAAGCGACTATTTCGCTCTGCCCCGAATGTGGTAGTTCCGTGCGTTGACCGGACCACGGCTGGGTCGCGGCAACCAAGGCCGGACACGCTCAGCCGTTAGACGCGGAAGTCGTGATCCAGCTCGACCGGAAGAGGCGGTTGCGAGACATCGCGTCCATATATTTCCTGCATCCGCTGCACGAACCACCGACTGATGTCCGCATCAGATGAGACAAAGCGCTGGGGGGCCTCGGGATCGGTTGCCTCGATGTAGACGATGGCGAGGGTGCGGCCATCCGGCGTCTGCTGATGCCAGATCATTTGGCGCGTGACTCCGGCGTCTTTCAGCGCGGCCGCATATTCATCCCGGCGAGCGCCCTCCAGCTCGTCCCAGGTTTGGCGATAAAGATCCTCCTTCCCATGCACGATGGGAATGGCATACACGAGCTCGCTCATAGCGCTTTCCTTCCTCAAAACGACCTGGTCGGCTGAACCTACTCGGAATCGGCCATTCGACGCGCTCGGCGAGCTGTCCGTCGTCGAACTCCAGGATGCGATCCGCCCGGCGACGCGACCTGGGCGACCTCGACCACTACCACGGCCTCCGCTGGGCAAACCGCTGCTTTCCATGCAAAGCAACACTCTCGCGGCGTTGGGCCGCCATGTCACAACCGGCTGGACGCACGAGCCCGCGCAGCCAGGAACAGCTGGCAAAGGCACTCCGAGGCGCGGTTGACGCCAAGTTCTAAGGGCTCACCCACCCTTCTTTGCCGTTGCGCAAATCGAGTCGGCCCAGCTACTGTCAAACGTGACAGCTGATGACGCGTCATTGACATTCGGATGACGCTCTACAGCTAGCCGGCGTCGTCTGCGAGAAGCTCGGTCGCGCTCCTCACCTCGGCGTAACCGTCGGCGAGCGCGGCCATGAAAGCCGCGTGCACAGTGGCCCCGGGCACGTCCACCCCGTTGAACTGCAGGTCGGGGGCGGCGCAGGCATCGTGAACCACGGTCGGTGAGAACCCCAGGTCGGCAGCGGCGCGCACGGTCGCGTCGACGCACATCGAGCTCATCATCCCGGCGACGACGAGCTCGTCCAGATCGCGCTGCCTGAGCTCCTCCTCGAGCGGCGTGTCGACGAAGGAGTTCGGGCTCGTCTTCTCGAGGACCAGCTCGCCTTTGGCCGGCGCCACGGTTGGGTGGATCTCGATTCCCTCGGTGCCCGGCCGCATGAACTCCGCGTCGGGCGCGTCCCAGACGTGCCTCATGTGGATGACCGGCTGGCCGGACGCTCGGAACGAGTCGAGAAGCCGGCGCGCCGCTTCGGCCGCGGCCTCAGGCTCGACGAGGGGGTAGGCGCCACCCGGGAAGTAGTCGCGCTGGATGTCGATGATCAAAAGCGTCCTGGGACTCGCCATGGCGCGAGGCTACTAGCGAGCCCTTGCGTTCGGACTGTCCGGGACCCCTAGCGGGAAGCGCGGCGTGGACGCGCGCCGGCTCGCAGCCGCCGCTTGCGCCTACTCCTCACCACCTGCCGCCGCCGGAGGAAGAGCGCGATGACGATCAGCGCGAGCGCGCCGAGCACGATGTAGAGCAGTGTCTTGCCGCCGTCGTCCGAGGGCGGCGGTCCCGGCGGCGGCTCTGTGGGGAAGTCGCTGCGATCCAGGGTGTCGCGGGCCTGGGCGCAGTAGCCGTAGGCGGTCAGATTGGCGGACCCAAACCAGCCGTAGCCCGTTGCGGCCCAGGTGCCGGCGCGGGTGAAGTACCCGTCCGCGAAGAGGCCGTTGTGCGAGTCGCCGTAGCTCCACCCTCCGGCGATCAGGGCGGAGCCCTGCGGGCACCGCGGTGTCGTCGCCGACGCCGCCTTGCCCTCGCCGACCGACACCTCGGTGGAGACCTCCTTGATCGGCAGGCTTCGATCCTCCCCGCAGTAGGCGATCGCCGTGAGCTCGCCCCCGTTCTCACCGGTTGCGGCGCCGCTCACCCGCCAGCCGGTCGTGCCGTCCGCCCTCGACTCGGTGATGTAGTCGCCGCCGTAGATGTGGCCGCCGAACCGCTTGACGCCCGGAGTCGTGAAGTTGGTGCGCTGGAAGCCCCCCGAGAAGACCTGGGTCCCGTCGGGACAATGCGCGGTCACGGACGCGGTCTCGTGCCGGTGGACGTAGGTGGTCGCATGGGGGGAGGCCGTCGGAACCAGTCCCTGCCCGCAGACGACCTGGAGCACGACCCGGTGCGTCGCGGTGGAGTTCTGGCTCGGGTCGATCAGGGTGGCGGTGTCGTGGAACCCGCCCTGCGCGCCGAGCCGCTCGTATGAATGCGAGTAGACTCCCTCGCCGTCCCTCCCCAGGGGCGTCGCATTGAAAAAGCCGCCGCCCATGGGGTGGGCTCCGTCGGCGCAGAGCACCTCGAGGCGCGAGGTGCCGTCGGCCTCCCGCATTCGGAACTCCTTGCTGGCGGAGGTGAGATCCCTGAGCGGGCCGGCGGCCCCGGCCTGGGATTCACCCGTGTTGTTCTTGCCCCCCGCCAGGTAGACGGGGCCGTAGTCCGAGTCCAGGACGAACACCCTCGCTTTGGGCCCGGACCGCAGCGCGAGGACGAGCCTGTCGCATCCGGTCTCGTCGGCGATCACGTTGATCAGGTCGATCCCCTCCACGGAATCGAGGTTCGGTGCGATGACGACCTCGGTGTCGAGTTCCCGCCGCAGGATCGTCGCGACCTCGTTCGCGGGCGGATAGCACTCGTCCTCGGAGAAGACCCGCTCGATCGCCATGATCTTGAAGCCGCCCTCGAGCTTCCCAGTGGCCTGGTCGTAGCCGCCCCGGACCAGGCCCTGTGGCGTGCCGGCGGCCGGTGCGGCGCACAGCAGAACCCCGATCAGGACGAGCGGTAGCGGAAGGAACCTCTTCATGAGCCGCTGACATCTATCAGCAATGACGGCGAAAACATTCGACGAATACCCAGTAGGGGGGTTGTGGCGACCCTCGAAATTGACGACTTGGACCAGGACGATGGGTAGGAAAGGGCGACGGGCGCTTCAGCCTCTGATCGAGGCGGGATTGAACGTAACCCGCGGCAGACCGTTGGAGGGTGACGGAGCGGGCCTTCGTCTGCTGCCCTGGATCGGCGCGGGGGTCCTCGGCTTCGTCCTGCTGCCGCTGCTGCCCGGAGCCGCCAACCTCGGCAACCTGCTCGCAGGGGTGCTGATCCCCGTCAGCGTCGCCTGGGCGCTGCTGCCCCGGTGGGAGCGCCACCCGGCCTGGATGCAGGCCCTGCCCGCGCTGCTCCCCTTCGTGATGATCGCGCTGGTCCGCGGCACCAACGAGAGCCCGATCCCCGCCTACAGCCCGGTGGTCCTGCTGCCGGTCTTCTGGTTCGCGCTCTACGGGACCCGGCCCCAGCTGCTCGTCTCGGTGATCGGCGTCGGCGTCACCTATGCGGTGCCCTCGCCGGCCCTGAGCGGCGGCGGGTACGCGCCCACGGAGGCGATCGCGGCACTGCTCTGGATGGTGATCGCGGGGATCGCCGGCTTCACGCTCAGCGAGCTCGTCCGCCAGCGCGAGTTGCTCGCCGAGCGCCTGGAGCTCACCGCGCGCACCGACGCCCTCACGGGGCTGCCCAACCGCCGCGCCTGGGACGAGGAGCTCGAGCGCGAGATCCTGCATGCCGCCCGCACCGAGACGCCGCTCTGCATGGCCCTCCTCGATCTCGACTTCTTCAAGCAATTCAACGACCTGAACGGCCATCCGGCCGGGGACTCGCATCTGAAGGAGGTCGGCTCGCTCTGGCGGAACCACCTCCGCTCCGCGGACCTGATCGCCCGCTACGGCGGAGAGGAGTTCGCCGTCCTGTTGACGGCCACGGATGCTGCGCAGGCGGAGCAGGTCATCGAGACTCTCCGCGCCTCCGTGCCGCTCGAGGAGACGGTCTCCGCCGGCATCGCCCAGTGGGACGGCGTCGAGTCGGGGCACGAGCTGTTCGCGCGCGCCGATGCGGCGCTCTACGAAGCGAAACGCAGTGGGCGCGACCGCACCGTACTGGCACGCGGCCCCGAGCTCACCCGGGCCTGATCCTCCGCCGCCGGGCTCTGCCGGCTCGATACCCTCGAACCGGATGCCCGACTGCGCCCATCTCGATCAGATCACCGTCGACGTGCCCGAGGAGGTCGCCGGCTGTGAGGACTGCCTGAAGATCGGCGGGACCTGGGTGCACCTCCGGGTCTGCCGGAGCTGCGGTCGCGTCGGCTGCTGTGACTCGTCCCCCCACAGGCACGCCAGCGCCCACGTGGCCGCCACCGACCACCCCATCGTCAGCTCGCTCGAGCGCGGCGAGGACTGGTCGTACTGCTACGTCGACGACGTCGCCTTCGTCGTCTGATCCCTCAGGTCGGCGCTCGAGTTCGCCAGTAGCGGTCGAGCCCCGCCCACTGCTGCTCGGGCGGTACCGCCTGCAGCATGGCCTTCAGGGTCTCCGAATCCGCCGCCTCGGCGGCTCGCTCGCGAATACGTGCCTCGAACTCCTCGGCTGAGAGCTCACGGGCCAGCTCTCCCTGCTCGCGCAACCGCGCGCGGACCAGGTCGAAGTGTGCTTCGGGATCATCCACGTCGCCGAAATGGGTGAGGCCGAGGCTCTCGGGTTCCCAGTCGAGGATCCGGTCGATCGAGTCCTCCCAGAGATCGAGGTCGATGTCCGGCGGCGGGGTCGGAGGCAGCACCCAGTTGCTCGGCAGGATCCGGACCGCAGCCGTATCTCCGACGAAGGCACGCCCGCTGGGCGGATGCAGGTAGCTGACGTGGTGGGAGGCGTGGCCGGGCGTGTAGGCGACGCGGAAGCCGAACATCTCCTCGCCGCCTCGCAATGCGTTCAGGTTCGCCTCCGGCACCGGCGCGACCTCTCCCCAGAGCCGCTCCATCTGATCGCCATAGAGACGCTCTGCGCTCGCCAGCAGCTTGGTTGGGTCGGCGAGGTGGCGGGCGCCGCGCTCGTGGACGTAGACGGGCAGCTCGGGCCAGCGGCGCACCAGGCTTCCGGCGGCCCCGGCGTGGTCGAGATGGATGTGGGTGAGCAGGAGGGCCCGAGGCCGCTCGCCGCCGAGCGCCTCGATCAGGTTGTCCATCGAGCTCGTCGGCCCCGGGTCGATCAGCACGCCGTCGAGCTCCCAGCAGCCGATCACCCGCTCACGGCCGAGGTGTCTGACGTCGATCAGCCTCACGCGAGGCGGGCTGCCTGCACCGCGCGGGCGCCCGCGGCGCTCCCGAGGGCCGCCCCCTCGGCCTGCATCACCTCGGCCGCCGCCCGCCGGCCCGACCGGACCGCCCCGTCCATGTAGCCCATCCAGCGGGTGGCGGTCTCGGTTCCCGCCCAGTGGAGGCGGCCGATCGGCTCGCGCAACAACCGGCCGTATCCGGTCCAGGCCCCGGGTCCGAACACGCCGCCGTAGCAGCCACGCGAGTACGGCTCGGCACTCCAGTCCTTGTCCACGTAGAGCACGGGGTGGGCCGCGCGGCGGCCGAAGAGGCGCTGAAAGCCGCGCAGCACGGCCTCGCGGCGCTCGTCCTCGGGGACTCGCGCCAGCTCGCGCGCGTCCCGGCCCTCCAGGAAGCCGATCAGGCCGGCGCTGCCGTTCGGCGTGCTGTTGTCGAAGACGACCTGGGTCGGGCCCGGCAGGCTGATCGCCTGGCCGCTGAGGCCGTCCTCGCGCCAGAAGGGCTCCTCGTAGGTGGCCGTGCACTTGATCACCGAGCCCATCGGCATGCGCTGGGTGAGCTGGTCGCGCGGTCCCGGCAGCGACGGGTCGTACTCGATGCGCCCGGCGAGGGTCGGCGGGACCGCGACGATCGCGCGGCGCGCCCGCACCTCCCCGACCGTGACCCCGTCTCCGTCCGAGCGAATCAGGCGAACCGGCGAGGAGAGCTCTAGCCGGTCGGCGAGCTCCTCGGCCAGCCGCACGGAGACCTGCTGCGTCCCCCCAACCAGCCGGTCCTGCTGTGCGCCGCCCTCCGTGTCGAGCAGGTCGTCCCAGCCCCCCGCCGATGCGGCGTAGAAGAGGAGATGGAGCAGCGAGACGTCGGCCGGCTCGACGGCGAACACGGCACGGCAGGCGACGCTCAGCGCCTCGCGCGCCGTCTTCGTCTTGGCGGTCCGCCGGATCCAGCCACCGAAGCTCTGCTCGTCCAGGCGGTCGGCGCCCTCCGCCTCCCAGGGGACCTCCGGATCGATCCGCTTGACCAGCCGCTTCAACCGCAGGTCCGCCTGGCCGTAGTCGACCATCACGTGCGGGGCCAGCATCGGGATCGTGCCGCGGTAGCGCTTCAGCTTGCCGCGGCCGTCCTCGAACAGGTTCTTGCCCTCCGCGGGGGTCGGATAGGTCTCGATGCCGAGGTCCTGGGCGAGGCTGAGGATCTCGTGCTGCGTCGGCCCCACCCACTGGCCCCCGAGCTCGACGATGTCCGGCTCAAAACGGGTGGCGCCTCGCCTTCGGCTGCGGCGCCCCCTCGCGTCGTCCCCCACCGACTGGCTCAGCGTCCGGCCGCCGACCCGGTCACGGGCTTCGAGCACCCGCACCTCGAGCCCGGCCCCGGCCAGCTCGCGCGCCGCGGTCAGTCCCGCGAGACCCGCGCCAACGACAACCACGTCACAGTCATGCATCGCCCGAAGTATCCCGCGTGCGGGATACGACCGCCAGAAGGGCAAATCCCACGCTAAACTGATTCTTACGTGAACGTAAGCTTTGTCAGATCAGCTGCCAGTCGGTTCCGACCCGGGATCGAAGCCGGCCACGAGCATTACAAATGGTGGGTCCTCAGCTGCACGAGCGTGGGGATGCTGCTCGCGACCATCAACTCCGGCACGCTGATCATCGCCCTGCCGGACCTCGAGCGCTCGCTGGGGACCAGCCTCCTCCAGCTGGTCTGGGTGATCCTGGCCTACATGATCGCCTCGACCGTCCAGGTGCTGACCGCCGGCCGGCTCTCCGACCTCTTCGGGCGCAAAAAGGCGTACGTCGGGGGCTTTTTGCTGTTCACGGCCGCCTCGCTCGGAGCCGGCTTCTCGGGCGACGGCACGCAGCTGATCCTCTGGCGGATCGTCCAGGGAATCGGCGGCGCCCTCCTCTTCGCGAACGCCCCCGCGCTGGTCACCGATGCCTTCCCCCGGGAGCAGCTCGGCCTCGCGATGGGCACCAACACGATGGTGGCGGCCGTCGGCCTCGTCATCGGGCCGGTGCTCGGCGGAGCGCTGGTCGCGATCTCCTGGCACTGGGTCTTCTGGTTCAACGTGCCCGTCGGGCTTGCCGGAGCCCTCTGGGGGTGGCTCGTCCTGCACGAAATGTCGACGCGTGACTCCGAGCGAGGGCTCGACCTGCTCGGCACCACCACCTTCGTCGCCGGCCTGACCGGCCTGGTCTACGGCCTTTCGCGTGGAGGCATCTCGGGTTGGGACGACGCGCTCGTGATCTGGTCGCTGGCCGCGGCGGTGGTGCTGCTGCCGGCCTTCGTCCTGATCGAGCGCCACGCGAAGGCCCCGATGCTGGACCTCACGATCTTCCAGAACCGGATGTTCGCGGCGGCCACCGGCGCCGCCTTCATCAACGGCCTCTCCCGCTTCGCCCTGCTCTTCGTCTTCGTCTTCTACTTCCAGGGCGTGATGGGGGACGATCCGATCACCGCTGGGATCAAGCTCACCCCGATGGCCATCGGGATGGTGATCTCGTCGCCGCTCGCCGGGATCTGGGCGGACCGCCACGGCTCCCGCATGCTGGCGGCCCTCGGCATGCTGGTCAGCGCGTTCGCGCTCGCCGGGATGACCACGCTCGGCGAGCACAGCCCCTACTGGGAGAGCACCCTCTGGCTCGGGCTCGTCGGCATCGGCTCCGGCATGTTCAACTCGCCCAACACCGCGGCGATGATGGCGACCGTGCCCGCACGGCGCCGCGGCATCGCCTCGGGCGCCCGGACGATGCTGCAGAACACCGGTGCGGTGATCTCGATCGCCTTCGTGCTGGCGATCGTCACGGCGGCCGTCCCGAAGACTGTCCTCTTCCAGATCTTCTCCGGGCTCGCCTCCGGCCTCTCCAGCGAGCAGCTCGCTCCCTTCATCCACAACATGCACACGGCCCTCTGGGTGCTGGCGATCACCTCGCTGATCGGCGCCGGGGTCTCGCTGCTTCGCCCGCGGCACGCGCCCGTACGCGAGCCCGGGGTCGACGCCGGCCTGGACCGGGTGGCGGCATGAGCGAGGAACGCAGCTACCGGATCGGCGACCTGGCGAAGCTCACCGGGACCACGCCCCGAACGATCCGCTACTACGAGGAGATTGGGCTGCTCGATTCGGGGCGGCGCGAGCCCGGGGCGCACCGCACCTTCAGCGAGGAGGACCTGGAGAGGCTCCGCGAGCTGCTTCGGTTGCGGGAGCTACTCGGTGTCTCGCTCGAGGAGCTGCGCGACCTGGTCGCCGCCGAGAGCGCCCGGGCCTCCCTGAGGCGCGAGTGGGACGCCGGAATCGAGGACCCGGTCAGCCAACGGCAAGTGCTCGAGCAGGCCGCCGGGCACATCGACTCCCAGCTCGCCCTGCTGCGCCATCGGCGCGACGAGATCGAGAAGCTCACCGAGGAGCTGGAGGGCAGGCGCCGGCGGGTGCGGGATCGGCTGCGCGCGGCGAAGCGGAAGC
>DATDJZ010000169.1:0-2372 GCA_036520315.1 Solirubrobacterales bacterium | reverse complement strand
TGGCCCGGTGGTCTTCTTCGTACCTACGCCGACCTTCGCGGAGCTCGAGAGCGGCCAGGAGGACGCGTCGGACAAGGCCGGTGAGCGCGTCCTCGGCGCTGGCGCTGTCGTGGCTTACCGCGGCCAGGATGGCGTCGAGGTGATCGCTGGTGGCAGCGGTGTTGCTGACCACGTCGTCCATGAGTTGGATGGCTTTCCGCAGAGGATCTGAAGGCTCGTTGAGGCCGAGCGTGGCCCGCCAAGGCGAGCCTGCGGCGGCCTCGCTCAGGACTGCGGCGACCCGGCTAGGCGCGTACGC
This sequence comes from Solirubrobacterales bacterium, assembly GCA_036520315.1. Classification (GTDB taxonomy): domain Bacteria; phylum Actinomycetota; class Thermoleophilia; order Solirubrobacterales; family 70-9; genus DASUPK01. The sequence continues at coordinate 2,074 of DATDJZ010000169.1, read as the reverse complement.
CAACGCCTCGGCGACGGCCTCGGCCCAGCCGCACAGGATTGTCAGGTCGTCAACGTCCAGCGGCGGCGGATCTGACAGCTGCCGAACCGGCGCCCCATCTTGGGAGCCAGCCGCCGCCGGGCGGATCTGATGCTGGCCAACAGCGTAGAGGTCGACCGCGTTCTGCACCGGGCGACGCCCGTCGTTGCTGCGCCGCTGCGCGGGGCTGACGCATGCGGTCAGCAGAATGCCCTGGGCCCCGGACTCCAGAGGGATCTCGTTGAAGCCGTGGCTGGGGTCTTTCCACAGGCCGACTACACGTACGGCATCGCGTCCGCGTGGACGGCACCGGTCGACCATGCCCCAAGCGCTGAGGGTCAGCACTGCGGAACCTGGGTCGTCGGCAAACACGCTCGCATAGCGAGCGGACCACCGCGATGCGAGCTGCGGCCCGTCGAGGAGCGGCGCCATGATCCCCGTCGGGCCGATCGCGCGGATGAGGTCGGCGACTTCGTCGTTCTGAGCAAGGTCCTCGCAGATCAGGACTACCACGGTGAACCCCTCGCCGAACTCGATGAAGTGGAGAACGCGTCGGGGTACGTTCACGGCTTCCCACCACCGCATCGCGGGGTGCAGCTCTCCCCCGAGGTGATACTGATAGATCTGCCCGGCGTCCAAGGACCATCGATGCTGCTTGTTCTGGCGGACGTGGAACCAGCCGGTACCGAAGTCCTCCAGTGGTCGGGAGTGGCCCTTCTCCAGCTCCGGCGACAGGCCCCAGTGCACCCAGTTGTCGGGAAACTCATCGAGCCGCGATCGCCTTCGGCGTACCCCGGTGGTGAGCGAGGCTACACCGTGCGACTCCAGTAGTGCCTCCAACGGCGCAAGCTCATCCTCCGCGATCGCGCTCTCCGGCAGGCACACCACGTCGATGCTGTCGACCTCGTTGCGGGCGGCGACCAGCATCCGGTCCACCAGATCCAAGTCGAGTCGCTCGGCGGGGTCGAAGTCGAAGAATCCATACGGTTCGTCGGTATCGCGCTGCGCGGAACCTTCGATGGGGCGAAAGTCGCTTGTGCGTATCTGCAACGGCCATGGCAGCAGCAGGAAGTTGACATGGTCGGCGCGAGGCTCGGTGCCCCGCCGACGGGCCGGCAGCTTGTGCCATCGCACGCCGACGCTCGGCCCGTGCGCAGTTGCGTACCGGGACATGGATCGGATGGAGGTTCCTGGCGCTCCGGGCGTGCGCACCTTCGGAAGCACCAGCGCCATGTCTTGCGAAATTCGCGCGAGTGTGCCGCGCTGCGCGAGCAGCTCCCGGGCGCGGCCCCGATAGCCGCACCCGAGGGGATTTGAAGCGGTCAGCGCGACCCCGAGCCCGGCGCACGCCTCATCGGCGATGGCGTGCAGCGTCAGCAGTGCCGCGCACAGTTCCCAGTCGGCACCGATAGAAAGCTCTTCCAGCGGCGTTGTAGCTGCGGCGACCAGGACCTCCATCATGCTGACAAGCAGTGGCGGAACCGGCTCCCCGGGGGCATCGACGACGCCACTCCAAGCGCGTCCAGCGGCCTCGACCGTAGTCGACCACCCGCCCCGTGCTCCGGGCGGCCATTGGCGCCCGGGCGGCGGCGACAGCGCATAGCGATAGACCCCCGACCGCTGCAGCATCAACGAGGTCAGCGCGAAAAGGTCCGGCGGCCAATCCAGGAGATCAGCGCTCAGTGGCCGGCCGCTCATTGCCTGCCAGAGCGACCCGACAGTCGTCTGCCCCGTTACGCCCGCGCCCGATTGGTGCTCGGACATCAACTCACCCTCCGTCGACGTCGACGCCCGTACTACCGGCGCGAATCTCGTGAAGCGGGTGTTTGCGGCTCGTCGTCCGCGACAACGGGCGGGGCGTTCCAGCTGGCGAGGAGTCGTAGCTTCTCCTCGGAAGGCGAGCCACGGTCGGCGCTGTAGACGACGACGGTCTGGCCCCGGTCGCCGGGCAGCGCGAGAGTCTCGTAGTTGAGCCTCAGCTCGCCCACGGTCTCGTTGAAGAACCGCTTGACGCCGTGGGTGTGTTCGAACAGGCGGTAGTCGGACCAGAATCGCG
>DATDJZ010000168.1:0-23699 GCA_036520315.1 Solirubrobacterales bacterium | reverse complement strand
ATGTCTCAGGCGCCGCAGACGGTGGGGGTCATGGTCGTGGCACTTCGGGGGCGGCGACCGTATTCAGGCTCGAGGATCTCTCCGTGAGCTATGCCGGAAAGCCGGCGGTGCAGCACGTCTCGATGGATATCCACGAGAACGAGATCACCGCCCTGATCGGCCCGTCGGGCTGTGGCAAGAGCACCCTGATCCGCTGCCTGAACCGGATGAACGACCTGATCCCGTCAGCGACGGTCGAAGGTCATTGCTACTACCACGACCAGGACCTGTATGCGCCCGAAGTCGATCCTGTCGAGGTCCGCAAGCGGATCGGCATGGTCTTCCAGAAGCCCAACCCGTTCCCGAAGTCGATCTTCGACAACGTCGCCTTCGGTCCGCGCGTGCTGGGGCTCTCCGACGTCAAGGAGAGGGTCGAGCGGGCCCTACGCTCGGCGGCCCTCTGGGATGAGGTCAAGGACCGGCTCGACGAGAACGCCTACGGGATGTCAGGTGGGCAGCAGCAGCGGCTTTGCATCGCACGGTGCATCGCTGTCGATCCCGACGTGATCCTGATGGACGAGCCCTGCTCGGCCCTAGACCCGATCTCCACTGGGAGGATCGAGGACCTGATGATGGAGCTGAAGGAAGAGTTCTCGATCGTGATCGTCACCCACAACATGCAGCAGGCGGCGCGCGTCTCCAACCGGACCGCTTTCCTGATCGTCCAACTCGATGCCGATGAGGACCACCGCTGGGGCCAGTTGGTCGAGTACGCCGACACGGACAAGATCTTCACCAACCCCTCCGACCCCCGGACCGAGGACTACGTAACCGGGAAGGTCGGCTGATGCCCGAATCAACTCGGCTCCATTACCGAGAGGAGCTCGAGGGCCTCGAGACGCGGGCGCTCGACGGGCTGAACATGGTCATCCAGAGCCTCGACCGGACTCTCGAGGCGGTCGAGCACCGGGACATCGAGCTCGCCGAGCTGGTGATCGCCGATGACGACCGCATCGACGGGCGCTACCTGGAGGTCCATCAGGAGATCCTCACCATGCTCGCGACCCAGGCCCCCGTGGCGACCGACCTGCGCCTGATTTCGGCGCTGCTGCACGTCATGCACAGCATCGAGCGGATGGGGGATCAGTGCGTGAATATCGCCAAGCTCATCCCCCTGACCGGTTACGACGCTCCGGTGCACGCGGAGATGGTGGAGCGGACCGTGCGGATGGGCAAGCAGGGCCGCTCGATGCTCTCTCAGGCGAAGAAGGCGTTCGAGGGGCGGGATGTCGAGCTTGCCCGCGACCTCGTCCGCCAGGACGACTTGATCGACGATCTCAACAAGGAGGTCTTCCAGCTGGCCGTCCAGGTCGGTGAAGACGTGGACACCCGGGAGTGGGCGATGACGATGATGCTGGTCGCCCGCGCGCTGGAGCGGATCGGCGACAACGCCGTGGACATCGGCGAGCAGGTCGCCTTCGTCGTCACCGGCCTCTTCAGGGAGTTTGAGGACGCCTCCCATCCGGGCCAGGCGCCGCTCCCCTCGAGCTGACGACTAGGCGGGGACCGCCGCCGGGATGCGGGTACGCAACGCCCAGAAGGCCCCTGCGTAGACCAGGACCGCGAGCACGGTCGCGGTGCTGACCACCATGCCCGCCGCGGTGGCCGCCGCAAGGTTGGTCGTCCCGAGGGCGGCGACCATGGCGGCAGGGCCGGTACCGACCCCGATCGGCAGGAGGCCCACGGTCCCCATGGAGAAGAGGACGAGGCACAGGCTGGCCGGGTCGGAGGGCAACCCGAAGGCGGCGAGCACGATCCAGGTCCGGAGCAGCGCCATTCCTGTGAACGCGCCGACGATCAGCGCGAGCTTGGTGCGGAGCTCGCCATCCGCGAGCACGCCGAGTCCAGCGGCGAGTCGGTGGCTACGACAGCGTCCGTAGACCACCCTGAGCGCGGCGAGCACGGCGAGGGCCCCCGCCAGCATCGCCCAGGGGACCCAGACCGGGATCACGCCCACCGCGGTCGAGGCGACCGCCGCAAGCAGCGCCGAGGTGCAGACCTCGAACATGAAGATCGGGGCATCCGCCAGTGCGATCTGGGATACATCCGGCGCGTCGCTTCCGCCAAGGCGCCGGATCAGAGCGATTCGGGCCGGCATCGCGGCCTGCCCCTGCACCGTTCCGGCGAGGAAGGCGCCGGCGTTGGCGGCGTGCAGGCAGCGAGAGTCGAGCTTCGCCCCAGCGGCACGCAGGACGATGCGCCACGCCTCCGTCCTCAACACGAGCGTGAGCACATGGGCCATCGTTGCCCCCGCGATCGCCCAGGGCGGCACGGAGACGATGGCGTCCAAGACCGATGCGCCCTGCGTGGCGAGGATGAAGCCGATGAGAAGAATCGCCGCCCCCGGCCCGAGCGCCGAGGCTGCCTTGCGTGCGCGTCTCCCAGCGGAGGCGTGCATTCCGCCCCGGGATTTTGCGGCGCCGAGTTCACCTCGGCGTTACGTGAAGGTGACCACTTTGCGAACAACCCGTAACCAGTAATTCGTAGGTGTTGTCACCGCGTTTACATCCCGTACACCGGATCGCAACATCGCGAGTGTCACTCGCAGAGAGACTGCCGCGCGTCCGTCCGCCTGTGGCGGATGTAACCAATCTCGAAGGAGCCACTCAAGTGATCAACTCATCTCGATCCGAGCGCGGCTGGCGGGGCAGGCGGCGGATCGCTGTTCTCGTCTCAATCGCTGGTGTCCTCGGCGTCGCTGCCCTGGGTTCGGCAACCTCCGCATCGGCAGCGACCGTGGCCAACTGCAACGCCAAGCTCGAGGCAAAGGGCGCCGGCACGAAGGCCAAGCTGAGCTTCGTCTGTGACGGTCCGGTGCGCGCCTACAGCGTCGGCAGCAACAAGGCGATCAAGAACTACGGCAACCCGAGCGCCGGCAGCGCGACGCAGTTCTTCAGCTGCCAGGGGACGGGTGTCGGGTTCGGCTGCGGCATCCAGAACCGCGCCACCCCGGGCTCGCAGACGCCGGGAACCACGGGATGGGGCGCGACGTTCCCGCCTGCCCCCGGCGCAACCGATACTCCGACCACCTGCGGAGGGTTCAAGCGAATCGAGGTCAAGGACGACGGTTTCCCGGCGGACCGCAATGGGATCGTCAATCCACAGTGTGAGCAGCTGATCCCCGCGGGGACGAAGGTGACGCAGAGCATCAAGCTCGGCTCGAGCCCCTGCGCGGGCGGCTCCCAGAACCCGCTGCAGATGTATCTGTTCGTGGGCGGTGAGCCCTCCGTCACCTCGTTCACGGTCGGAGGGGACTCGACCACGGTCGGAGAGTTTCTCGATTCGCCGGCCACGGTCAACCTGAAGGCGCTGAAGAGTCAGTGCGGTTCGAAGAAGTCGGGGAAGTCGAAGAAGGGTGGCGGCAAGAGGTCGTCGGCACCGCCCACGAGGTTCCCGGTCGGCTGCACCGGTTCGATCACCCACTCGACCCTGCCCACCGCCGACGCGACGGACGCGGCGATGTTCTTTACCTGCAACCAGAACATCCGGGCGTTCGCCATCTACAGCAACAAGCCGATCGACGTGCCCGGTGACGAGCCGATCGTGACCGGCACGAGCGGTGGTGGCGTCAGCGAGGGCGCTCTGCATCAGTGTCAGGGCAACATCCCGGGTCCCGGATTCGGTTGCGGGATCGTGGATCGTCAGGCACAGAGCACGGGTCTGCCCAATGGGCAGGGCATTTCCGCCGGCAACACGGCCGAACAGCAGATCTCCTTCGAGTCGAGCCCGTGCAAGCGGAAGGGTGAGCCGAAGGCAAAGGTGTGGGTGATCGCGATGGGTGAGCCCGTCACGTCCGCAAGCACCGTCGGCGAGTTCACCTCCGCCCCGCAGCAGCTGGCCGTCAGCGGCTTCGGGAAGTGCAAGGGAGGCAAGAAGAAGTAACTCAGAGTTCTCGCAGCACTCCTTTCCTGCACAACGGCCGCGCGAGAGCGCGGCCGTTGTGTTTCGGACACCGGCGCTTCGGGTGCAAATTCACCTTTTTCCTGCAAGTGCTGGAGATTTACATCGCCGTTACAGCATGGTCACGGTCTAGTCACACCGCCCCACAGGAGCGGATCGAGACTGCGCCCGTCCTCGTGTGAGAGACCGAAAGGAGCACTAGTGTCACAAAAGGGAATTCGCCTGCTGGCGATTCTCGCGGCTGTCTCGCTGCTCGCAGCGGTGCCGGCCACAGCGCAGGCGAAGAAGAAGAAGATCATCACGATCAGCGGATCGACCTCGGTCTACCCGCTGGAGATCAAGCTTGCCAGCAAGTGGATCAAGACCAAGAAGGGAAAGAAATTCGGGTTCAAGATCCTGCAGGGCGGCTCCAACGTCGGCATCTCCGATGTCGCCAAGGGCCGCGTCTCGATTGGAGCCTCCTCCAGGGACCCGGCAAATGGCGACCCGGGTGGCCTGGTGTTCAACAGGATCGCGCGTGATGCGATCTGCATGATCACCAACCCGGGCAACCACCTCGGGAACATCACCCAGGACACGATCAAGAACATTTTCCTGGGCCCGACGTTCACCAACTGGAGCCAGGTGCCAGGAGCCTCGATCGGCGGCAGCATCGACCCGGTCGGGCGTGCTGCAACCTCGGGCACCCATGACGCCTTCAGGAACATCTTCCTGGGCGGCAAGAACCAGGACCCGTTCGTTGCCGCGAAGAGCTCCAATGGCCTGGTTCAGCAGACCGTTCAAAGCGACCCGCAGGCAATCGGCTACGTGTCGCTGGCCTTCACGAGCGGTGTGAACGTGGTGAGTTACAACGGCGTCGCCTGCACCCTGAGGAACGCCGCGTCGTTCCAGTACGGCGGAGTGCGCAGTTTCTACTTCGTCACGCGTGGAGCGCCGGTGGGGGGTGTCAAGAAGTTCATCAACTGGGTCACCCACAGCAACAAGGCGAACAAGATCGTCGGAACCGATTGGGTGCCGCTCCACTGATGAGGAGGCGTTTCGGTCGCGAAAAGGCGGGACCGAGGAACCGCAGTGACCAGCGCGCCGAGCTTCTGCTCGGCGCGCTGGCTTGCATCGTCCTGGCGCTGATCGCCGGGATGATCATCTTCGTCTTCGAGAAGGCGTGGCCCTCGTTCTCTCACAACGGTCTCGCCTGGTTCAGCCCCTGGGCCGGCGGCAACGTCGACGACGAACTCGTCGGCATCTTCCAGTCGCCGAGCGATCCAAGCCAGTACGTCTACACGATGCACGCCTGGTCGCTGATCTACGCGACCATCCTGATCACGGCCACGGCGGTCATCATCTCGACCGTGTTCGCGGTGCTCTCCGCGATGTTCATCGTGGAGTTCGCTCCGGAGTCGCTCCGCCGCCTGCTCGAGCCGGTCGTACGACTGCTCGCCGCCGTGCCCTCCGTGATCTACGGGCTGATCGGGATTCTGGTGGTGGTCAAGTTCTTCAGCGACCATCTGATCACGCAGTCCGCCAGGGACTCGGTCGCCGGGGTTGCCGCGCTCAACGGCTTCAGCTGGGGCGTGGGGGCGCTGATCCTCACCGTGATGATCACGCCGATCATGATCGCCATCGTCGTCGACGCCCTACGCGCAGTTCCCGTCAGCTGGCGCGAGGGATCGGTGTCACTCGGCGTCAACCGCTGGCGCGCCCTCTGGACGGTGAGCGTCCGGGCCGCGCGGCCTGCGATCGTGGCCGCCGCGGTGCTGGCCACGGCCCGGGCGCTGGGCGAGGCGATCATGCTCTCAATGGTCACCGGATCGGTCGGCTTCCAGCCGAATCCGATCGACGGGCTGATCTTCTTCGTCGAGCCGGCCCGACCGCTCGCCGCGACCATCGTCGACAACGCCGAGGGCCTCTCGGTCGCTCCCTTCGCCGAGACCCTTTATGCCTTCGCGGCCGTTCTGCTCGTCTCCGCGGGCTTCCTCTCGTTCACGGGCTGGTACATCCGCCGCCGGCTGCGCAAATACACGCTCTCACCGATATGAGCACGCACGCGACAGGAGGAGGACGAGCGGCGGGCCTGCGCAGACGCCTCCAGTCCACGAGGCTGCCACGGCCGCGGCTGCCACGCCGCAATCGCGGCGACCTGAGGGAGGAGGAGATCGTCCCTTGGAGCGTGGCCGACAAGATCGGCCTCGCCGCCGCCTGGTTCTGCGGCCTCCTCCTCTGTGCCATCGCCGGCGCGATCATGATCTACATGCTCGTGCGCGGGCTTCAGTACCTCAGCATCGGAGCCCTCTTCGAGCACCCGGTGATCCTCTCCACCACGCAGAGCACGGGGACGGCGGGTGGCTACCTCGATCCGATCGAGGGAACGCTGATCCTGACCGCACTCGGCACCCTGATCGCCCTCCCGATCGGGGTCGGCACCGCGGTCTGGCTGAGTGAGTACGGGCGGCCGTCGTGGCTCGCCCGCGCGGTCGAGTCGGGCGTCGAGATCGTCGCCGGCACCCCGACCATCGTGCTGGCGATCTTCGGCCTACTGGTCTTCACGCACGGAACCTTCGGGTTTCTCTCCTTCACCGCCGAGGGAGGCGCCGTCTTCGGGCGCTCCTTCTTCATCGCCGGGATCATGATGTCGCTGATCGCGATCCCGCTGATCGTGGGCGCCACGCGGGAAGCCCTGCAGTCGATCCCGGCACACGTCCGCGAGGCGTCCTACGCCCTCGGCAAGGACAAGATCTCGACGATCCGCCGGGTGCTGGTGCCGGCCTCGCGCAAGGGCATCGCGACCGGCACGACGCTCGGGATGGGCCGGATCGCCGGCGACACCGCGATCGTGGTCATCCTGCTCGGGGCGACGCCGATCGAGCCGCAGGGCGATGTCCCGGTCCTGCGCGTACTGCAGGGCACCGGCAGCACGCTGACGAGCTACGTCTACAACAACTCGCCGGCCGGTGAGGGCAACGCACCGCAGAAGGCCTACGCCGCCGCCTTCGTGCTGCTGCTCCTCGTCATCCTCATGAACTTCGTAGTCGACCTGTCCAGCCGCCGAAGGAGTGACCCATGGGCCCGCTGAAGAAGCCGCCTCCCGTCCGCCGCATCGTCGTGGACGAGGAGCCGACGATCGTCGAGCCGCCCGAGCGCAACGGCACGACGGAGGCGATCAAGTCCGGCGCCGCGGGACTGCTCAGCGCCCCGCGGAAGCGGGAGGGCAAGCGGGGAAGGGTCAAGGAGCGGATGAGGACGGACGCCCTCGGAGTCGCGTACGCGGGCAAGCCCGCGATCAAGGCGGTCAGCCTGACGGTCAACCAGGGCGAGGTGCTCGGGCTGATCGGGCCGTCCGGCTGCGGCAAGACGACCCTGCTGCGCTCGCTCAACCGCCTCGTCGACCAGACGCCGACCGCGACACGCAGCGGCACGATCTCCATCGACGATCAGGACGTCGACCTCCTCGACGTCACCCAGCTCCGGCGCCAGGTGGGGATGGTCTTCCAGCAGCCGAACCCGTTCCCGATGAGCGTCTTCGACAACGTCGCCTACGGAATTCGGGAGCGCGGGTCGCGGCGCCCCTCGCGCGCGGCACTGCGGCCAGCCGTCGAGGAGGCGCTCGACCGAGCAGGCCTGCTCGAGGAGGTCCAGGACAACCTCTCCCACCCTGCGCTGCGCCTCTCCGGAGGTCAGCAGCAGCGCCTCTGCATCGCGCGCTCGCTCGCGGTCAACCCGGAGGTCCTCCTGCTCGATGAGCCGTGCTCGGCCCTTGACCCCCGCTCGACCGCACTGATCGAGGAGCTGATCATGAGCCTGCGCTCGGAGATCGCGATCGTGATCGTCACCCACAACCTCCAGCAGGCCTACCGGGTCGCGGACCGGGTCGGATTCATGTACCTGGGCGACCTGGTCGAGTACGGCGACGCCGATCAGGTCTTCGGCGCCCCGAAGGCGAAGCGCACCCGCGAGTACGTCAGCGGGGGGTTCGGTTGAGGCGATGGCGACTCATCGCCCCGGCATTCGTCGTCGTCGCGGGGCTAACCCTCACGGCCTGCACCTCGAGCCAGGACAAGGCGAGGGCGATCCGCGAACGGGCGGATGCGACCGCCCCGAAGCCGCTGGTCATCGCCAAGCCGAGCAAGGACGTGAAGGTCGGGGATACGACCCTGCTCCACGACCAGAACGGCGACGCGATCGTCGTCCCGCTGACCAACGAGAGCAGCAAGATGCTGGTCAGCGTTCCGATCCTGGTCGACATTCGGGACGCCAAGGGCACCACCGTCTACAAGAACGACACGGCGGGCATCGACTACGCGCTCAACCACATCGCGCTGATCAAGCCGCACGAGACCTTCTCTTGGGTCAACGACCAGGTCACCGGCCAGGGGAAGACGGTCAAGGTGAAGGTCGGGGAGCCGGAGACGAAGCCGCCCGCGGGAGCACTCCCGCAGTACACGGTGAGCGACCCGAGGTTCGGCAGCGACTTCTCCGGGGTGAAGGTGTCCGGCACGGTCAAGACGGACTCGAAGATCGACCAGTCCCACCTGATCCTCTTCGCCGTCGCGCGCCAGGGCGAGCGAATCGTGGCCGCGGGGCGAGGCCAGATCAAGAAGCTCAAGGGCGAGGCGAAGCCGTCGCCGTACGTCATCTACTTCATCGGCGATCCCACGGGGTCGGAGGTGACGATCCAGGCGCCGCCTACGACCTTCGAAGGGATCGGGGAACTGGGAGGCACCCCGGAACAGGTAGGGACGCAGTGAGCGATTCAAAGGAGACCTCATGACCACGGAACAACCAACGCCGGCCGGGGACGGCACCACCTGCCCGGAATGCGGATCGGCGCTGGCCGCCGACCAGCGCTACTGCCTGAACTGTGGCTGGCGCCGCGGTGAGGCCCGGGTCGACTACGAGACGCAGATCCTGCAGGCCGGACAGCCCGCGACAGCCGGGGCACCGGCGGGCACGACGGGGACGTCCAACCCCCAGTGGTCGCCCCTCGTCGCGATCGGGGCGATCGCGCTTCTGGGCGTGTTCCTGCTGCTCGGGGTGTTGATCGGCAAGAAGGACAACGACACCACCCAGACGGTCGCGGCCCAGGCGGCGCCCACAACCACGACCGCGACCACCCCGACCGACACAACGGCGACCGCCGCCGCGCCCAAGGCCAACGACAAGGGGGCGAAGGCGGCCACCGCCGACACCGCTCCAGGCTCGGGGAATGTGGTCCAGGGAGGCAGCGGCAACACGGAGGGCATCCAGACTGCCGACACGAACAAGTCGGTCCAGGAGAACGCCAAGAGCGGCCCGGACGTGGTTGCGACGCAGGGCACTCCGGAAAAGCTCGATCCGGGCGGACAGGCGGGCGGCGGCAGCGACGCCACCTGCATCGGGTGCTGATCGTGGCCGACGCAGGAAGACCACCGGCGAAGCGACCCGGCAAGAGGCCGGGGTTCCTGGAGACGATCCGGCAGCCCGTACGGCCGCCGCGCGCGATCGCTCGCCCTTCCAGGGTGGGCCCCAAGGGGAAGGGCGGGCGTCGCAGGCCGGCCGCGGCGAGTTCCAATGGCATCTCGCCCGTGGGCACGCCGGTCGACCAGCCCGAGCTGCTGCGCCAGCGTGAGGAGCTTTCGCGCAAGTTCGCCGAGCTCCAGTGGGATCTCGGTGGGATGGCCTATGAGATGGCTGCGCGCGACCACTACCGGCTCGACGTCCTCAACAAGCAGGCCGCCAAGCTCCAGGAGGTCGATGGCGAGCTCGGCCAGATCGAGCGGTTGCTGAAGCTCGGCGAGGCCGGTGCCGCGGGGTCATGTCCGTCCTGCGGCGCCCTGCAGGCGCGCGGGGCGGTGTTCTGCTGGCAGTGCGGCAACGAGCTCAGGCCCGCCGCGAAGCCCGGCGAGAGCCCCAAGCCGACCTCGTAGGCCCGGTGGCGGGCGAGCAGACCAACGTCCGCGGGCCCTGCTCGAGCTGCGGGGCGCAGCTGGCAAGCGACCAGCGCTACTGCGTGGAGTGCGGCCAGCGCGTCGGCCCGCCGCTGGCGATGCCCTACACGCTGCCCGCGCCGAGCGCCGCGGCACCGGCTGTCGCGGGAGGACGGGTGTGGCGCCTTCCGATAGCTCCGGAGATGGCGAGCCTGCTCGGCGTGCTGGCTCTCGGCTTCGGGGTGGTGCTCGGCACCGCAATCAGCCCCAATCTGGCCGGGATCGTCGCAGCGCCCTCGCCCCCTGCGGTCGTCGAGGCGCCGCCGGAGGCGCCTCCGGTGGCCTCGGGTGGTGGCGGGGGTGGCTCGGGTCCGCTCGCCGCGGCCGCCCCTGCGGCGGCTTCCGTCGCCTCCACGACGCCCACGGAGTCGTCCGGCGGCGGTGGGGGCGGGGGTGATCAGAAGAAAAAGAAGAAGAAGCAGAAGGAGGCGCCGATCAGCTTCAGCGGGACGGTCGTCCACTCGAATCCGGTCGCGCAGAGCTACACGGTCTCGGCCGGCGGCGGCCTGATCGCGATCCACGCCGACGCGCTGCCCCAGGTCGGCGACCAGGTCGAGAGCCCAGTGAGGAAGCTCAGCAACGGCACCTACGCGGAGGACGGCGCGCGGAGCCCGGTCGGGACGGCCGACGTGACGAGCTTCCAGGGGACGGTCACCTACTGCGCCGATCTCGAGCAGCCTTCAGCGCCCTGCGATGGCGCCAACGCGAGCGATCACTACGTCTACACCGTCTCCGGACTCGGAGCCTCGATCCTGGTCACTTGGCCCCACTCGGGGGTGACTCCGCCGCCGAAGGTCGGCTCCACGGTCCAGGTCGGTGTCCAGATCGGAGCCGCCTTTCCGCCGATCGCCCCGCTGGACCCGGCGGACTGGAGGGTGGACCCAGCGTGCACCCCGGGCTACGACGAGCGGACCGGGTTGCCCGCTCCGCCCGTGGTGATGCCGGAGCTCACCCAGACCTCGATGACCGTGAGCGGTCAGGCGACCAGCGCGACGCTCGAGTCCGTCGTTCAGACGCGGTGTCCGGTGGGTACGCCGAGGCTGATCCTGTCGGCGGACGACGTCCGAGAGTCGGGTCGCGACCTGGCGCCCCTGGCGGTGCCCGCCGGCATCGACCCGAACCGGCTCACTCCCGGTCAGGCGGTCCAGGTGGCGGTCGGCGTTGCGGGTGAAGGAATCCTGTCCCTCGAGGGAATCACAAGCGACCAGGGCGCCGCCGGCGCTGACGATGCGGCACAGGGTCAGGGCACGCTGACCGGAAGCTGACCCGGTCGCTAGGCCGCGGCTGGAACGCTGGGAGGGGCGACCGCCTCGACGACCGCCTCGAAGAGCCGCGCGGCCGAGGGCCGCGGCGGATGAACCTCGAGGATGAGAGGGGCCCCGTTCTTGCGCGCGAACAGAGGCGCGAGGTGGTCCCAGGGGACGGTGCCGCGGCCAGGCGCCAGGTGGAGGTCGAGGCGGAGCGGGTCGAGCTCGGGCGAGTCCGATGCGCCTTGGCGCGCGCCGAGGTTGTCGTGCAGATGGAACATCACGATCCGATCGAGGACGGGCTCGATCAGCTCGAGGGGGTCCGTATGGCGCAGCTCGGCGACAATGTTGGCGTGGCCGACGTCGACGCAGAGGCCCACCGCCGGAGACGAGATTCGCTTCACCATCGTTCGCAGGATCATCGGGGTGAACGAGAGGGCGTCGGGCGCGGGATAGACGGGCGCCAGGTTCTCGAGGGCGATGATCACGCCGACCCGCTCGGCGCGGTTCGCCAGTGCCGCGAGCGAACGGGTCTCCGCCAGCCGCCCGTCCTCGCTGGCGGGCTCGTCCGGAAGGTTGGCGGCGTGGTAGACGACGTGCGAGGCGCCCACCTCGGCCGCGTACTCGATCAGGCCTCCCAGGGCGAGATCCCCGTGCCGCATGCCGGCACGCACCGAGCCGGGCCCGTGAAGCACGGGGCGCAGCCCGGACGTCCCGAGCGTCTCGGAGAGCGCGGAGGCGTGCCGATGGGCGTCGCGCGGATGAACCAGCACCGAGGGCGGGGGTGAGGGGACCTGGACGTAGCTGAAGCCGGCGGCCTCGATCTCCTTCAGGATCGGCGCCGCGGGCCACCAGTCGTAGGGAATGCTGAGCCCCAGGCGCGCGGCCGCGCCGTCACGCGGAACTTGCTTCATGTTGTCCGGGTCCCTGAAGGGCATCGATCCGAAAGTACGACCGAGCCCGCCAAATCCCGTGAAGAGGCTGTGAAGGCGCTCCTCAGGTGCCAGAGCGCTGGGGGGCCGGGGCCGCTCCGTCGTGCGGCACCATGACCTCTGCCGCCTCCTCCGGGGTGATGTCGGGATAGAGAATCCGGATGGCGCCGATCGCCACGGCGCCGCCGACCAGTTGCGCGACGATGAACGCCGGCACCGAGCTCGGTGCGATGCCCGCGAAGGTGTCCGAGAACATCCGCCCGACGGTGATCGCCGGGTTGGCGAAGCTCGTCGAGCTTGTGAAGAAGTAGGCCGCGCCGATGTAGGCCCCGACCGCCGCGGGCGCCAACGATCCGCGGCGGGTTCGCGCGAGGGAGAAGATCACCAGCAGGAGCCCGAGCGTCGCCACCACCTCGGCGAGCAGATGGGCGTCCGAGGCGCGGTGCTTGTCCGAGATGCTGATCGCCGCCAGCCCGAACATCCCGTTCGCGACGATGGCACCCGCGATGCAGCCGAGCACCTGGGCGGGTATGTAGGCGAGCGCGTCCCGCCGGGGCAGGCCGCCGAAGCTCGCGTCGACCAGGGAGACGACCGGGTTGAAGTGACCGCCCGATACGGGGCCGAACATCAGGATGATCGTGAACAGGCCCGCCGCCGTGGCGGCGGCGTTCTCGAACAGCTGGAGTCCCGTGTCACCCGGCGAGAGCTCCGCGGCGGCGATCCCGGAGCCGATCACCACCGCGGCCAGAAAGGCCGAGCCCAGGAACTCGGCGAAGAGCCGTCGCGGGAGGGGAGGGTTCATCCGGAGCCGCAGGGTCAGGCCGCGATCAGCAGCTTCTCGGCGTACTCGCCTGGCAGGCCGGACTCGGAGACTTGGCTCGCTGCGTAGTCGGCGTCGTATTCGAAACGCTCGATCCGAGCGGCCACCCCGTCGTCGCCTTCCTCGAGGACCGAGAAGCCGCCGCGCGGGTCGCCGTCCTTCGGCTTGCCGACCGATCCGCAGTTGACGAAGAGGACGCCGCCGTATTCGTGGATCCACGGCTGGTGGGTGTGGCCGAAGACGAGAACGTCGCAGTCCGAGCCCCTGGCGATCCGCTCGAACGTCTTGGCAGGCTTGTCCTCGAAGAGATACTCGTTCACCTTGCGGGGCGAGCCGTGGACGAGCCGGATCCGTTGGCCGCCGAGCTCGAACCGGAGGTCGAAGGGCAGTTCCCGCATGAAGTCCTTCGAGGCTTGGCTCGTGTGCTCGAGCGTCCAGTCGACCGAGAGCTGGCCGAGGTCGCGATCGTGCTGGTTCGGGTAGGCGCACATGCAGTCCTCGTCGTCGCGGCCGATCGCGTAGTCGTAGTTGCCGTAGATCGTCGGGATCCCTCGCTCCTGGATCAGATCGCACACCTCGTTGGGCCATGGGCCATACCCGACCAGGTCGCCGCCGCAGTAGATCTGATCGATCCCGAACTCCTCGATGCGCGCGAGCGCGGCCACGAATGCCGGCAGGTTGCCGTGGATGTCGGTGATCACGGCTACCGGGCCGCTCACTCGGTAACCCCCTGCGCCCGGGGCGACTCCGAATCGGTCAGCGTTGCGACCAGCCGCTCGACGCGGTCGCGGATCTCGTCGCGGATGCGGCGCACCGTCTCGAGGTCCTTCCCCTCGGGATCTTCGAGATCCCAGTCCTCGTAGCGCTTGCCCGGATAGATCGGGCAGGCGTCGCCGCACCCCATGGTGATCACGGCGTCAGCGGCGCGAACGACCTCATCGCTGAGCGGCTTGGGGAACTCCTGCGAGATGTCCACGCCGAGTTCACTCATCGCCGCAACCGCGTTCGGGTTGAGCTGGTCGGCGGGCTCGGAGCCGGCGGAAAGAACGTGAACCCGCCCCTCAGCGAGCTTGTCCAGCAGCCCAGCGGCCATCTGGCTGCGTCCCGAGTTGTGGACGCAGACGAAGAGGACCTCCGGCACCTTCTTCGTCACCTTGCCCTCCGCCTGAGCGAGCGCGCGCAGCCGCTGGCGGGCGAAGCGCTCGACCATGAGCGGCACGAACTCCTCGACCCGGGCGTCGGCGAACTGGTCGAGGCTCTCCTCGACGTAGGCGTCGATCGTCTCGCGCGAGAAGATGCCGGCGAACTCCTCGGCGAGTACCTCAACCGAGCGCTGCACGTGCTCTCTGGTCGTCGGTCCAAGTTCAATGCTCATTCTCTTGCCTCCTCTCGACCCGCCGGTTGCTCAATCGTAAATGTTGACAATCATCTATTCAATCGATATACGTACATAGATGGCGGTCGATCTGGAACTGGCTCCGAAGCAGAAGCGGCCCGTGGGCCAGCCGTGTTGCGAGCCCGTCGTCTATCCGGACATCGAGCGCGAGCAGGCGGAGCGAATGGGCGCCGTTGCCAAAGCCCTGGGCGATCCGATTCGGATGCAACTCGTTGATGTGCTTCGCAAGCACGCCGGGAAGGTCTGCGTCTGCGAGCTCGTTCCGCTGTTCGATCTCTCCCAGCCGACGGTCTCGCACCACCTCAAGGTGCTCCGCGAGGCCGGCATCGTCGGCTCCGAGCGGCAGGGCCTGTGGGCCTACTACTACGTCAACCCCGAGGCACTGGAGGAATTGAGCGGATGGCTGAGCTGACCGAGAAGAACGAGATCCGCGAGGCCGTTCGCGAGCGCTACGCGGCCGCAGCAACTTCGGTGGATGAGGGGCGTGTCGCCTGCTGCGGCCCGTCAACGGCTGCCGAGGCGACCGAGGGTCCCGCGGCGTCCTGTGGCTGTGGCACGGACATCCCGGACGCCTGCGGCGGCGACACGTTCGGCGCCGGGCTCTACGAGATCTCAGAGCAGGACACACTTCCCGACGCCGCCAAGCTCGCCTCTCTGGGCTGCGGCAACCCGACCGCCGTCGCCGAGCTCCACGAAGGCGAGACTGTGCTCGACCTCGGCTCGGGCGGGGGGATCGATGTGCTGCTCTCCGCTCGCCGGGTCGGATCGACGGGCAAGGCCTACGGCGTCGACATGACCGACGAGATGCTCGAGCTCTCGCGCTCTAACCAGCGCGAGGCCGGGGTCGAGAACGTCGAGTTCCTGAAGGGGACGATCGAGGAGTTGCCGCTCCCAGACGCCTCCGTCGACGTGATCATCTCCAACTGCGTGATCAATCTCTCGGGAGACAAGCCAGCGGTCTTCCGGGAGGCCGCCCGGGTGCTGCGGCCGGGAGGACGATTCGCGGTTTCCGACATCGTCGCCGACCCCGAGATGGACGAGGCGACACGGAGCGACATGGCGCAGTGGACGGGCTGCGTCGCCGGCGCGCTGACCGAGGACGAATTCCGCCGCGAGCTCGCAGGCGCGGGTTTCGAGGACATCGAGATCCGCGAGACCCACCGCGTCCACGACCAGGCCGGGAGCGCGATCATCCGGGCGAGAGTCCCGGCATGAGCTCGGCCCACACCCTCGCCCTCAAGGACCCCGAGCAGCTCTATCTGGACTGGGAACGCGCCCACTGGGCCTCCCAGGACGTCGACCTGAGCCGCGACCCGGCCGACTGGGCCGGCCTGGCGCCAGTCGAGCGAGACCTCCTCTACTTCGCCCTCAGCTCGCTGCTGGTGGCCGAGGAGAGGATCTCGACGCGGTTCTGCGGCTTGCTCCTCGCTCAGGACGACGAGGAGGAGGGCAGTTACCTGGCGACGCAGCTGGTCGACGAGGTCCGGCACCTGCAGTTCTACGCCCGTTTCCAGGACGAGGTGATCGCCGACGAGGCTGCGATCGCCGCACACGTCGCGCGAGCTCGCGAGGTTCTCGGTGATGCGTTCGAGCGGGTCTTCGATCAGGCGCTGGTCCAGGCACACGACCGGCTTCGGCTGGATCCCGGGGATCGTGAGGCGAAGGTCCGCTTCGTGACGATTTACCACATGGTGATCGAGGGAACCCTGGGCCTGACCGCCTCCCACTTCATCCTCGACTACCTGAGCGAGCGCCATCGGCTGCCGGGCTTCGCGGAGGGATATGGCCTGATCGCCTCGGACGAGCAGCGCCACATCGCCTATGGGACCTGGTTTCTGCGGGAGGCAGTGGCGGCCGATCCCGCGATGGCCGATGTGATCCGCGACCAGATCAAGAAGCTGCTGCCGGCGGTCGGCGAGTCGATCTCGCCGCCCAGCGAGGGGGCCTGGGACGTGCTCGGCGTCGAGGAGGGAGCCCTCGCCGAGTTCGCGGTCGGCGCGCTCAACCGCCGCCTCGCCCTGGTGGGCGCGCCGCTCGACGGATAGCCCCGCAATCTGCGGTTTCCGCTTGAGCGGATGGTCCGCTCTCACTGAGAGAATCCACGCTGATGCTCTGCGGGGCGATCGACATCGGTTCCAACACCACCCGCCTGCTGGTTGCCGAGCCGGGGGAGGGGCAGCTCCGCAAGGTGATGGAGCAGCGCGCCTACACCCGGATCGGCAAGGACGCCTCGAAGAACGGCAAGATCACCGCCGAGAAGATCGCCGAGGTCGCCGACGTGGTGAGCACCCAGGTGAGGCTCGCCCATGAGATGGGTGCCGAGGTAATCAAGACGGTGGCGACCGCCGCGATCCGGGAGGCGAAGAACCGCGACAAGGTCGTCGAGGAGATCGAGGAGATCGCCGGCGTGGAGGTGGACGTCCTCGACGAGGAAGACGAGGGCAGGTTCGCCTTCATCGGCGCGACCAAGTCCCTCAGCCACCCGGTTGACGGCAGGGTCGCTGTCGTCGACGTGGGGGGAGGATCCTCCGAGGTGATCTACGGGACCGCGCCCGATGGCGTCAGCGAGGTGAAGTCCTTCAAGATCGGTTCAGGGTCACTGACCGAGGACCACCTCGAGTCGGACCCGCCCTCCGCGGCCGAGATCCGCGGGCTCCGGGACCACATTTCGGACTTCTTCGAGGGGACCGAGCTCGAGCATCCGGACCAGGCCGTCGCGGTCGGCGGCAGTGCCACCTCGCTCCGGACGCTGGTCGGCGCCGTGCTCGAGTACGAGACCCTGGAGCGCGCGGTCAGGGTTCTCTCCAGCGACGAGATCTACGAGGTCGCGAAGCGCTTCGAGCTTGACTCGCGGCGGGTCAAGCTGCTACCCGCCGGAGTGCTGTTGCTCGAGAGGTTCTCCCAGATGCTCGGCCAGCCGCTTCAGATCGGCAGGGGCGGCCTGCGCGAGGGGATCATCCTCACCCTGCTGAACGGCAAGCAGGACGGCTCCGAGGAGAAGCTCGCGGCCTAGCTACGCCCGCCGGTAGAGGTACGTCGTCAACGGCAGGAAGATCGCGGTGAGCAGGGCGGTGGTCCCGAGAACGACGATCAGGTTCTCGGCCTCGACGGATCCGTCCATCAACCCGCGGCAGGCGCTGACGAGGTGCGAGATCGGGTTCGCGTTGACGAACGCTTCCAGACCGGCGGGCAAGGTGTCCGGATTCACGTAGACGTTGCTCAGGAAGGTGAGCGGGAAGATGGTCATGAAGCCAGCGTTCATCGTCGCGTTCGGAGAGCGCATCACGAGGCCCAAGCTGGTGAACACCCAGGAGACCCCAAACGAAAAAAGGACGACGAGGCCGACCGAGGCGAGGACGCCCGGGACACCGTTGTCGGGCCGGAACCCGAGGATCAGCCCGAGGACGATGATCACCGTGGCCGCGACCAGGTAGCGGACCATGTCCCCGAGCAAGGCTCCGAGCAGGGGAGCCGAAGGCCAGATCGGCAGGGACCGGAAGCGGTCGACGACGCCCTTGGTGACGTCGGTGTTGATCGCGATGCCCGAGTAGACGGTGGTGAACAGCACCGCAATGACGAGGACACCAGGAAGGACGAAGTCGCGGTACGCGCCGGTCGACCCGGCGATCGCGCCGCCGAACAGGTAGATGAAGAGCAGGGTGAACATCACCGGCGTGATCGTCACGTCGATCAGCTGCTCAGGGACGTGTTTGACCTTCAGCATCCCGCGCCAGCCGAAGGTGAGCGTGGCGGAGAGCGGCCCCGCCCCCTTCGGGCGCGAGGAGGCGAGCACCTTGCGCAGCTCCGGCTCCTGTAGCGCCGCTGTCGCCTCGGTCCGCGTCTCCGGAGTGCTCATGCTGCCTGCTCCTCCTCAACTTGACTCTCCTCCGCCTGGTCCTCGGCCGTGTGCCCGGTCAGCGCCAGGAAGACCTCGTCGAGGCTGGGCTGGCCGAGGGAGAAGTTCGCCACCGCGATGCCCCCGCGCGAGAGCTCGCCGACCACCTCGGCGGCCTGGTCGGCGTTGGCGCACGGCGCCGACAGCGCCGCCGGGTCCGCCTCGAAGTGCACCTCGCACGCGAGGGAACGGGCGACGACCGGCTCGGCGAGCGGCCGCTGCTCGGGATCGAGCAGCCGGATGTGCAGCGCGCCCGAGCCGACCGAGTCCTTGAGTTGCGCGGGCGTGCCCTCGGCGATCACCTTGCCCTGGTCGATCACGGCGATCCCGTCGGCGAGCTGGTCCGCCTCGTCGAGGTACTGCGTGCAGAGCAGCACCGTCGTCCCGGCGCCGGCGAGGGCCCGGATGATGTCCCAGACCTGGTTGCGGGAGCGCGGGTCGAGCCCGGTGGTGGGCTCGTCCAGGAACATCAGCTCCGGGGTGACGACCAGGCTCGCGGCGATGTCGAGGCGGCGGCGCATGCCCCCCGAGTAGCTCTTGACGAGTCGTCCCGAGGCGTCGGCCAGGCCGAATGCGTCGAGCAGGTCGTCGGCGCGAGCCTTCGCCTCGTCCCGCCGATAGCCGAGCAGTCTGCCGATCAGGATCAGGTTCTCACGACCGGTGAGGTCCTCATCTACCGAGGCGAGCTGTCCGGTGAGGCTGACGGACCGGCGCACTTCGTCGGCCTCGCGCACCACGTCGTGACCGAGGACACGTGCCTCCCCGCCGTCCGGGCGGAGCAGCGTCGCCAGCATCCGGATGGTCGTCGTCTTGCCGGCGCCGTTGGGGCCGAGCATCCCGTAGACGCTGCCCCGGCGCACGGCGAGGTCGACGCCGCAGACGGCGCGGGTGTCACCGAATGACTTCTCGAGGCCGGTCGCCTCGATCGCGAGCTGTGACTGAGTGTCCATCGTCTTTCCCAGACGGGTTCCTTGTTCGATAAGACGACGAGGGCGAACGAAACTCATCGGTCCGGCTCATCCCTTGCCGGGGGCCGCGAATGGGCCTCCCGGCGACCGTAACAAAGGAGCCCCACCGCGATCAGGCCGCACCGGAGCGGGATCGCCTCGCTCGTCACTCGAGGCCGTGGAGCAGGCGCTGCACGGGATCGCCCCTCCGCCCCGCCCGAGGCCCCCGAGGCCGGCGGGGCCGCGGTAGCGTGTTCCTGCGTCCATGGCCAAGGCGAAGCCGATACCGGATCTGAGCGCGGACCGCTCCTATGCGGAGGCCGCCGCACGGATCGTCTCCGTCAGGGTCATTGAGCTCACCGAGCAGGCCGAGGGGGTGCTCGACACCGGCGACATCGAGAGGGTCCACGACATGCGGGTCGCGACCCGGCGGCTGCGGGCCGCGCTCGAGATCTTCGAGCCCTGCTTCCCGGCCAAGGAATACCGGGAGGCGCTGGGCGAGGTGAAGCGGCTCGCGGACGGCCTCGGCGAGCGCCGCGACCGCGACGTGGCGATCGCGGCGCTGCATTCGTTCAACGACCAGATGCCGGCCCCGGACCGCCGCGGCATCGGCTCGCTGATCGAGCACCTGCGAGGCGAGCAGGAGCAGGCGAATCATGAGTTGGCGCCCCTGGTGGAGCAGCCGCATCTCCGGGCCCTCCGGGACAGCCTCGACCAGCTCGTCGAGGGCACGCGGGGCGTCACCGCGTGAAGGCCCAGCCGGTCAAGAAGCTCGACCCGACGCGCTCTCTGGGCGAGAACGCCGCGCGCATCGTCCAGGTGCGGCTCGACGAGATGCTGGCCTTCGCGCCGCGCGCGCTCGACGGCAAGACCAAGGCCCAGCACGACATGCGGATCGCCGCCAAACGGCTGCGCTACGTGCTCGAGCTGACCGGATTCGTCTTCGGCAAACCGGCCGACACGGCACGCCGGCGCGCGCGCGATCTACAGGACATCCTCGGTGAGATCCACGACTGCGACGTGATGCTGCCGCGCGCGCGAGATCACCTGAAGCGCCTCCAGCAGCGGGACGCCGCCGCCATCAGGGCGAAGGCGCAGCGGGCCCCCGATCTCGATCCCCGGCTCGCCGCCCGGGCAGCGCATCGCACCGCATACAGGGGGCTCGACGTGCTGGCGGTCTACCTCGAGGCCCGGCGGACGCTGCTCGAGGATCGGTTCGCGGATTTCTGGGCGCGCCAGGAGAAGACCGGGACGTGGCTGCGGCTGCAGCGCACCGTCGACGGCCACCTTCGCAGGGCACGGAACGCGCGGCGGGCGGAGAAGGCCGCCGAGCGCGCCCGCGAGCGGGCCAAGGCCGCCGAGCGGGCCGCCCGCCAGGCCGAGGCTCAGGCTGAGCGGGCCCGGCTCGACCGGGAGCGCGCCGGAAGTTCTGTCGACTTTCCCGGCCGTGGTCCGGAAAAGTCGACAAGTGCTAGTCCGGGAGGCGCTCCTGAAAGCTGACCCGGCGATCAGGGCTGACCGACCAGGCTCCCCTTCGCCAGCCGATTTTCGTCCCATCACCTAGCCGCGCCGAGACGTGCCCCAGCCGCGGCTTCCCCCAGAGGGTCGCCTCGAGCGGCCGCGCCGACTCGTCCTCACCGAGCCCGCGGGCGACCACCTCCTCGGGGTGGGTCACGATCAGCGATCCGGCGCGGACCCAGAGCGGGATCCGCCCGAGCGGCGCCTCCGCATCGATCCAGCGGCCGCCCTCGGTCCGCTCGCCCGTCGACCAGCAGATCCAGTCGCCCCGGGGCAGGTAGGTGCGCCGCTCGGTTGCCCCCTCCTCGAGCACGGGAGCGACCCAGAAGGATGGTCCGAAGAAGTACGAGTGGGCGATCGTCCAGCCCTCGGGGTCCTCCGGATCGATGAGGCAGAGCGGGCGCATGATCGGCAGGCCTGTGCGGGCGGCGGTCAGCGCCGCGCCCCTGATGTAGGGGACGAGCCGCTCGTGGAGCAACACCGCCTCGCGGTAGAACTGCAGGACGTTCGCGTCGTAGGTCCAGGCCTCCTGCTGGAAGCGACCGTGCGCCTGCATCAACGGCGAGAGCGCCCCCAGCTGGGCCCAGCGGACCAGGAGCTCCGGCTCGCAGCGCTCGGCCAGCCGCCTGCCGCGGTAGCCCCCGACGTCGGGGGAGAGATTCGAGAAGCCGGTTGCGGCGCAGGTGAGAAGCGACGTGAGCAGCGCTCGCAGCGACCAGAAGTCCGAGGCCTGATCGCCGCCCCAGAGCATCCCCGTGGCCTGTTGCCCGGTCCAGCCGGAGCGGCCGAAGACCACCCCCTGACCTTCGCCATGGACGGCGTCGAGCGCCTCCTGGGTCGTCTCGCGATAGAGCCGGCCGTACTCCCAGGCGGCCTCGGCACCGGTGCGGCCGTCAGCGAGCCGCGTGTCGGGAGGGAAGTAGTAGCCCTCGCCGTCGTCGGCCTTGACGCCCTCGACGCCGAGCTCGAACACGCCGCGCGAGAGCCCACGCCACCAGTCGCGGGCCGCCGGGGAGGTGAAGTCCACGATCGAGCCGGTGCCCATCCACCAGCGGCCGACGTAGGGCTCGTCGCTGGCCGTCCGGACGTAGTGCCCGGCGTCGGCGCCCTCGGCGTAGTTCTCCGCCGGCTGGGCGTGCAGCCGCTCCGACTCGGCGTCGGGGGGCCGTTGCCCGTCGACCGACTCCAGGTTCACCCAGGGCGTGACCCAGACCACGGTCCGGACACCGTCCTCGCGCATCCCCTGGATCAGGCCCGGTGCGTCCGGGAACTGGTGGGGGTTGAAGCGCCAGGTGTTGTACTGCGTCTCCCAGGGCGAGTCGATCACGATCGCGTCGAGCGGCAGGTCGTTCTCCCGGTAGCCGCGCCAGTCGTCCTCCACGTCGTCCTGGTGCTCGTAGACGTCGCGGCTCTTCCAGTGGCCATAGGCCCACTCGGGCAGCAGCGCGGGGAGACCGGTCGCCCGGAGGAAGGCGCGCAACCGGGCCGCGGGAGTGGGACCGGCGAAGAGATGCAGCCGAAGCGGTCCGGAGGCCGTGCGGACCGAGACGGAGACCTGGTCATCGCTCAGGTCCACCTCGACCCCGGGTCCCGAGGTCTCGATCCAGGCCGCCCAGCCGGCTGAGGAGAGCAGCCAGGGGACCGGAACGTAGTCCCCCTGCGGGATGCCGCCGTCCTCGAGGAGCTCGGGCGGGCAGTCGGGACCGGTGTGGCGACGGTCGGCGCCCAGCCGGATGCAGCGGCCGCGCTGATCGAAGTCGAGCCCATGGCGTGCACCCAGCCCGGTTACCCGCTCGCCGTCCAGCAGCGGCCACCCGGCGCCGAAGCGCAGCCAGCCCTCGCCCTCGGGGTCGATCGTGATCAGCAGCCGGTCGGCGTCGGGGGAGGAAACCTCGACGTCCTCGTCGCCGAGCACCACGGGGGCCGAGCGTTCCTCGTGGACGAGCACACCCTCGGTCAGGGTGATCAGCTGGTCACGGGCCGTACCCCGGCAGGCCCATGGACGGAGATTCGCGAGCAGCCTGGCGGCGACCGCCTCTCCGCTCCACAGCTCCCCCTCGGGGGCTTGCCTCTCGAACGCGACGCCCAACGGAGCGCAAGTGTGGCAGCGCCCCCGTTCACGACCTCTTTACGTAGCGACAACCACCTCGTAACGGGATTTTCCCTGCATATGGGCACCCTTATGGCGAACGAGAGAGCGACGAGAAAGGGTCAACGATGAACCCGATATCCACCACGAGGGTGGACCTGCACTGTCACTCGACGGCCTCCGAGATCTCGAAGCTGGGGATCCAGCGCAGCCTCGGACTGCCGGAGTGCGCGACGCCACCCGAGGAGGTCTATGAGCTCGCCAAGCGGCGGGGCATGGACTTCGTGACGATCACCGATCACGACACGATCGAAGGCTGCCTCCAGATCGCCGATCGGGACGACGTCTTCATCGCCGAGGAGCTGACCGCCTGGTTCCGGGGCGAGCCCCAGGCGGTCCACGTGCTCTGCTTCGGGCTGACGCCGGACGACCACGCCCGGCTCCAGCAGTGGAACCACGATCTCGAGGTCTGCGCCGAGTACCTGCACTCGCACGAGATCGCCTGCTCCCTGGCCCATCCGTTCTACGCGGTCGAGGCGCCTCTCTCTCCGGAGCATCGCAGGCAGCTCGCGCAACTGTTCCCTGTCTGGGAGACCCGCAACGGCTCCCGCGCGCGCGAGCTCAACATGCCGGCCGCGATCTACATCGAGACGCACGGTGGAACCGGCACCGGCGGCTCCGATGACCATGCCGGCGTGGACATCGGGCGGACGTTCACCGAGACGCCCCCCGCGGCCACGCCGGAAGAGTTTCTCCATCACATCCGGGAGGGGCGCGCCGAGGCCCGCGGCGAGCAGGGGAGCGCCGCCAAGTGGGCCCACGCGGCCATGGCGCTCGCCACCCGGGCGCTGCTGCTCGCCGACGCCGATTCCAGTGATCAGCATCAACGGGTTGCCCCTCGCTTTGCTGCGGGGCACCCTCGCACTATCGGCGCCGCCCCAGATCCGGACGCGATC
>DATDJZ010000167.1:0-8904 GCA_036520315.1 Solirubrobacterales bacterium | reverse complement strand
CTTGCGACCGCTGCCCCCGAGCGCGCCAAACCGACTATCAGGAACGGCCCGCGGGGCAGCGGCGGGCGCGGTTTCATGCCTGAGTTCACATAACCATCTTCGCCCTCGGCCGCCTACTCCCTGCGTGCCGGGGCGTGGCCCTTTCACCGCCAAGGAGTGTGACTTCAACGCGCCGCTTCTCGTCCAAAGCGCTCGCCTCTAAGCGATGCAGGGGGACGTGGCTAGGAACCGATCGCCTGCTGGTAGAGCGTGAAGCCGATCCCCGCGCAAACCGCGGCGATGATCCAGAAGCGCAGCATGATCTTGGTCTCGGACCAGGCGAGCAGCTCGAAGTGGTGATGGACCGGGGCCATCAGCAGAACGCGCCGTCGGAAGGCCTTGAAGGCGGCGACCTGCAGCGCGACCGAGAGCGCCTCGATCACGAAGATCCCGCCGGTGATGAGCAACAGGATCTCCGTCTGGGTCATCACGGCCAGCGCCCCGATCGCGCCTCCCAAGCCGAGGGACCCCGTGTCCCCCATGAAGATCGAGGCCGGAAAGGCGTTGAACCAGAGAAAGCCGATGCACGCCCCCACCAAAGTGGCCGAGAGGAGCGAGAGGTCGTGCTCGCCGGTCGTGATGAAGGTGATCGCGATGTAGGCGAGCAGGACGATCGCGCAGCAGCCGGCAGCCAGCCCGTCCAGGCCGTCGGTGAGGTTGACGGCGTTGCTCGACCCGGCGATCACCAGGAAGATCACGATCGGGTAGACCCAGTCAGGGATGTCGAGGGAGGCGTCGGAGATGCGCAGCTCGAGGCTCGAGTCGAGTCCGACCGAGTGCCTGGCCACGTACCAGAGGCCGACCGCGAGGCCGGCCTGAAGGAGCAGCTTGTAGCGGGCGGATAGCCCCAGCGAACGGCGGCGAGTGATCTTCAGGTAGTCATCCGCGAACCCGATCGCCGCGCAGCCCACGGCGACCCCGAAGACGGCAAGGCTCGCCGTGGAACGGTCGGAGAGCACCAGGTACGGGATCGAGATTGCCGTGAAGATGATCAGGCCGCCCATCGTCGGCGTCCCGGCTTTCTCGTGGTGCTCCTCGGGACCCTCCTCGCGGATCTGCTGTCCGAATTCCCTCAGGCGCAGGTACTCGATGAACTTCGGGCCCAGGAAGATGCAGATCAGCATCGCGGCCATTCCCGCGATCAGGATTTCGCCGAGCATCTAGCGGGCCGATTCCGTGAGCTTCTCTGCGACCCGCTCCAGCCCCACGGCCCGCGAGCCCTTGACCAGGATGGCGTCGCCGGGCCGGAGCGCGGCCGCGAGCGCATCGGCGGCGGCCTCGGCGTCCGGCACCTGCTGGTCGGGTTCGTAGGAGGAGGCCTGTTCGCCCACCCCGATCACCAGGGCGACGCCGCGTTCCCGCGCGTAGTCGCCGATCTCGCGGTGGTAGGCGGCGGCGTCGGGGCCAAGCTCTCGCATCTCGCCCAGCACGGCGACACGCCGGCCACCCGCGTCGAGTGAGGCGAGATGGTCCAGCGCCGCCC
Source organism: Solirubrobacterales bacterium (assembly GCA_036520315.1). Taxonomy (GTDB): domain Bacteria; phylum Actinomycetota; class Thermoleophilia; order Solirubrobacterales; family 70-9; genus DASUPK01. The sequence continues at coordinate 7,382 of DATDJZ010000167.1, read as the reverse complement.
GCATCGAGATCGGGTTGGCGTTGTAAGAGTCGTTGATCAGGATGGCGCCCTCCGGGAGCTCCACCAGCTCCCCACGAAGCCGCGAGAAGACTATCCCGGGCGCCAGATCCGCCATCTCATCCAGCGAGAAGCCGAGCGCGACGCCCACCGCGATCGCTGCCAGCGCGTTGGCGAGGTTGTGCGCCTCGGCGAACGGCAGCCTGAAGGGCTGATCACCCGCCGGGGTGCGAACGAGGGCGTCGGTCTCCCCCGTCTCGACTCTTGCCTCCGTCGCCTCGACGTCGCCGCCGGGCCCAAACCGCAGCAGCTTCGGCGCGCGCTCGAGATACGGCGCGAGAGCGGCCGACTCGGCCGGGACGACGGCGGTGCCCTCCGGGCGGAGCCCGTCGATGATCTCGGCCTTGGTCGCGGCGATCGCCTCGGTCGAGCCGAGCAGCTCGATGTGCACCGGCCCCACGTTGGTGATCACGGCGATGTCGGGCTCGGCGATCGCACAGAGCTCGGCGATCTGACCCGGTCCTCGCATCCCCATCTCGAGGACGAGGACGTCGGTGCTCTCCGGCGCCCCCAGCACCGCGAGCGGCATGCCGATCTCGGTGTTGTAGTTCTCGGGACTGGCGTGGACCTCGCCGGGAAGGAGGCCGCGGCAGATGTCCTTGACCGAGGTCTTGCCCGTCGACCCGGTGATCCCCACCACAGGGCAGTCGAGCTCCTCCCGCCAGGCCCGGGCCAGGGACTGGAGCGAGGCCAGCGGGTCCCCCGCGCCCAGGACCCAGCCTCCCCGCTCGTCCGTCGCCCCGAGGTTCCGCTGCATCGCGAGCTCGCGCCCCCACTGCGTCGCCACCAGGATCCCCCAGGCCCCCTTCCTGAGGGCCTCGGCGCCGAACTCCCCGCCGTCGAAACGCTCCCCGGGCAGCCCCACGAACAGATCGCCCTCGCGGACGTCGCGGGAGTCGATCACGGCGCGGGCCGGGCCGCCCCCTGCGCCGCTTGCCAGCACCTCCGCCCCCGCAGCGGAGGCGAGCCGTTCACCGTCGAGCGTCTTCAACCCGCGGCGGCTTTCGTGAGCTTGCGGAGCTCTTCCCTGGCGACGTCGCGATCGTCGAACGGGATCTTCCGCCCGTCCTCGAACTCCTGGCCCTGCTCGTGGCCCTTGCCGGCGATCACTACGGTGTCGCCCTCGCCGGCCCGCTCGAGCGCCAGCGCGATCGCGGCTCGTCGGTCCTGGTCCACGACCACCTCCGCGGGAGCGTCCTCGTCGATCCCGGCCTCGATCTGCTTGATGATCGCCGCCGGGTCCTCGGAGCGGGGGTTGTCGGAGGTGACCACGGCGAGGTCGGACAGCTCAGCTGCCGCGCGGCCCATCAGCGCCCTCTTCTCCCGGTCGCGGTCGCCGCCCGCCCCGAAGACGGAGATCAGTCGGCCGCCGGTGATCCGCCGGGCGGCGCTCAGAACGTTCTCCAGCGAGTCCGGCGTGTGCGCGTAGTCCACGACCACGGCGAAGGGCTGGCCCTCGTCGATCGACTCGAAGCGTCCCGGCACCTGCTCGGCGGAGGCGAGGGCGGCGGCAGCCGCGGCCAGGTCCTGCCCGAGGGCGTGGGCGACGGCGAGGGCGGCGAGGGCGTTCGCGACGTTGAAGTCGCCGGGCAGCGGAATGCTCACCTCGATTTCGCCGTCGGGCGTGATGCAGGCGAAACGGGAGCCCGAGGCGTCGAAGACGACATCGCGGGCGCTCAAATCGGCCCGGCCGCCGCCGGCCGAAAAGCTGACGCACTCTCCGTCCGACCCGCAGGAGAGGTCGTCGGCGAGACGCCGACCGTAGGGATCGTCGATGTTGATCACCGAGACGCCCCCCTCCAGCTCGAGGATCGGAGCGCCGCCCTCGCCCGAGAAGAGCAGCCGCTTCGCCTCGAAGTAGTCCTCCATGTCGGCGTGGAAGTCGAGGTGGTCCTGGCTCAGGTTGGTGAACACCTTGACCGCGAAGTCGATCGCGTCGGCCCGGTGCAGGACGAGTGCATGGGAGGAGACCTCCATGGCGCAGAACTCGTCGCCCGACTCGAGCATCCGATCGAACGTCCGCTGCAGGTCGATCGCCTCGGGCGTGGTCCGCTCCACCTCCTCCACCTGGCCGCCGACGACCTGCTGGACCGTGCCCAGCAGCCCGCAGCGGTGGCCCGCGGTCTCGAGCAGGTGCCTGACCAGGAAGGCAGTGGTCGTCTTGCCGTTGGTGCCCGTGACGCCCACCACGCCCAGCTCGGAGGTCGGGTCGCCATTGAACGTGGCGGCGATCGGGGCCATCGCGGCGCGAGCGTCCTCGACCTGCGCCTGGGGCACGTCGAGCTCGAGCGGGCGCTCGAGGACGAGCGCCGAGGCGCCGGCCTCCACCGCGGCTGCGGCGAAGTCGTGCCCGTCGGTGCGCTCGCCGGGGAAGCAGAAGAAGAGCGTCCCGGGGCCGACCCGGCGGCTGTCGTAGGCGAGGTCGCGGATCTCCACGGAGGAGTCGCCGCGCAGCTCGGCGGCCACCCCGGAGGCTCTCAGTAGCTCTCCCAGCTCCATAACCGGGCGATTCTAGGAGGACCCCGCGCCGCGCCCCGGCGGGCGCGCCTAGTGGGGGGAGATCCCCAGGTAGGGCAGGGCGAAGGCGGCGATCTCGCCGAAGACCGGGGCCGCGACCGCACCGCCCACGTGCACATACTCCGGCTCGTCGACGACCGCGGCGACCAGCAGCTTGGGGTGCTGGGCGGGCGCGAAGCCGACGAAGGAGGCGACGTACTTGGTGTCCGAGTACGTGCCGTTCTCGACCTTCTGGGCGGTTCCGGTCTTGCCCGCCAGGACGTAGCCGGGGACGCTGACCTGGGAGGCGGTGCCACCGGGCTCGAGCACGCCCTCGAGCATTCGGCGCAGCTGTGCAGCGACCCGCGGGCTGATCACCCGGTGGGGGTCCGCGTCCTCGTCAGCCGGCGCGCCGCCGATCGACTTGATCAGCGTAGGCCGGCGCAGAATCCCGCCGTTCGCGATCGCCGAGTAGCCGGCTGCCATCTGTACCGGAGTCACCGCCAGCCCCTGGCCGATCGGCAGGTTGCCCATCGTGGAGCCCGAGTAGTCCTTCAGCTCCGGCACGATGCCCCGCTCCTCGCCCGGGAAGTCCACGCCCGTCGGCCGGCCGAAGCCGAAGCGATTGATCCATTCTGAGAAGCGGGTCCCGCCCTCCTTCATCCCGATCGTCACCGCGCCCACGTTCGAGGACTCGGCGAGGATCTGGGCCGTGGTCAGGGTGACCGCCCCGCGGGGGTGGGCCTCGCCGATGGTCCGGTCGTAGACGTGGATCTCCGGTGGCAGGTAGAAGCTCGAGTGCGGCGTCACCACGTGGTCCGAGAGCGCCGAGGCGACGGTGAAGGCCTTGAAGGTGGAGCCCGGCTCGTAGGTGAAGCCGGTCGCCCGGTTCTCGAGCTCGTCCGAGGTCGCATCCTGGAGGTCGCTGGGATCGAAGCCCGGCCAGTTCGCCATCGCGAGGATCTCGCCGGTGTTCGGGTTCATGACGATCGCGCTCGCACCCTTGGCCCCGTAGCGCTCGGCCGCCGCGGAGAGGGCCTCCTCGGTTTTCCCCTGGATCGCGGCGTCGAGCGTAGTCTGGATGTCCTCGCCGATGCTCGCCGGCTTCACGGTCTCCATCCGCAGGGGCCGACCGAGGGCGTCATGGACAACGTCCTGCTCGCCGCTCGCGCCGCCCAGGACGTCGTTCTCGGAGTGCTCGAGCCCGGTGAGGCCCTGGTTGTCGGTTCCGACTGCCCCGATCACCTGCGCGGCCATCTCACCCTGGGGATAGAGGCGGCGGCTGGTGGGAACGGTCGAGACCCCGGCGATGTCGAGCTTCTTGATCCTGGCGGCTGTGCTCGCGTCAACCTTCCGCGCCAGGTACTCGAAGCCGGAGTTGCGGTCGCCGAGCTTCGAGACCAGGTCCGTGGTCGGCTCGCCGAGGATGTCGTGCAGGCGAAGCGCGGTCTGCCCGACGTTCTCGACCTGGTACGGGGTGGCGATCACGTCCGCCGCGTCCTCGGACGACGCCAGCACCCTGCCATCGCGATCGAGGACCCGGCCACGCTGGCCCGGGACGGTGACCTGGGTTACCTGCTGGCTGCGCGCCTCAGCCCGCAGCGCTCCGCCCCTCACGCCCTGCAGCCAGAACGAGCGGGCGATCCCGAACGAGAAGATCAGCAGGAACCCGCAGAAGAGCAGCCCGAGCCGGCGGTCTATCCCCCGCATGGGCCCAGGGCTCCTAGAGCCCCACGCCTCCGGTCGTGCCCGTGGACGACCCGCTCGAGCTGCCGCTGGACGGCGTGCCGCTGCCCGAGGAGCCACCCCCCGCCCCGCCGCTCGTGGACGGAGTGGTACTCGGGGGCACCGTGGTGGTGGGCGCGGCGGTCGTGGTCTCTGCGGTGGTCGTGGTGGGCGGGCTGGCGGTGGGGATGGGGGCGTAGGAGGTGCCCGGCGCCGGGTAGCTCGACGGCTGGCTCGGCGCCAGCAGGAAGCCGTCGGTGGCGAGCAGGTGCGCCACGCGCCTGGCGTCGGCTTCCTTCGCGTTCAGGAAGGTGATCGCCTTCGGGTCGGGATTGGCGAGCCCGAGCCTCACGGCCTCGGCCTCGACCTTGACGGCGGAGAGCCTCTCCTCGATCTGCGCCTGCAGTGAGGAGACCTCGTTCTTCAGCTCGTCGATCTGCAGCGAGGTGCGGCCGGAGCCGGCGGTGAGGCTGAGACTGAGCACGTTGAGGGCGACGATGCCGCCGAGCAGCGTGCAGAGAACGGCGATCCAGCCCCTGCCGCGGGTGAGGCGGACGATCAGGCCCGAGTCGGAGAGGTCGCGGACCGCGCCCGCGCTGCGCACCGCGGCCTGCGGGAAGAGCGCGGCGCCGGCCATCGCCGGCCTGATCAGCCTGCCGGCGGACGGCTGCGATGCACGCGCCGACGACTTGGCCGGCCGCGCCCGCCGCTTCGCCCGGGCGGCCTTGCGGCGGGGCTTGGTCCGGGGCGCGGGGCGCGTCGCCTTAGTGCGAGGGCGCGCCGCAGGCGAAGCCGAGGCGCGACCCGTTTCACGGAGTGCTGTGGCCGCCTCCATCAGTCCCCACGGTCCTCGCGGATCTTGAGCGCCGCCCGGAGGTGCGCCGAGCCCGCGCGGGGGTTCCGCTCCAGCTCCTCGGCGCCGGGAGAGACGGCGCGCTTGGTGAGCAGCTCTGCCTCCGGCTCGCGGCCGCAGACGCAGACCGGAAGCTCCGGCGGGCAGACGCAACCGCGAGCGCGGTCGGCCAGAAAGCGCTTGACGCGCCGGTCCTCGAGCGAGTGGAAGGAGATCGCGCCGAGGCGGCCGCCCATCGCGAGGATGTCCCAGGCGAGCGGCAGGGCGCGGTCGAGGGCGTCGAGCTCGCCGTTGACGGCGATGCGGATGGCCTGGAAGGTGCGCTTCGCCGGATGCCCCCGGCCGAACCGCTCCGAGGGTGGAATGGCCGCCTTGATCGCGGTGACCAGCTGGGCGGTCGTCTCGATCGGGCGGCGCCTGACGATCTCGCGCGCGATCGAGCCCGCCCTACGCTCTTCGCCGAACTCGCGGATCGCGCGCGCCAGACGGTCCTGGGGCCACTCGTTGACGACGGTCGCGGCCGAGAGGCTCTGCGTCGGGTCCATCCGCATGTCGAGCGGTGCGTCGTAGGCGTAGGAGAAGCCGCGCTCCCAGGCATCCACCTGCATCGAGGACGTGCCGAGGTCGAAGACGATCCCGTCGGGCCGGACGCCCTCACCGTGCAGCCCCTCCAGGGCGGCGACGAAGTCCGCGCGCAGGAAGCGGGCGCGGCTCGGCACCTCGGTAGAGAACTGCCTCCAGCGCTCCTCGGAGGCCGGGTCGCGGTCGACGGCGATCAGCTCACCGTCGGAGCCGAGCCGCTCGGCGATCAGGCGCGCATGGCCGCCCCCGCCGAAGGTGGCATCGACGAAGGTCTCGCCCGGGCGGGGGTCGAGGAGATCGGCGAGCTCCTCGGCGAGAACGGGTTCGTGTTCCTGGGGCACATAGGAAAGGTTCGTTGATCCGGCGGCGGTGTTTGTGGCCGCCGGATATGTGGGCGATCCCACTACGCGGTGTGTCGCGGTGCCCATCTCAGCCTCCTCGCTCGTCCTCGGAGAGGTTCTCCGCCACTCCCGAAACCTCCTCCGCCATCTCCTTCTCGTAGGCGGCCCAGCGCTCGGCGTTCCAGATCTCGAACCAGTCGTCGGAGCCGACGATCACGCAGGGGCCCTCCCCCAGGGCGGCGTGCTCGATCAACTTCTTCGGCAGCCGGATGCGGCCCGCCGAGTCGAGCGTGTCGTCGAAGGCGCCGCCGTGGAAGTGGCGGCGCATCATGCGGCCCTGCCGGCCCAGCGGGTTGGTCTTGCCGAGGAACTGCTGGGTGAAGCGCTCGTAGCCCGCGGGAGCGAACACCCAGACGGAGGGTTCGAGTCCCTTGGCGAGAACGACTCCGTCAGCCAGCGCCGCGCGGAACCTCGACGGGACCGTGAGGCGGTCCTTCGCATCGAGGTTGTGCTCGTACTGACCGAGAAACGACAAAGTGGGCTTCCTCTTCTCCGGACCTCCCTTAAACGGGTTGCTCCTCGACTTCGCCTCCGGAGCACCCTCACGTCAACTGAAGTTCGGAGCGGGCCGGGGTGGTGAGGTGGGAGGAGCCTCATCACCCCGGCCCTATGACCAACTCTTCGTCGCCACGCTAACCCACTCTGTCCCACTTTGCAACACATCGTGGCCAGCGGAATTTGACTCGATCCGTCGGACGGAATTGCTAGCCGGCTCCCGGAAGGCCTGAAAACCGCATTCCGATGCGGTTTGCGGGGCTGCCGGCAGGGCCGGAATCGGTCCCAAAAAAAACCACTTCCTGCAATCGCGGTTGCAGGAAAAGAGGATCGTCCTCGAACCGTCTCGGAGTCTTGGCGCGGCGATCCCCGGGGGTCGGATCTCACACCCGCCGCCGTCGCTGCGTTTCGTCAGCGGTACCGAGAGTCGAACCAAGGAGGCCGAAATGGACTTTGAAGAGCGCTACCTGGTGATGCAGACGAGGGACGAGAGCTTCGCGGGCGAATTCATCGCGGCGGTGACGACGACTGGGATCTACTGCCGGTCCGGATGTCCGGCTCGAACGCCCAACCGCGAGAACGTGCGTTTCTACCGGACAGCGGGCGCGGCCCGCAGCGATGGGTTCCGAGCCTGCCTCAGGTGCCACCCGGACGCGATTTGATCACAGATCCTCGAGTTCGGCGATCGTCAGGAAATGACGGTCCGGATCGCAGATCGACATCTCCTGTTTCGGACCCGGCGTCCCGTCCTCGATCTCCGGAGGCTTCCAGCC
>DATDJZ010000166.1:0-2173 GCA_036520315.1 Solirubrobacterales bacterium | reverse complement strand
CGCTCGCTCGGGGTGATTCGAGTCGTCGGCACCGCTTCCCTTCGGTCGTGACTCCAAGCTAGTACGTCCGGCCTTGTCCGCACAAGCAAATAGTTATCGGCCGCTTCTCGGCCAAAGCGGCGAATCTCAACCGATTCCGGCGGCTGCAGGGCGGCCCGCAGCAAGTGCGGACCGCCCCTCGGAAGCCGTCGGGCCTAGTCCCAGTCCTCGTTCCAGCCCTCCGTGAGCCCGTAGAGGATCAACACGTCGAGGCCGATGATCAGGAACGCCCAGAGCGGTGCTGCGGGGAACCAGACGATCTGTGCGATCGCGTTCAGCGAGACGAAGAAGACCGCAGCCCAGCGCGCCGCGTCGCTGCGGGCAAACAGCCCCACCCCCGACAGGGCCACGAGCGAACCCAGGATCAGATACACCCAGCCCCAGGTCGTGGCATTGGAGATGATCACCCCGTTGCCGCCGACGATCACGTTCTTGTCTTCGAGGATCGCCGCCAGTCCCCAGAGCGCATCGAGTGAACCGACGACCACCAGGACGATACCGGCGAAGATCGCCCAATCTGACGGCTCTCTCTCCCGGACTGATCTGGATGCTTCCATTTCCTTCCTCCTTTGCTTGCGTTCCGTTGTGGGAAACGCGGTTGAGCACGAGCCGACCAGAGAACAAGCGAAGTCGCAACGTGGTCGCGTGCCGGCTGAAATTGAGTGGCGCGCGAAGTCGAGTTCTGGCCCGCGCGCCACTCAAGTAAACGGTCAGCCCGCCGAAAGCTCGGCCGCCTCGTCCAGTGCCAGTTTGAGCCTCGAGCACGTCGTACTCGGCTTCTTCGATCGCGCTGTAGGCGAACTGAACCGCGACCTCCGCGTCGTCCACTCTCCTTTTGGCACGCCGCTCGGCTCGGTGCACATCGGCTCAGCCTTCTTCGCCTCGATGTCTTCTCGGATCTTCGCGACATGCTCGTTCCACGAGCGCTGCACATCGCTCCACGAGGCCGAGATCTCGTCCTTGCTTGCGTCCACAGACTCGCCAAGCCTCTTGGAGCGGGCCTGAGCAGAGTCGCGAGCGGTCGCGACGTCCTTTTCAAGGTCACCCTTCTCCTTTGTCCCGCGCGTCCGCGGCGCGGTCCTCGGCCTCCTTGGCCCGAGCCGAAAGCTCACCCAACCTGTCTAATAGGGCGGACAAATTGGTCCGATGCACCCATGTCAACCTCCTTCGAGGTTCGTATGCCCGCCGACCGTAAGAGCAAATCTGGTGACCCAGCATCATCCGATCTGGGTGATTCAGGCCCGCTCGGTTTACAGAGACAGAATCAGCCGACCGAGCACTGCTCCTCCTTGGCGCGAGGAACGGCACTGAGCTGCGGTTGTTCGAGCCACGCTGACGATCTCAGGAGAGAGGCCGGAACCTGATGAGGCAGAGGATGCGTCGTACCTCCGTGAGGAACGGCGATGCGGGCCCTTCTCCCGCTCGCTTGCCCTTCCTGCCCGGATTGACGCTACGAAGATCGACACAAGGCTGGAAGACGGCGCTCTCGAGGTGACCCTTTCGCTTCGCCCTGGGTCGGATATGGAGCCGATCCAGATCAGGCCCCGTCAATGAGCAGCGTCAACCGGAGCCTGGACCGGCTCTCACGTCAGAAGGCCGCGGAGCGCCTGACGGACATCGCATATGCGCTCACCACAGGCGGACGCCTGAAGCTCGGAGACGACGAGGAAGTCTCGATCCCGGCGGCCGACCACGTTGCCCTGAAGTTCGCGACCAGGTCGGAGGGCGGCCGCGTCGAGCTCGAGATCGAGCTCAGCTGGGAGGAATGACCGTGAGCGGGGCGACGCGGCAGGCGCGTCGCGAAGTCGAGGTCTCGATCTCGATTCGGACCATCATCACCATCTCTGCGATCGTGGCCATCGCCTTCGCGCTCGGTTCGATCGGCGACGTCCTGCTGCTGATCTTCGTCTCGGCGTTCAGCGTCGCCGTTCTCTCGCCCGTCGTGGATCTGATGGAGCGGCGGCTGCCGTGGGGCCGGGGGCTGTGCGCCACGGTGCTGGTGCTGGGAATAGTCGTCCTCGGCATCGGCTTCGTCGTTGTTCTGTCGCAGGCCGTCGTTGACGGAGTTCGGAACTTCAGCCAGGCCCTGCCCGGGCTGGTGGATCAGGCCCGCCACAGCGACCTGGGTGGCCTG
>DATDJZ010000165.1:0-38485 GCA_036520315.1 Solirubrobacterales bacterium | reverse complement strand
CGCAGCTGCCTGATGATCGAGAGCTTGATGCCGGTGTCGATCCCGACGACGTGCGGGCCATCTCCATCGATCTCGACCGGCTCAGGCGGGGTCACCTCGCGCGCGAAGTCGGCGCCCTCCATCGGGGGCTCCGATTCGATCCGCTCCCGTGCTTCCGCCTCAGCGAGCTCCGCCGGGAAGATCCCGCCGCGCATCGCGCCCCGGTCGCGGATCTGGCGGACCAAGGCCCGCGTATCGATTCCGTCGATCGCGGCCACGCCGTGGTCGCGCAGCCAGTCGAGCCAGCCGCCCTCGGCGGTCGCGGCGTCCTCGCCGTTCTTGCCTTCCCGCATGATCACGCCGCGCGCCTGGACCCGCTCGGACTCCATCGCGTCCCCGGAGACCCCGTAGTTGCCGATCAGCGGATAGGTGAAGATGATGATCTGACCGGCGTAGGACGGGTCGGAGACGGCCTCCTGGTAGCCGGTCATCGAGGTGTTGAAGACGACCTCGCCGGTGATCTCACCGCTCCCACCCAGCAGCTCGCCGTCGAACCGAGTGCCGTCCTCGAGCAGGACATAGCCCATCATGAAACGGGTTCCTCCTTGGCTACACCGGCGGAGGACCCTCGCATCACGGCCTCGGGGTTGGGCGCGAAGTCGAGGATCAGCTTCTGGATCTCCTTGAACTCCAGGGTGCCGGCGCGCCCGAGCAGCTCGAAAAGCGCCGTCTCGACGCTGGTGATCTCGGCGCCCGCACGCTCCATCTTGTGAAGGCCGACTCCCTTGTTCTCGTCGGTGCGAGAGCCCACCGCGTCCTCGGCGACCTGCACGTCGATGCCGTCGGCCAGCAGGTCGAGCGCAGTCTGGTTGACGCAGACGTGTGTCTCGATCCCGCAGACCAGCGCTTGATCGCGGCCCTCGAGGTCGAAGCCCTCGGCCTCCGAGGCGGCGAAGACCACCTTCTCCAGTGGCTGAACGTCATCGGGGAGGTGCTCGGCCACCTCGGGCACGGTCTCCCCCAAGCCCCTCGGATACTGCTCCGTCGCGACTACCGGGACCCCGATGATGCTGGCGCCCTCGATCAGCGTCGCGACGGCCTTGGCGATCCGGTCGAAATCCGGGATCGCCTTGCGAAATGCCTCCTGGACGTCCACCACGATCAGGGTCGTCCTCCCAGGATCCAGCTTGCCGTTCAAGACGCGACCCCCATGGCGAAGGAACGCTGCCGGAAGGCGACCTGCCCACGGGCGACCGTCATCAGGATCCGGCCGGTCAGCTCCCGCCCGCCGAAGCAGTTGTTGGAGGAGCGGCTCTCATAGCCGTCCTCGCCCACGGTCCAGGTGAGCTCGGGATCGATCAAGGTCACGTTCGCCGGGGCGCCGACCTCCAGCCTGGGGGCCTCGATGCCGAACGGCTCGCCGCCGCAGGTCATCCGCTCCACCAGGATCTCCAGCGGCAGCAGGCCCGGGAGGACGAGGTCGGTGTAGAGCGCGGCGAAGGCGGTCTCCAGCCCGGTAACCCCCCAGGCCGCCTCCTCGAAGGGGACCTCCTTCTCCTCCTCGGCATGCGGGGCGTGGTCGGTGGCGACGCAGTCGATCGTCCCGTCCCGCAGCCCGTCGATCAGCGCCTGCCGGTCGTCCTCGCTTCGCAGTGGCGGGTTCATCTTGAAGCGGGCGTCGAGGCTGCGGACCGCCTCGTCGGTGAGGGTCAGGTGATGCGGCGTGGCCTCGCAGGTGATTCGCACGCCCGCGGCCTTGGCCTGCGCGACCTCCTCGACGGAGGCGCGCGCCGAGAGGTGCTGGACGTGAATCGGGGCGTCCTCGAAGAGCGCCAGCGAACAGTCGCGAGCGATCATCGTCGACTCCGAGACCGCGGGCACACCGGCCATCCCGAGAGCGGCCGAGACCTCCCCCTCGTGCATGACCCCGCCGGCAGAGAGGTCGGGGTCCTCCTCATGGAGTGCGATCAGCCCGCCCGCGAGCCGCCGGTACTGCAGGGCCCGGCGCAGCACCCGCGCGTTTGCGATCGGCAGCCCATCGTCCGAGAACCCGATCGCGCCGGCATCGTGCATCTCCGCCATCTCGGTGAGCTCGGCTCCCGCCATCTCCCGCGTCACGTTGGCGATGAAGCCGACCGGGATCGAGGCCTCGCGTTCGGCCCGCTCGCGGACCGAGCCGAGCACCGCGGCCGAGTCGATCGGGGGCGATGTGTTGGCCATGGCGATCACGGCGCAATAGCCGCCGGCGGCGGCCGAGCGCGTGCCGGTCTCGAGGTCCTCCTTGTGCTCCTGGCCGGGAACCCGGAAGTGGACATGGGGATCGATGAAGGCGGGCAGGCCGAGCAAGCCCTCGCCGTCCACCGTCTCCGCCCCCTCGATCTCGGGGGCCGCGCCGGGCTCGGCGATCTCCGCGATCTCGCCCTCGCGAACGACGAGGTCTCTGGTCGCATCGAGGCCAGTACGGGGGTCGAAGAGGCGGGCACCGCGCACGATCAGGTTCGCGGGCGACGCCGGCCTCGCGATCAGCCTGGGGGCCTCGCCCGCACCAGCAGATCCGTTCGCCGCGACGTTCATGCCGGCTGACCGATCGTCGGGGTATCCGCCGGCGTGGGACCCCGCTCGGGCCGGGCCCGGTCGCTCCCCGCGAGCAGCTCATAGAGGATCGCCATCCTGACCACCAGCCCGCTCTCCACCTGGGCCGTGATCAGGGACTGCGGCGAGTCGATCACCTCCGGCGCGAGCTCGACGCCGCGGTTCACCGGGCCCGGGTGCATGAGCAGCTGGCGCGAGCCCAGCCGGCGCGAATCGATCTGGTACCGCGCGGCGTACTCGCGAAGGGAGGGGACGAAGCTCTCGCCCATCCGCTCGCGCTGCATCCGCAGGGCGTAGACGACGTCTGCGTCACCCAGCCCGCCGAGGTCGTAGGAGACCGCGCAGCCGAGTGCCTCGATCCCGCGCGGGATCAGGGTGGGCGGCCCGCAGACGGTCACCCGCGCCCCCATCTTCTGGAAGGCGAGCAGGCAGGAACGGGCCACGCGGCTGTGGAGGACGTCGCCGACGATCCAGATCTCGAGGCCCTCGAGCGAATCGAGGCGCTGGCGAAGCGTGAAGACGTCGAGCAGGGCCTGGGTGGGGTGCTCGTGCTTGCCGTCGCCAGCGTTGATCACGGAGGCCTCCGTCCAGCGGGCCACCAGTCCGGCGGCGCCCGCGTGCGGGGAGCGGATCACGATCGCCGCGGGGTCGTAGGCGGAGAGCGTCGCGACCGTGTCCTTCAGCGACTCGCCCTTGTCGACCGACGAGCCCGCCGACTTGACGCTGACCACGTCGGCGGAGAGCCGCTTGGCGGCGAGCTCGAAGGAGGAGAGGGTCCGGGTGCTGGCCTCGTAGAAGAGGTTGACGATCGTGCGGCCGCGCAGGGTCGGCACCTTCTTGATGTCGCGGCGGCCGACCTCGGCGAAGCTGTCCGCCCGCTCGAGGATGCGGTCCATCTCCTCCCGCGAGAGATCGTCCACTCCGAGCAGGTGCTTCATGCGTCCTCCTTCAGGGCCGCTGTATCGGCCGGGGTGATCGCGACCTCGTCAACGCCGTCGGTCTCCTCGAGCCGGACGTTCACCCGCTCGCCCGGCGCCGTCGGCAGGTTCTTGCCGACGTAGTCGGGGCGGATGGGCAGTTCCCGGTGGCCCCGGTCGGCGAGCACGGCGAGCTGTACGCGGGCGGGACGGCCGTAATCGAAGAGCGCGTCGATCGCTGCCCGTACCGTGCGGCCGGTGTAGAGCACGTCGTCCACCAGGACGACCGTGCGGCGGGCGAGGTCGAAGTCGAGATGCGAGTCGTGGACGACCGGGGCGTCGCGCGGTTCGCGGCGCTCGATGTCGTCGCGGTAGAAGGAGATGTCGAGGTCCCCGAGGGGAACGTCGGTACCCGAGAGCTCGCCGACGAGCGTGTGCAGGCGGCGGCAGATCACGGCGCCGCGCGTGTGGATGCCGACCAGCGCCAGCCGATCCGACTCCTCGTTCTTCTCGACGATCTCGTGGGCGATACGGACCAGCGTCCGCCGCAGATCGTCGTGATCGAGCACGACCCTCTCGTCGCTCACTGCCTTGCTCCTTCCTGGCCTCACGGGACCGGGTTAAAGGGGCTTGCCGCGCCAGCGTAGCAGCGGGATGCGACGATCTCCGGTCGTGAAGCCGCAGGTTGCGGAGGCAATCGAAGTACACAGGGCCGCGGGCCGGGAGTTCGAGGCCGGCGGTGTTCGCAGCTTCGTCCGCGAGCAGGGCGACGGCGAGCCGGTCGTGCTCATGCACGGGATCCCGGTCAGCTCGTTCCTCTACCGAAAGGTGCTGCCCCTGCTCGCTGAGCGGGGGCTGCGCGGCGGCGCCTTCGACCTGCCGGGAATGGGCCTCGCGGAGAAGCCCGAGGGCTTCGACTACACCTGGTCGGGGCTGGGCCGCTGGACCGGAGGGGCGATCGAAGCCCTGGGCATCGATTACTGCCATCTCGTCCTGCACGACATCGGTGGACCGATCGGCCTCGAGTGGGCGCTTCGCAACCGGGATCGCGTTCGGTCGCTGACCGTGCTCGACACCCTGATCGACGTCGCGCACTTCCGGCGGGTCTGGACGATGGACCTGGCCGCGCCGCCGCTGATCGGACCGCTCTGGGTCGCGACGATCCGCCCCCCGGTCGCACGCTGGCTCTTCTACACGCAGGGAATCGGGGATCGCTCCGCGACCCTCGCTCACGAGGTCGACGCGCACTTCGCCCTCCTTCACCGCAGCGGCGGCGGCCGTTCCTTCCGCAAGATCGTTCGCGGCTTCGAGCTCACCGAGGAGAAGGAGCGCTTCTACAGCGACGGGCTCAGGGAGGCCGGCTGGCCGGCGACGATCCTCTGGTCAGATCGTGACCCGGCGCTGGGCGAGGACCGGCGCCGCGCCTTGGAGGACGCCCTCGGCATCGAGGCGAAGGTGATCTCGGCCAAGCACTTCCTCCAGGAGGACCAGGCGCCGGCCGTGGCGGACGCCATCGCCGGCGTCGCGGCACCGGGCTAGTCGACGGTCGGCGCCGGCTCGGCCTGCGGCTCTGCCCGCTGCTTCGCTCCCTCCGGAACCAGGTGCGGGTCGCCCCGCTCCGGGAACGGGATCTCGACCAGGTCGAAGTCGCGCGGTGCAACCGTGTTCTCGAAAGCCTCGCGCGCCTCGTCCAGGACCCTGGAGACGTTGTAGCGGGAGGAGACATGCACGATCGCGAGCATGCCGACCTCGGCCTCCGCCGCGAGCTGGGCGGCGTCGCGGGCGGTCGAGTGGCCGGTGTCGGCGGCACGGGCGGACTCCTCCACCGCGAACGTGCCGTCATGGACCAGCAGCTGCGCCGCGTGCGCCGCGACTCGCGTCATCTCACAGGGCGCGGTGTCCCCCGTGATCACGACCTTTCGTCCCTGGCGGGGCTCTCCCATCACCTCATCCGGGCGCACCTCCGAGCCGATCACTGAGATCGTCTCGCCCCTCTGGAGGCGGCCGAAGTCGCGGTCGTCGGTGATTCCCAGCCCGCGGGCGGCGTCGACGTCGAAGCGCCCGGGGCGCTCCGGCTCCACGTACGCATAGCCGAGAGCCTTCATCCCGTGCTCGACGGCGAAGGCACGCATCTCGAAGCCGTCGTGGGCGAGCGCCTCCCCCGGCTCGAGCTCGACCAGCTCGACCTCGTAGCGGAGCTTGCCGAAGATCCGCCGCAGCGCCTCGAACAGCCCGATCAGCCCAGGCGGCCCGATGATGCGCAGCGGCGCCTGGCGCTCCAGCAGGTCGTAGGTCTTGAGCAGGCCGGGCAGGCCCAGGTAGTGGTCGGCGTGGAAGTGGGTGATGTAGATGTCGTCGACGTGGACCAGCCCGGTCGAGTTGATCATCTGGCGCTGCGCCCCCTCCCCCGCGTCCACCAGCATCCGGGTCCCGCCCGAGCGGATCAGCACGCAAGCGGTCGCCCTCCGCGCGGAGGGCACGGAGCCGCCGGTGCCGAGGAAGACGACCGAGAGATCCATGGCGTGCCAAGCCTAAACTTGGCACCCCGCGCCCGTAGCTCAGTGGATAGAGCGCTCGCCTCCGGAGCGAGAGGCCGCAGGTTCAAATCCTGCCGGGCGCGCTGTAGGAGTCAGCGCGGGTCGCGCCACATGGTGGTGACGATCCGCTCTCCTTCGGGGGTCCAGAACTCATCGCGGGGCTCGAAGCCCTGCCGCTCGTACCGCAGGTTGTTGTCCGGGTTGGTCGACTCCAGGTAGACCGGCTTTCCGTCCGTGTCCGCCTGCCGGCAGACCTCCGCCAACAGCCCCATGCCCAGTCCGCGCCCGCGGGCATCCGGATGGGTGCCAAGGAAACTGACGTAGTAGAAGGGCGGCCCATCCGGGATCGCGGCTTCGAAGCGCTCGAGGGTCTCGAGCACCTGCCCGGAGTGCGACCCGAGCGCATCTCTCAGAAAGGGCTCGACCCGCGCCTCGACCTCCGCGGTCAGCTCGGGTTCTCCCGGTGGGGTGTAGACGATCGCGGCCGAGGCGTGCTCGTCAGCAATCAGGACTGATCCGGCGGGCAGCGAGCTGGTCACGTAGAAGCCGAACATCGTCGCCTGCTGCTCGCGACGCAGCTCGGGATCCGGGAACACCCAGGACCAGAGCGGGTCGTCATAGAAGGCGGCGGCAATGGTGTCGACGACCCTGTCGAAGTCGACGTCGGTCGCGACCTGGGCAGCCATCGGCTCCGCATCCTGGCACTCAGACGATGCAGACGTTTCGCACGCTTCGCGACGAATCCCTACCCGCTCGCAGATGGCCGGCAGCGCGCGCGATCGAGGACGCCCAGGTGCGCGACCTTGCCCTTCGTGCGGAACCGGACGGTCAGCGCCCCCTTCTTCACCGACCACGTCTTGCGACTGAGCTTGTGACCATCGAGGCGCACCTCGCACGGCCTGAGCTTGTGGCGCAGGGTGGTCAGGGACGCATCCAGGGTGATCCGGTAGCGCTTCGCGCGCCGGATCGTCAGCTTCCACGAGTGCTTGCGCTCCTTTGAGCGCAGCCCACCGTTCTCCCCGAATGGCGACTTCGACTTCCCGCGAGGAAAGGCGATCAGGTGGAGACGCTTCCCGACGTCATCCAGTCCCACCGTCGACTCCGTGCCGTATCCCGCCAGCGTCTGCGTGTCCGCCGGCAGGAGCGGCAGGATCGCGCCCGCCCGCACCATCAGGGGCAGCTCCTCGAGCGGCGCCGGAGCGCTGACGATGCGCCCGCCCTTCAGCTCCTTGGCTGGACGCAGGCGGAGTGACCCATCACCGCTTCGGTAGCTGAGGGCGCGCCAGAAGTCGATCCACCGGCCTGCCGGCAGATAGACCTCACGGCGTGTCTGGCCCGGTTGGTGCACCGGTGCTGCCAGCAGATCGGGTCCGAACATGAACTCGTCCTCGTGTCCCGCGGCGGTGGCGTCGCCGGGGTAGACCAGGGCGAGGTCACGCATCAGCGGCATGCCGGTCCGGCGGTAGTTGCCGTCAGCGGCAAGCAGGTACGGGTAGAGCTGCGTGCGGAGCCTTGCGTAACGGCGCCAAACGGGCAGGATCCCGGGGTCGAAGATCTGCGGGCGGGTGTTGGGGCCGAGGTTGAAGCCGTTGGCCTCCGTCCGCATCACGCCGGAGACCGCGCCGAACTCGATCCACCGGGTGAGCAGCTCGGGCGTCAGCTTCCCCCCGAGCGCGCCGAAGTAGCCGCCGATGTCCGAGCCCCACCGCGAAATCCCCGACGTTCCCAGTGAGAGGGCCTGCTTGATCGCCGAGTCCAGCCCGTCGTAGCCCCAGTCGGTGGTCGGATCGCCGCCCCAGACGATCTGGGCGCAGCGCTGCGTACCGGTCCATCCCGAGCGGACGTACGGCGCCACCGGGTGCGGGGCGCCGCGCGCATAGTCGAACGTCGCGCAGTGGTAGAGCGTCGGATAGCGGTTGTGCATCTGCGTCCCCGGCGTGCCGTCGGCGGACCTGGCATCGAGCGGCGTGTACTCGCCGAAATCCTCCATCCAGCCGTCGTAGCCGTGCCCGACCGCCTCGCCGATCAGCCGGTTCCAGAACGATTGGGTTCCAGGCGCCGTGAAATCGAATTGCGAGACGGGGCTGAACAGGTTGCCCGTGTTTAGGTTGTAGACGTACGGCAGATCGAGCTGGTTGGTGTTGAGCACGCCCGCGGCGGCGGCCTGAGAGTAGGCCGGCTGATAGCTGGTGCAGATCATCGGGTTGAAGTAGGTGGTGATCGCGTAGCCGAGCTCGTGGAAGCCGGCGGTGAACGGCGGCTGCTGGGACTCGACCCCCTGCTGCGCCCCGCAGGGCAGGTAGTGCAGGAAGGTGTTGACCGCCGACCCCGGAACATCGGCGGACCGCATGCTCCGCGCCTGGGCCAGCTGGTCGGAGCCGGTGGGCTGGTACCAGGGCCCGAATACCCAGGGCGCGGCCGCCGGCGGCTGGCGGCCGGTCAGCTCGGTCAGGCGGCGCAGCGCGTCCGCGGGTGAGGGCCCGGCGAGGAAGCGCAGGTCGAGGCTCGTCGACTCCGCCTCGACGCTCCAGGCCGACGGCTCGGAGCTCCCCAGCCGGAAGTAGCTGGTTTCGTCGTTTCCCAGCAGTACCCCGTAGCCGGCGGTCGAGAGCAGCCACGGAACCGGGAAGTAGGTGGCGTCGTCGCGCGGATCCCACCCCTGGGGAGGGATGAAAGGTCCGATCAACGGGCGGTCGGCCGGCGCGTAGGGACCGTCCGAGACGTAGTTCTCGACCTCGTTGCCGCGCTGGTCCACCGCGTTGGAGCGCTCACCAAAGCCGAGGAACCGCTCCGCCGGCCGGGCATCGAAGCCGATCCCGATCGCCGTCACCCCCGCCGACGGCCCGGTCACCGAGGCGGTCAGGTGGATGATCCCGTCCGATTGCGGCTCGATCCGAACCTGGATGCCGTGGGTCGGATCCGTCGTCTCCAGTTGGGCCACGAACGCCCCGCCCTGCATCCCGCCTGACGCAACCCGTGTCGCGTGGGACCAACCGGTTCCTGTGCTGAAACCGAGGGTTCCCGTCGGCCCGGTGCCGAGACCCCGGTTCTCGCTGAGCACCGGCTGACCGGATCCATCGGTGAGAGACAGATGCCACGGATCGCCGCTGACGTCTGCGCGCAGAGCCCCGGACCCGACCTGCGCCGAGGCCGTCGGTGTGCCGGCGAACAGAAAGGAGGCGAGCACGAACCCAGCGGCGACCCGCGTCCGCCGAGTGATCACCGGTGATCAGCCTCCGGCGACCGCCGGCAGGATCGTCACCTCGTCGCCCTCGGAGACGGGGGTGTCGAGCCCGTCCTGGAAGCGGATGTCCTCACCCGATACGTAGACGTTGACGAACCGGCGCAGGTCACCATCCTGGGTGATCCGTTCGCGCAGGCCCTCGTGCTGATCGAAGACCGCGTCGAGCGCCTCACCCACCGTGGACCCGTCCACCTCGAGCTCGCCCTCACCGCCGGTGGCGGCGCGGAGCTGGGCCGGGATCTTCACGGTGACGCTCATCGTCGGGCGGGAATCTTAGTCATCGCTGACAGTCGACGATCGGACTACGCCGAGACCTCCGCGGTCCCGAACTCCTCCTCGAATGCATCAAGAGTCGGCTCGAGCTCGTGCATCCGGAACGCCTCGCGCGCGGCGTCGAGGGTCTTGAGCCCCTCACCGGTGATGTAGGCCACCAACCGTTCGTCCGGACCGATCTCGCCCGCCTCCGCGAGCTTGCTGAGGACCGCGACGGTCACTCCCCCCGCAGTCTCGGTGAAGACGCCGGTCGTCTCGGCGAGCAGACGGATTCCCCCACGAATCTCCTCGTCGGTGACGGACTCGATCACGCCGCCGCTGGCGCGCGCCAGCTCGAGCGCGTAGGGGCCGTCGGCCGGGTCGCCGATCGCGAGGCTCTTCGCGATCGTCTCGGGCTGTCGCTCGGGCTTGCAGACGTCCCAGCCCTCTGCGAACGCGGTGGCCACCGGCGAACAGCCGAGGGCCTGGGCGCCGCAGAAGGTCGGCAGATCGCCCTGGACCAGCCCCAGCTCGATCCAGTCGCGCATGCCCTTGGCCACCTTGGTGAACATCGACCCGGAGGCAATCGGGGCGACGACGCGGTCCGGTAGCTTCCAGCCGAGCTGTTCGATCGTCTCGAAGGCGAGCGTCTTGGATCCCTCCGAATAGTAGGGGCGGAGGTTGACGTTGACGAACGCCCAGGGGTGCGTCTGGCTGAGCTCGGTACAGAGTCGGTTGACGTCGTCGTAGGTGCCGCGGATGCCGACCAGGTTGGTGCCGTAGATGCCGGTCGCGAGCAGCTTCTGCTCCTCGAGGTCGGCGGGCACGAAGACGTAGGAGTCCAGACCGGCCGCGGCCGCGCGGGCGGCCACCGCGTTGGCGAGGTTCCCGGTCGAGGCGCAGGCGACGGTCTCGAAACCGAGCTCCTGCGCCTTGGCGACCGCCACCGCGACGACGCGATCCTTGAAGGAGTGCGTCGGGTTGGCGGCGTCGTTCTTGATCCAGACCTCACCCAGCCCGAGCCGCGTGGCGAGCCGGTCGGCGCGGATCAGCGGTGTGAGCCCGGGCTCGAGCGGGTCGCTCGGCCGGCTCTCGAAGGGTAGGAAGTCCGAATAGCGCCAGATGCCACGCGAGCCGGCCTGGATCTTCCGCCGCGCCTCCTCGGGATCGAAGCCGGAGTAGTCGTACGAGACCTCGAGCGGCCCGAAGCACTGCTCACAGACGAAGCGGGCGTCGAGCGGATAGCTCTCCCCGCATTCCTTGCATTTCAGAGACTCGACCGCCATTGGCTCCTCTACGTGAAAGACCTCCGCCTGGTCTTCAGTGGGCGGAGGTCCTGTCGAGGAGCTCTCCCACATCTTCCAGGCGCTTCATCACCAAAACCGCAACACCTGCTGGAGTTGGCACCTTCCTCGGACCGAGATCCGAGGGGGTTGCCGGGGTTTCATCGGGCCAGTCCCTCCACCCCTCTTGATGTGGTGCTTATGTGCAGGGCAATATAGCAACGCCCGTGTTCCGCATTTACATGCGCATCCGGGCCAATCACTGCGCCCGTTGGGGTCCCGTCGGGGTACAGTGAGCTGACGATGGAAATGGAAGCGACGAACTTGACGCGAGGGTGCTCCGAGAGGAGCAACCCGTCTGATGGTGGGGAAGATGCCGAACCTCCCTCGCCCCAGACTGCGCAGGACCCGCACCGGCG
Source organism: Solirubrobacterales bacterium (assembly GCA_036520315.1). Lineage (GTDB taxonomy): Bacteria > Actinomycetota > Thermoleophilia > Solirubrobacterales > 70-9 > DASUPK01. Next base: position 27,262 of record DATDJZ010000165.1, on the reverse strand, counting down.
AGCTCGCGCCGCTTCCGCCTGAGCCCCAGGCGCCCAAGGTCGAGGAGATCGCGGCGGAGGGCCTCCGCTGGGTGAAGGTCGACCGGCCCGGATCGCTCGAGCAGGCCTGGCTCGAGGAGAACTTCGACTTCCACGCGCTCGATTACGAGGACGTCCTCTCCCGCAACCAGCGGCCGAAGATCGACGTCTACGACGATTACCTCTTCATCGTCCTCCAGTTTCCGATCTTCGACCCTGCCGCGGGACGGCTGAACGCCGGCGAGCTCGACATCTTCGTCGGCGCCGGTTTCCTGATCACGATCCCGAATCAGCCGCTGCAGCCCGTCGAGTACCTGTTCGAGCGCTGCCGCCAGAAGGAGGAGCTCCGCGACCAACTGTTCAGCCGCGGCTCCGGATACCTGCTCTACCGGATCGTCGACGACGGCTTCGACTACTGCTTCCCGATGCTGCGCAAGATCGGGAACAAGCTGGACGTGCTCGAGGAGGAGATCTTCGAGGGCCGCTCCGAGGAGATCGTGCGGGACATCTCCAACGTCAAGCAGGAGATCATCAACTTCCGGAAGGTGATCCGCCCCCAGCGTCCCGTCCTGCGCGATCTCGAAAAGGTGAAGGAGCGGTACCTCTCCCCCGAGATGGATTTGGAGATCTACTTCGACGACATCGTCGACGCGCAGGAGCGGATCTGGGACATGCTCGAGAACTACAAGGAGGTCGTCGAGGCGCTGGAGGACACGAACGAATCGGTGATCGCACACCAGTTCAACGATGCTCTCCGGATCCTGACGGTGTTCAGCATCGTGTTCCTCCCGGCGACGCTGGTGGCGAGCATCTGGGGAATGAACGTCGGCCTCCCGGGCGGCGGTGATCCTGCGAGCTCGTCGAGCACGGTCTTCTGGATCTTGATCGTCGCCATGCTCGGGCTGATGGGCGGGATGATCTACTTCTTCAAACGCCGCGGCTGGTTCTGAGGAGCCGATGGCCGAGGCCGCACTACACGTGCATGGCGGGTACGTGCACGAGCATCCCTCGGCGGGGCCACACCGTCATCTCCGACACCCCCGCCGCTCCCGCCTGGCGACGCGCCCGGACACGCACGGCCACGAGCACTCGCACACTCACGGCCTGGTCGACGACTCGATCAAGCGCTCCCGCGAGGGACTGCGCGCCGTCGGGCTCTCGCTCGGCGTGCTCGGCGCCACCGCCGCCATCCAGGCCGTCATTTACGCCGCGACCCACAGCGTCGCGCTGCTAGCCGACCTGATCCACAACTTCGGGGACGCGCTCACGGCCCTCCCGCTTGGTGCGGCGTTCGCGCTCCGCTCGGCGAGGGCGGAGCGCTACGCCGGGCTTGCGGTGGTGTTCGCGATCTTCGCCAGCGCCTGCGTGGCCGGCGTGATCGCGATCGAGAAGATCATCGACCCCCACGCTCCCACCCACCTCCTCGCCCTCGGTCTCGCGGGAGCGGTCGGCTTCGCCGGCAACGAGGCGGCTGCCCAGATCCGGTTGGGCGCCGGCCGACGGCTCGGCAGCCCCGCCCTGGTCGCCGACGGCCATCACGCTCGGGCCGATGGCTTTGTCAGCCTCGGCGTGCTGCTCAGCGCCGGCCTCGTCGCCGTCGGCCTGCCGCTCGCCGACCCGGTGATCGCGATCGTCATCACCGGCGTCATCCTCCGCATCACCCGGCAGTCGTGGCTCACGGTGAGCGGACGCGCGCATTCGCACTAATACGATCCCGGAGTGCAGCGAATCTGGGCCCCCTGGCGGCTCGAGTACGTGAAGGACGCCTCAAAGGACAAAGAGTCGGAATGCATCTTCTGCGCGGCGCTCGATCCCGCGGACGATGATGCGAACCTCATCGTGAAGCGCGGGGAGCGCTGCTTCGTGATCCTCAACAAGTTCCCGTATACGAACGGGCACCTGATGGTGGCCCCCTACGAGCACATCGCGCAGCTCCAGGCACTCGACGACGAGACGATGGCCGAGATCATGTCGCTGGCGCAGCGCGCGATCTCCGCGCTCGAGACGAGCTACGCCCCGCACGGCTACAACGTCGGCTTCAACCAGGGGCGAGTAGCGGGCGCCGGTGTCGAGCATCACATCCACATGCACGTCGTCCCCCGCTGGGGCGGCGACACCAACTTCATGCCGGTGCTCGGCGACACCCGGGTGATGAACGAGACGCTCGAGGACAGCTACGCGACGCTGAAGGGAGCGTTCGACTGACGATGGCTATCAGCGCTCCACCCCCGGGCATCTTCAAGGCCTACGACATCCGCGGCATCTACGGCGAGGAGCTCGACGCCGAGACCGCGCATCTGATCGGACGCGCCTACGCGCGGGTGCTTGCCCGCATCCGTGGGAAGGAGACCGCGGAGCTGCACGTCGGCCTCGGTCATGACATGCGCCTGAGCTCGCCGGAGATGGCGGACGGTGTGCGTAGGGGCCTGGTCGAGGAGGGCGTCGCCGTCCTGGACGCCGGTCAGATCGCCACCGAACTGAGCTACTACCTGGTCGGCTCGCGCGAGCTCGATGGAGGTGCGATGGTCACCGCCTCGCACAACCCGAAGAAGTACACCGGGGTCAAGCTGTTGAGGGAGGGCGCCCTCGCCCTCTCGGGGGACGCCGGCATCCAGGAGGTCAGGGCGCAGATCGAAGCAGGTCTTCCGGATCCACCCGGCGGGGGCAGCGTCCAGGAGGTCGACATCTATCCCGACTTCCACGAGCACATGCTCTCCCTCATCGATCCCGGGATGATCGGGCCTCTTCGGATCCTGGCCGACGGCAGCGACGGCATGGCCGGGCCGATGGTCGGGCCTCTGCTCGAGCAGCTCGACCTCGACGTCACCCCGAGCCGCTGGGTGCCGGACGGCAACTTCCCCGAGGCCGGCCCGAATCCGTTCTTGGAGGAGAACCGACGCATGCTCGTCGAGCACGTCAAGAAGAGCGGCTTCGATCTCGCGATCGCCTGGGACGGCGACGCGGACCGCTGCTTCTTCATCGACGACACCGGCAGCTTCGCCGACGGGGACTTCGTCTGTGCGCTGCTGGCCCGCGCCGCCCTCGCCAAGAAGCCTGGCTCAACGATCCTCTACGACCCGCGCTCGAGCCGCGCGGTGGCCGACACCGTCGCCGCGGCCGGCGGGAAGTCCGACCTGAGCCGCGTCGGACACGCCTTCTTCAAGATCCGGATGCGCGAGACCGGCGCCGTCTTCGGCGGGGAGGTCTCAGGGCATTACTACTTCCGCGACTTCTACTGCGCCGACTCGGGAACGATGCCGGCCCTGCTCATGCTCGAGCTGGTCTCACGTGAGGGCCGCCCGCTCTCCGACCTGATGGACGAGTTCCGCTCCAAGTACTTCATCTCCGGGGAGATCAACTCGGAGGTCGCGGACCAGCAGGCCAAGATGGAGGAGATCGCCGATCGCTACTCGGACGGGGAGATCACCAGGCTCGACGGGGTCTCGATCGACTACTCCGACTGGCACTTCAACGTGCGGCCCTCCAACACCGAGCCGTTGCTCCGCCTCAACCTCGAATCGCTCGTCTCCCGCGAGGACATGGAAGCGAAGCGGGACGAGGTGCTGGCGTTGATTCGTGGCTGAGTTATGCGAGGGTGCTCCGCAGGCGAAGCCGAGGAGCAACCCGTTTGATGGATGAGGTCTGGGAGGGGATCTCTGACGCCGGCATCCGGGTGCTGCGGATCCCCACCCCCTTCCAGGTCGGTCGCGTCAACACCTACCTCCTCGAGGACGAACCCCTCACGCTGATCGACTCGGGGCCGAATTCCGGCAAGGCCCTCGACGAGCTCGAGCGTCAGCTGGAGGCGCTCGGTCACGGCATCGAGGACCTGGAGCTGGTGATCATCACCCACCAGCACATCGACCACCTCGGCTTGGTCGACATCGTCGCCAAGCGATCGGGCGCGGAGGTCGCCTCACTCGACCTGCTGGCGCCCTTCGTGGAGAACTTCGGCGCCGACGCCGAGCGCGACGACGAGGAGGCGGCCGCGCTCATGCTGCGCCATGGCATCTCGGAGGAGGTGGTCCGGGCGCTTCGGCAGGTGACCGGCAGCTTCCGCGCCTGGGGGGCCAAGACGCACGTCGACCGACCGCTGCACGACGGCGAGGTGGTCGAGCTGCGGGATCGGCGGCTCGAGGTACAGCACCGGCCGGGCCACAGCCCATCGGACACCCTCTTCTGGGACGCCGACCGGAAGATCCTGATCGCCGCCGACCACCTGATCAAGCACATCTCCTCCAACCCGCTGATCTCGCGCCCGCTCGACGGCTCGGGTGAGCGCACCCAGGCGCTGGTCGCCTACCTCGAGTCACTGAAGCGGACACGCGAGCTTCCGGCCGGGATCGTGCTCTCGGGGCACGGCGAGCCGATCACCGACCACGTCGCGCTGATCGACGAGCGGTTCGCGATGCACCAGCGGCGGGCCGAGAAGCTCTACCGCCTGATCGCCGAGCGGCCCCGCACCGGGCACGAGCTCGCCCAGGCGCTCTGGGGCGACGTGGCTGTGACCCAGGCCTTCCTCACCCTCTCCGAGGTGATCGGCCACGTCGACCTGCTCGTCAACGCGGGTCACGTTCACGAGGTGGAAGATGGGGACGTCGTGCGTTACGAGGCCACCTCCGACACGCCATCCGATCAGCTCGGCGACCTGATTCCGGGTGGTAACCCGGTCCTCAGCCGGGGTTAGGAGAAAGGCGTGCCGACGATCGCCCCTGCCCAGAGAGACCCCGCGCCCGCCGCTCCGGCAATTCCGCTCGAGCCCGACGCGGCGAAGAAGCGGATGCTGATCATCGTCAACCCGTACGCCACGACGGTCTCCGATCGCCTCAAGAACCTCGTCGTGTACGCCCTGCAGGCCCGCTACGAGGTCGAGGCCGTGGACACCGAGGCCGCCGAGCACGCGATCGAGATCGGCCGCGAGGCCCGCACCGGCGGCTACGACATCGTCGTCGCCTTCGGTGGCGATGGCACCTTGAACGAGGTCGCGAACGGGCTGGCGGGCACGGACGTCCCGGTAACGGTGCTGCCCGGCGGCTCCACCAACGTCGTCTGCCGGACCCTCGGCATCCCCAACGACGTGGTGGACGCGACCGAGCACCTGATCGGGCTGGCCGACGACTTCCGCCCCCGCAAGATCGACCTCGGCCGCTGCAACGGCCGCCACTTCGTCTTCGCCTGCGGCGTCGGCCTCGACGCCACGGTCGTCAAGCGGGTTGACGCCCACCCCCGACTCAAGGCCCGCGCCAGGCAGTGGTACTACACCTGGGCCGCGATCTCGGCGTTCTATAGGCACTACCTCCGCGACCCGGTGCGCTTCGAGCTGGAGGTGGAGGGCGAGACGCTCGAGGGCGTCACCGCCATCGCCCAGAACTCAGACCCCTTCACGTACTTCGCCAACATCCCGATCCGGATCTGCGAGAACATCGAGCTGGATGACGGGTCGATCTCGATGGCGTTGCTCCGGCGCGCCAAGCAGAGAGACATGCTGCCGATCGCCTCGCGGGCGCTGGGCAAGCGGCTCCAGGTCTCCAAGCACCGGCAGATCGACGAGTTCGACGACGTCACCCGGGCCTCGGTTCGATCGATCTCCGAGGACCGGGACGGCGTGCTTCGCCCGTTCCCGGTGCAGGTCGACGGCGACTACATCGGCGAGTACACCGAGCTCGACTTCTCGGCCGAGCCGGGTGCGCTCACGGTCGTCGCCTAGCGGCCACCAGGCCGCTCCACTCCACTAAACGGGTTGCGCCTGGCGGCGCACCCTCGCATCAGGGCGAAGCCCCGAGCGGCTATGTGGGGCGGCCGCCTGTGGCCGCGATCTGATGGCGAAGCCGTCCCTCGGTTACTTGTGCTTCGCGGTGAAGTTGACCTTCGACTTGCCCTCTGAGCAGAGGTCCTGGGCGGAGAAGTTGTAGAGGGCGAAGCCCTGGATCTCGTTCGGGGCCACGAAGCGCCCGTGGATCTTGTCGATCTTCGTGCCGAGGAAAGTGTGGGTGAAGGTGAAGGTCCCGTTCTTGCCGAGCTTGTGCTTCGGGTTGCCGTCCTGCGTGAAGACCGACGTGGAAACGCAGTCCTCCCGGGCGACCGACGGCTCGGCGGTCAGGATGACCTTGCCCTTCTTCACCTTGAACTGGATCTTCCGAAAGGCATCGGTGACCGCCTGCTGGGCGGTCTTGCCCTTGTAGAGGCCGCTCTTCACGGCGACTCCGGCATCGGCCACGCCCGGACCAAGAGCCACGAGACCCGCCAGCACGGCCGCGATGAGCAGCTTCCCTACCGCCTTGCGCGCCATACAGGCCCGACCCTACCGCTTCTAAGCTCCACCGCCAATGGCCGCCGACCCGGATTGCCGCTTCTGCAAGATCGTCGCGGGCGACGAGCCCTCCCACGTGGTCTACGAGGACGAGCGCACGCTCGCCTTCCTCGACAACCGCCCGCTCTTCCCCGGGCACTCCCTGCTCGTGCCCCGCGAGCACTACGCGACGCTCGGCGAGCTGCCCGACGAGCTGATCAGCCCGCTCTTCGAGAGCGCCAGGCTGCTGTCCGTCGCGATCCCGAAGGCGATGCGCAAGCCCGGCTCGTTCGTCGCCATGAACAACGTCGTCAGCCAGAGCGTTCCCCACGTTCACGTCCACATAGTCCCGCGCAAGCCGAAGGACGGGCTGCGCGGCTTCTTCTGGCCCCGGACCAAGTACGAATCGGAGGATCAGATGCGCAAGGTCGCCGAGCGGGTGCGGCGGGCCGCCGAAGTCGCTACTTGAGCTTTGCCTTGGCGGTGGCGGGAGCGCCGAACGGGATGTCGACGGTGACCGTGACCTTCGCCGAGCTCTTGTTCCCCAGCTTGCTCTTGCCCGCCTTGTTCAGCTTCAGCTTGACGTTCTGAGCGCCGGAGGACAGCGAGGTGGTCTTCTTCCCGAGACTGGCCTTGCCGAGCTTGGCAGTGACCGTTGCGCCGTTGACCTGGGTGCTGGCGGTGACCGCGACCAGGAGACCCTTCTTGACCGCCTTCGAGATCGTCTTGGTCTTGAGCTTGGCGGTCCCGGACGGCCGCGCCTGAGGGGTTCCGGCCCCCGTCACGTGCAGCGTGGCGTTCATCGTAGTCGGGTGGACGGTGCAGAAGAAGGCGTAATCCCCCGCGGGCAGGTATTGCGTGCCGCCGACGGAGAGAGTCCCATTGCTGAATGTCGGGGTGCGGAAGAGCGCTTTGCCGTCCGGGCCCTTCTGCCGTGCCGTTACGTTGTGCGTGACGCCTTGGTTCTGGAATGACACGACGGCGCCCTGGTCCGTGTTGTACGTCGGCTGTGAGTACTCCGAGGCCGGGCCGGCGGTGGCGATCGTGTCCGAGGCGGCGAGGGCAATCGCCGCATACGTCATCGCCCCGAACGCCGCTGTGGCGACCGCCAGGCAGAAGCGTCTCCCTGCTGTCCCGCGTCTAGGCATCCTCTGCCTTATATAACGCAGCGGCGGGCGAAACGGATTGGTATCGCGCTAGGCCGTCGGGGTGACGCGATAGGCGTCGAACACCGAATCGACGTTGCGAAGCCGGGAGATGCACCCCTTGAGCTGCTCGGTGTCACCGACCTCGAGCACGAACCGGTTCTTCACCATCGGATGCTTGGTGGTGCAGCGCGCCTCCAGGATGTTGAGGCCGGCCTCGGCGAAGGTCCGGGAGAGATCCTCGAGCAGGCGGTTGCGGTCCCAGGCGTCGACCTGCAGCTCGACTCGATAGGAGGACTCGTTGTCGCCGTCCCAGTTCACCTCGGTGAAGCGCTCGGGCGCCTTCTTCAGGGCGGCCACATTGCGACAGTCCTCGCGGTGGACCGTGATCCCGCGCCCCAGCGAGACGTAGCCGACGATCTCGTCGCCGGGGACCGGGCGGCAGCACTTGGCAAGGCGGACGGCGACCTGCTCGACCCCCTTCACCTTGATGCCGAAGCTGGTGGCCTCCTGGGTCCGCCGACGTGCCTCGTCGGTCCCCTTGATCAGGCCCTCGGCCGGCTCCTCCTCGACGGCCTCGCCGCGCTTCAGGCGCTGCATCACCTTGTTGGTGACGACCTTCGTCGAGATCTTCGACTGGCCCAGGGCGATGTAGAAGTCGTCCGCCTTGCGGAAGCCCATCTCGCGGATCACGTCGACGAGCAGCGGTGATCCGGCGAGCTTCGGATACGGGAGGCCGCGCTTCTTGAACGCCGTGGCGAGCTCGTCCCGGCCCTTGTGCTCGGCGTCCTCGCGGCCCTCGCGAGAGAACCAGGCGCGGATCTTGTTGCGGGCGCGGGTGGTCCGCACGAGCTTGAGCCAGTCCCGCGAGGGGCCGCGGCCCTGCTTGGCCGTGTGCACCTCGACGATGTCGCCGCTGCGCAGCTGGTAGTGGAGCGGGACGATCTTGCCGTTCACCTTTGCCCCCACGCAGCGGTGGCCGACGTCGGTGTGGATCGAGTAGGCGAAGTCGAGCGGGGTCGACCCCGCGGCGAGATTCTTCACCTCACCCTTCGGAGTGAAAACGAAGACCTCGTCCTCGAAGAGGTCGACCTTGAGGGCTTCCAGGAAGGCTTGTGGGCCCTGATGCTGTTCGTTCTCGATCAGCTGGCGCAGCCAGGTCATCTTCTCCTTGCCCGGGTCGCCGGACGAGGAGCCCTCCTTGTAGATCACGTGCGCCGCAATGCCGTACTCGGCGAGCTCGTGCATCTCCGGGGTGCGGATCTGGATCTCCAGGGGGCGGCCCTCGGGGCCGATCACCGTCGTGTGGAGCGCCTGGTAGGCGTTCGCCTTGGGCATCGCCACGAAGTCCTTGAAGCGGCCGGGCAGCGGCTTCCAGAGGGAGTGGACGATGCCGATCGCGCCGTAGCAGTCCTTCACCGAGCCGACCAGGACGCGCATCGCGGTCAGGTCGAAGATCTCGTTGAACTCCCGCCCCTTGCGGGTCATCTTCGTGTAGATGGAGTAGAAGTGCTTGGCGCGGCCTGAGATCTGGGCCTCGATGCCGACCTTCCCGAGCTCCTTGGCGAGGAACTCGCCGGCCTCGGCGACGTAGCGCTCGCGCTCCGCACGCTGCTGGGCGACCAGCTCCTTGATCTCGTCGTACTTGCGGGGGTGGAGCGTCGCGAAGGCGAGGTCCTCGAGCTCCCATTTGATCGCGTGGATCCCCAGGCGGTGTGCCAGCGGGGCGAAGATCTCGAGCGTCTCGCGCGCCTTCTCTTGCTGCTTCTGCTTGGGAAGAGCGCCGATCGTGCGCATGTTGTGGAGGCGGTCGGCCAGCTTGATCAGAATCACCCTGACGTCGGTGGCCATCGCCACCATCATCTTCCGGTAGTTCTCCGCCTGCCGCTCGTCGCGGCTCTTGAAGGTGATCCCGGTGAGCTTGGTGACGCCGTCGACGAGGTTGGCGATCTCGTCGCCGAAGGCCTCGCGAACCTGCTCGAGGCTCGCGCTGGTGTCCTCGACCGTGTCGTGGAGCAGGGCCGCACAGAGGGTGGCGGTGTCGAGTCGCATCCCAGCGCAGATCCGGGCGACGCCCAGCGGATGGGTGATGAAGTCCTCGCCCGAGCGGCGCTCCTGACCGGCGTGGCTCTCGCAGGCGAAGGCGAAGGCGCGCTCGATCTCCTGGCGGTCGATTGCCTCGCCGACGTCGGACTTGTGCTCCTCGACGACAGCGAACAGGTCGCCGAGCAGCGCGCGCTGATCGGCGGTCAGCTCGCGGGTGATCGAGTCAGCCCGAGGCGTGAGGGTTTTCTCGGGCGGCTCGCCGACGCGCGTGTGGCCGGGGCGTTCCTCCTCGCGCAGCTCGACACCGTCGGGCCGCATCTCGGCCTTCGAGGCGCTCGCTACTTCGGTTGTGCTCTGCTTCGCAGGAATCGGACGGCCTCCTGGTGGCTGGCGATACACGCTCCGTAGGCGCGCGATCGCCCCAGATCGGTCCTCTCCGAGGATAAGACCCCCAACACCTGAGCGCCGCCATTCGACCGCCACTCGCACAGGCCGAGCTCGGTGAGCACCAGCACGCAGCGGCCGGCGAGCTCGGGCGTCCGGCGATAGGTCGAATCGCCCTCGAGCAGGGAGCGCAACTCCACGCCCGCCGTCTCTCCCCCGGCCGCGGAGAGGCCGCGCCAGATCTCCCTGATCGCGGCCTGCAGGTTCCACTCCCGGTCGAGGAGGTGCTCGGCGAGGTCCGCCTCGGCCGGGCCCCAGGCGAGATGGATATAGGAGCCCGCACCTGCCCCGACGGCGGTCGAGTGATCCGCCGCTCGGGCCAGGTCCTCCAGGGGCTCGCTGGGTGGGGGGTCGATCAGGACGACGTGACGGAAGGCGCTCGGTGCATCCGGGCGGAGAGCGAGTGACGTCCAGTCGGCGAGGACCAAGCCGGCGGACGGTGCCTCCGAGAGGGCCGCATCCAGGCCCCGCGAGCCGCAGCGGCAGCAGGCGATCCTCGGCAGGGCGGCGCCGAACCGCCGCGGATCCGCCGCCTGCGAGGCCAGCTTGGCTCGCCGCGCCGCATCCGCGCAGATCGCGAGCACGGGCTCCCCGCTCGAGATCAGCTCCGCGAGCGAGGCCACCGCAGCTCCACCGCGCCGGTCGATCGTCTCGCGCCGAGTGCCGTCCGCCGGCCTGACGTCGAGGAGTGCCCCGGGCCTGCCCTGGGCGGCGTTCGCCATCTCGCGCTGGAGCCGGTCCCACCACTCGCCCCCGGGGGCCGGGCAGTCCGCACCGCACGGGGCCGAGCGCTCCTCCTCGGCGGGGCCCGCGAGCGGATAAAGCTCGCGCACCACCACCCGGGGCTGCTCCGCGCCGTTCCAGCGGTCCACCTCCAGCTCGATGGAGAGGTCGAGTGGCTGATCCCCCCTGCGGGAGAGCTCGCCATTCATGCCGAAGGCGACGCCCGCGGCCCGGCCGGCACCGCTCTCGAGCTGGAACCGGGAGTGCTTGCCCTCTTGGCCCAGGGGGCGGACCTCGCGCAGGCGGCCGGAGGGAACCAGGAGCCGGGGCCCGGGATTCGCTATCCCGAAGGGCCCGAGGCTCTCCAGCTGGCGGGCGAGGTCCATGCCGATGCCGTCGCGGCCGACGCCCACCAGGGCGTCCAGGCGCTCCATCCGGACCAGGTCCGCGGGGTCGATCTCCGACGCAGCCTGAGCGATGAAGGCATCGCGGAAGGCGTCCAGGTCGCGAGCCTCGAGCTCGAGACCGGCGGCCGCGCGGTGGCCTCCATAGCGGACCAGATACCGGTCACAGGCGCCGAGCGCGGCAACCAGGTCGAAGCCGGGGATGCTCCGGGCCGAGCCCTTGGCGCGGGCGCCGTCGACCGAGAGCAGGATGGTCGGCCGGGAGTGCCGCTCGACCATCCGGGAGGCTGCGATGCCGACCACCCCCGGATGCCATCCCTCGCCGGCGAGGACCATGGCCGGGGCATCCACCAGCGAGGGCGGCAGCGCCGAGTGGGCTCGCTCAGCGCCGTCGACCACCTTCCGCTCGGCCCAGCGCCGCTCCCCGTTGGCGCGGTCCAGCTCCTCGGCGATCTGGGCAGCCCGGTCGCTGTCATCGGTCAGCATCAGCTCGACTCCGGCGTCGGCCCGATAGAGGCGGCCGGCGGCGTTGATCCGCGGTGCGAGACGGAAGCTGAGCGCGCCCGCGTCGATCGTCTCCGGATCGACCGAGGCGACGGCCATCAGAGCTCGCAGGCCGACCCGGGGGCCATCCCGGAGCAGACGCAGCCCCTCGCGAACCAGCCGGCGGTTCTCTCCCACCAGCGGGACCATGTCCGCCACAGTCGCCAGCGCGACCAGGTCGATATGCCGGTCGCAGGGATGGCGTTTCCCGCCGACGGTCTCCACCGCCCCCTTCCCCGCGGCGTCGCAGAGGGCGATCGCGAGCTTGTGCGCGACCCCGGCGGCGCACAGCCCCTCGAACGGGTACTCCGAGACGATCGGGTGGACGATCGGGCAGTCGGGCAGGCGCTCGCCGGGGAGGTGGTGATCGGTGACCACGACCTCGATCCCGGCGGCCTGCGCGGCCGCCACCTCATCGATCGACCCGATTCCGCAGTCGACCGTGATCGCCAGATTGGTGCCGCGGTGCCGGAGCTTCTCCACGCTCGCCATCGTCAGGCCGTATCCGTCCGCGAGCCGGTCCGGGATCAGCCAGTCGCACTCCGCCCCGAGCGTGCGGAGCGTTGAAACCAGGATCGCGGTCGAGGAGACGCCGTCCACGTCGTAGTCCCCGTGGACGGTGATCCGGCCCCCGCGGTGCACGATCGAGAGGATCCGTTCGCAGACCTCCTCGATCCCGCTGAACGCGGTGGGATCGTGGGATTCGCGCGCCTCGAGGAAGCGGCGGGCGGCATCGACCGTGCGGTAGCCACGACGGACGAGCGTGATGGCGACGGGCTCGGCGAGAGCGAGCTCCGAGGCCAGCCGCCGAACCTCCCCGTAGTCATAGGGGTCAGCCTGGAAGGCTCGAGCGGGCTCTGTCGGGGCCATCCCGCCAACCTAGGTTCGGCCCCAGACGGAACCGCGGCCTACGGCTGCTGGCGGGTCACCCCTCCTGGCAGTTCACCGCGCTGCGGTCGAGCGTGGCGCCGTCTTGGTCGACGAAGCTGACCACTGCGCGGCCGGCACGCAGCTCGATGCGGAGCGCGCCGTGGTGGGTGTCATCGAAGAAGGCGAGGCGCGGATCCGCGCGGTTTACCGGGTAGAGCTCGTTACCACCTGAGCCGTCGACGAAGGGCGTGATCCCGTCCATCGGATGGAGTCGCTGCATGTCATGGTCGTGTCCGGCGAGTGCGATTGAGGCATGGCCCCGGAGCTCGTCGAAGATGCCCTGGAGGGCGTCGAGGTCGCCGTGGAGGCCAGCGCTGTAGCGCGGGTGGTGCATGAAGGCGATCCGACAGTCCCCGTAGCGCGGCGTGGCGCGGAGCTCTTGGCTGAGCCAGGCCTCTTGGGCGGGGTCGGTCGGCAGGTTCGAGTTGAGGCTGATCAGCTGCCAGCCAGAAACCGCGAACGCGTATCTGAAGGGCGGCGGCGTCCCCCGGGCGGCGGTCCAGTAAGGGACGTAGCCGGTGGCAACGTTCGGCCACTCGTGGTTGCCGACGGTCGGCGCTGTGATCCCGCCCAGGCCGCCGTACAGAGGGCGATAATTGCGGTCGAACTCCAAGGCGGTTCCCGTCTCGTACACGTCTCCGAGGTAGAGCAGCCGGTCGGGCCGGCGCGAGATGACCATCGAGGCGACTCTCTGACTGGCGGCGCTCCCGTTCGCTGCGTCTCCGACCGCCCAGACGATCGAGTGGGGCTTGGCCCGCGACGGCACCCAGCTGTGGACACCAGGCGGCCCGGGGTTGGGCGAACGCGGTTGGGTTCCGGCGGCCCGATCGGCGGGTGTTGAATCCGGGGCGCTGTTTTCGTCGGACCCCCCGCCGACCGCGATCGTGGCAGCAACGACAAGGGCCGTGGCGAGCGCGAGGACGGCGAGCCTCGTCCCCATCGACATCCGTTCGACCGCATCCAGCAGTCGCTTGACCCGGCCGCCCACTTCGCGATTGTCCCCTCTTAATTCCCGGTTTGGTTCCGGGGGAACCTAGATTTGTTCAGCCTCGACACCCGAGCGGACACCGATCGCGTACACGACGGCCAGGCCGAGCAGGGCACCCGGGACGGCATAGAGAGCGGTGGCCAGGTCGGTCTCGCCGATGCCCTGGCCGAGCGCGATCTGGACGATGGCGCCGCTCACCATCGCGCCCGCCGCCCCGCCCAGGAAGGCGCCGACGATGCCGCCCCAGAAGCGATCCGGCACGTAGACAGTGAAGTGCCAGATCGCGACGCCCATCGTGAACCAGACGAGTGCGGCCATCAGCGGTTTCTCCCGTGCTTCTTGCGTCGCCGCTGGCGGCGTCCGCCGGACTGCTGCTCGCGCACGCGCCGGAGGGCCGCGGCGCTCGCCTCGCTGAGCTCCGGACGCTCGCGCTCCGGCTGCTCCGCACCATCGCCGCCGCCGTCGCCCGCGCCGTCTCCGCCCGCGGGCTGACCGTCACCGCCATCCGACCCGCCGTCCCGAGGCGCACCGACGGGCGCCGGAGGCTCGGAGGGTTCGGACGCGGGCGGCTCGGCCGGCTCGGGCTCCGGCGGCCGCGCTGCGGGTCCGGGCGGCTCCGGGACCACCCCGGGCACCTGCGAGCGGCTCGGAGCCGGCGCGGCGGGCACCGGAGTCTCGGCCCGGACCGGCTCCTCGGGTCCGCCCTCGGTCCGCTGGACCACGTTCTCCTCCGGGAAGGCAGGGACGCGGCCCATCTGCTCCTCGATCCGCTCGCGGCGCCTGCGATACGCCGGTTCGCGTTCCTTCCAGTGGGTGAGCACCGGCGACGCGATGAAGATCGACGAGTACGTACCGGAGAGCAGCCCGATCATCATCGCGAAGGCGAAGTCCCGCAGGGTCGCGCCGCCGAAGATGAACAGCATGGTCACCAGGAACACGCTCGAAAGGCCCGTGATCAGCGACCGGGTCAGAACCTCGCTCATCGAGCGGTTGACGATCTGGGAGAAGGTCGCGCGCGGCAGCCGCGGCACGTTCTCGCGGATTCGGTCGAAGACGATGACCGTGTCGTAGAGCGAGTACCCGAGGATGGTCAGGAAGGCGGCGAGGGTACCGCTGGTCACCTCCCTCCCCGTCAGCGAATAGACGCCTCCTGTGATCAGGATGTCGTGGATGACGGCGATCATCACCGGCACCGCGTACTTCGGCTCGAACCGGAAAGCGACGTAGCCGCCGATCACCAGCAGCGAGAAGATGATCGAGTAGATCGCGCTCCTCGCCACCTGCTCGCCGAAGGTCGGTCCGACGGTGGTCGCGTTGAAGCCGTTGGGGACGATGCCGTACTTCGCCTGCAGCGCAGGCTGGACGGTTCGGACCTCTTGCGGGCTCGCCTTCGAGTCGATGTCGAAGACGTTCGTACCGAGCTGCTTGTTGGTCGCGCTCGTGATCTCCGCGTCGGTGACGCCGGCGGCGTCCACCGTGGAGCGGACGTCGTCCACCGTCGCCGGCTTCTGCAGCCCGACGGTGATCCGGCTCCCGCCCTCGAAGTCGATGCCGAGGTTGAGCTGCTTGGTCGCGAACGAGAGCGCGCCGACCAGCAGGATGCAGCCCGAGAGGGTGAAGAAGTACTTGCTCGCGCGGCTGAAGTCGAAGTGCCAGCGAACCCGCTGCTCGGTACCGGCCCCGAGCGCCGCCGGCGAGTGCATGAACCGCGCGCGTCCGAACAGGCCCAGGAAGGCCTGGGTGAAGACCACCGCGGTGAACAGCGAGGCGATCGTCCCGACGCCGAGCGTGAACGCGAAACCCTTCACGTTCGCCGTCGCCAGCGCGAACAGGATGAAGGCCGTGATCAGGGTGATCACGTTCGCGTCGATGATCGTCGCGATGCCCCGGCGATAGCCGGTGGCAATCGCGCTCAGCATCGATTTGCCGGCTCTCGCCTCTTCCTTGATCCGCTCGAAGATGACGATGTTGGCGTCGGCCGCCACCCCGATAGTCAGGATCAATCCCGCGATCCCCGGCAGGGTCAGGGTGATCGGGATCAGCTTGATCAGCGCGAAGAAGATCAGCCCGTAGATCGCCAGGCCGACGACCGCGACGAAGCCCAGGAAGCGGTAGTACGCGAGCAGGAAGAGGCAGACCAGGATGAGCCCGACGATCCCGGCCTTCAGACCCTGGTCAAGGGCCTCCTGGCCAAGCGTCGCCGAGACCGTCTCGCTCGAGATCGGATCGAGGGTGACCGGGAGAGCGCCTATCTGGAGGATCTGCGAAAGGTCCTGCGCCTCGTCAAAGCTGAGCCCGTTGATCTCCGCGCCATTCGACCCGTCGATGCCGTCGGGGTTCTGGACGAAGTTGACGATCGGGCGAGAGGTGATCTGCTGATCCAGCACGATCGCGAAATGCCCGGAGTACGCGTCAGCCGCCTGAGAGTTTCCGGCTACACCGGGCGGAGCGGTCTGCAGCCCGCGCTGGGCGATCGCCCTGGTGACGTTCTGGAACTCCTCGCGGCCTTCGCCGGAGAAGTTGAAGGTGACGATCGCCTGACCGAGGTCGTCCGTATTGGGCTTTGGGTCCTTGATGTCGGTTCCGGTGAGCGCCGGCCGATCCCTGATCACGAACCAATGCGCGGTTGGGTCGTTGAAGTTCTCCGGCGCCGGCTGTCCGTTGGGACCTTCCTCCACCACAAGCGTGCCCTGCGGGACGCTGAGGATCTGGCTGTTCGGGGGCTGCTTCTGGTCGCGCAGTTGGGCAAAGAGATCCTCTTGCGCGAGCGACGGGCCCGCGATCCATGCGTGAGTTTGCTTGTTGAAGAGGTAGTACTGGGGGCCGGTCGTCGTGCACTTGTCCTCGAAGCAATTGGGGGTTTGCGTGGACGCAAACTTGACCGCGTCATAGAGGCGGCTGAAGTAGGCCTCGCCGTTCGGCACGTTCGTCTTCACCGGGTTCGGGATGACGTTTGGCTCCCAGTCGTAGAAGTAGAGCTGGGCCGTCTTCCCGACGTCCTGTTCCGCCCGTGAGGCGTTGCTCACGTTCGGCAGGCCGACCTGGATCTCGTCCGAGCCGATCCGCGAGATCTCCGGCTCGGAGACGCCAAACGCGTCGGTGCGCTTGCGGATGATCTCGATCGCCCGGTCGATGTCGGCTCCGTCGATGGTCGGGTTCTGAGGGGTCGGGCGCGCCTGGAAGATCAGGCGCGTGCCGCCGTTCAGGTCGAGCCCGAGCGTCGTCTTCTTGGTCGCGACGACGATCCCCGAGCCGATGATCAGCAGGGCGACGAACGCCAGGATGAAGAGGTTTCGTCGGCGATTGCTCACGGGTTTGAGGTGCTCACGCTAGCGGTCTGAGGCGCGGTACCAGCCTCAATTGCAACACAGCGTGAGGCCGACTTATTCGGCGGTCGTAAATCGCCGACCTACTCCGGCGTCAGGACCAGCAACAGCCCGCCATCGTCGTCGTATGCCGGGAAGAGATCGGCCACCGCCTCGGTCGGCAGATCTCCCTCGGCGTTGACGGCGACCCGCTTGCCGAGCGACCGCACGCCCCATTCCAGGGTCGTCTCGATGGGATCGGTCTCGCCGTCGCCATCGGTGTCAGCGGCTTCGCCCCCTTCGCCCGGATCGATCCACTGGAGCCCGAGCACGTCGCGAACCGGCCTCCCGATCACCTGCTCGTCCTTGAGCCCGGTGAGTTCGAACGCCCCCTTGCCGAGGTCGAGCACTCGGCCTTCCTGGTCACAGGTGAAGAAAGCGGCCCCCGGCGCGGGCATGTAGTCGTCGAGCAGCTCGAAGAGGAAGCCGAAACCGCACTTGGAGCAACCCCTGGGGCGGCCCGAAAACCCGGCCGTGCGCTCCCCGCTCAGTTCCCTGTTCCCGCAGTTCGGACAGATGAAGTACGGCATTCCTGTCCCAAGGCTAGCCAACCCGTATTGGTGGCTTGCTAACGATCGTGCCTAGAAAAGGCTCGCGGTGCCCTCGGGCACCGGCAAGCCCAGATGCTCATAGGCCCGCTCGGTCAGGACCCGGCCGCGCGGCGTCCGCTTGATCAGTCCCTGCTGGAGGAGATAGGGCTCGAAGACGTCCTCGATCGTGTCCGCCTCCTCCCCGATCGCCACGGACAGCGTCGAGAGTCCCACCGGCCCGCCGCCGAACTTGCTCGCCATCAGCTCGAGCAGCTGGCGGTCGTGACGGTCGAGGCCCGCCCGGTCCACCTCGAGCATCTCGAGCGCAACCGCGGCGAGCTCTCTGTCGATCCGCCCGCGGCCCTTGACCTCCGCGAAGTCGCGCACCCGGCGCAGCAGGCGATTGGCGACGCGAGGGGTGCCGCGTGCGCGGCCGGCGATCTCCTCCGCCCCGTCCTCGTCGACTTCGATGCCGAGGATCTCGGCGGAGCGAAGGACGATCTGCCGAAGGTCGGATGCGTCGTAGTGCTCCAGTCGGTGGGAGACCCCGAACCGGTCGCGGAGCGGGGTCGTGAGCAAGCCGGTTCGGGTCGTGGCCCCGATCAGGGTGAATGGCGGCAGGTCAAGCGTCACCGTCCGGGCGCCCGCACCCTGGCCGAGGACGACCGGCAGGCGGCTGTCCTCCATCGCCGGGTAGAGCGTCTCCTCCACCGCCCGGCCGAGGCGGTGGATCTCGTCGATGAAGAAGACACTGCCCGGCTCGAGACCGGTCAGGAAGGCGGCGATGTCGGCCTTGCGCTCGAGGGCCGGCCCGGCGGTCTGCACCATCGGCACCTCGAGCTCGGCCGCGATGATGTGGGCGAGCGAGGTCTTGCCGAGCCCCGGGGGGCCGGCCAGCAGGACGTGGTCGAGCGCCTCCTCGCGGCGGCGCGCCGCCTCGATGAAGATCGAAAGCTGCCCGGTGACCTGAACCTGGTTGACGAAGTCCTTGAGGTTCCGCGGTCGCAGGGAGCGGTCGAAGTAGTCGTCCATCCCGTCGGCCCTGGCGTCGCGAATTACGATCTCCTCGCCATCCTCGACTCCGGGAGTGCGGATCCCCTTCCCCGGCTCGGGCCCCATCAGCAGACCTCCATCACGCCGCCTTCGCCCCCGCGGCGCTACGAAGGGCCGACTGCACGATCTCCTCCGGGGTCTCACCCTCCGCGGCGGACAGGAGCTTCGCCGCCTCGGGTGGCGTGTATCCGAGGTTGAGAAGTCCCTCGCGAGCCAGTGAGCGCGGGTCCTCCTCGCCGGCTGTGGCGGGCGCAGACTCGGCGTCCCCCTCGATCTCGCCCGCGACCTTCTCGCGCAGCTCGACGATGATCCGCTCCGCCGTCCGCTTGCCGATTCCGGGAACGGCCTGAAAGCGCTCCGCGTCACCGGCGGCGATGGCCCGCAGGAGCTCGCGCACGGGGCCGCCCGAGAGCACCGCCATCGCCACCTTCGGCCCGACCCCGCCGACCGAGATCAGGTGCAGGAAGAGGTCCCGCTCCTCCTCGCTCGCGAAGCCGTAGAGGCTGAGCGCGTCATCGCGGGCAACCAGGTGAGCCTGGAGCGTGGCGCGCTTGCCCCGGGCGGGCACCGACTTCAGCGTCTCGGCCGAGACGGCCAGGCGGTAGCCCACGCCGTTGGCGTCGATCACGACGTGATCGGGACGGCGTACGAGAACCTCGCCGCTGACGGAGGCGATCATGGGAACTGATTCTGGGTGTCGGCCCGGATGCCTTCGCCGGGCCGGGGGTTCGAGTGCGTGTCACCCCGCCAGGCGTTGCCGGATAGCGATCGCGGGAGCCGAGCCGGATCGCGCACGGCCGAAGTGCCGGGCCTGGCGGCCGGCGGTCCCGGCGTGGCAGATTGCGACGGCGAAGGCGTCGGCGGTGTGATCGGGAGTCGGCGGCTCGGGCAGGCCGAGCAGGGTCGCGACCATCCGCTGCACCTGGCCCTTGTCCGCCGAGCCCGAGCCAGAGACCGCCTTCTTCACCGCCTGTGGCGTGTAGTCGAAGCAGGGAACGGCATGCCGGGCCGCCGCCAGCATGGCGACCCCACGTGCCTCTCCGACGCTCAGCGCGGAGGACACGTTCTTGCCGAAGAAGAGGTCCTCCAGCGCCATCGCCTTCGGCTCGTGCCAGCGGATCAACTCGCCGAGCGACTCGTGGAGCTTGCCGAGGCGCTGCTCGAGCCGCAAGTCGTCCGCGGTCTCGATCACGCCCCCATCGAGGGCCACCATCCGCTCGCCGGAGGTACGGACGACGCCGAATCCGGTGTGGGCGATACCCGGATCGATACCGATGACGATCACACCCCTTCATTCTCTGACCGGGGGCGGATGTCCTTTTATCTCCTCCCGCTTCAGGAGGCGGCCGCGGCTGCCTTCTCGAGGATCTCCTCGGGCACGTCGAAGTTGGCGTGCACGGAATCGACGTCGTCGTGCTCCTCGAGGGCGTCCATCAGGCGCAGCAGCGCCGGCGCGTCCCGCTCCCCCACCTCAACCGTGCTCTTCGGCTCCATGGAGAGCTCAGCCGACTGAACCTCGACTCCGGCCTCTTCGAGCGCCGTCCGAACCGCGGCCAGATCGACAGCGGCCGTGGTGATCTTGAGCAGGTCGCCGTCCTCGGTCACATCCTCGGCGCCCGCGTCGATCGCCGGCATCAGGTCGTCCTCGCTGTAGCGCTCGCCGTCGACCAGGATCACGCCGCGATTCTCGAACTGCCACGCGACTGAGCCGGGCTCGCCGAGGCTGCCGCCGTGACGCTCGAAGGCGTGCCGGATCTCCGCCCCGGTGCGGTTGCGATTGTCGGTCAGCGCCTCCACCAGGATCGCGGCGCCGCCGGGCCCATAGCCCTCGTAGGTGACGCTCTCGATCGCGGCCGCATCTGCTCCGGCCCCGGTGCCGCGGTCGATCGCCCGCTGAATGTTGTCCTTCGGCATCGAGGCGTCGCGAGCCTTCTGCACCGCGAGGCCGAGCGCGGGATTGGCATCGATGTTCCCGCCGCCGTTGCGCGCTGCGACGGTGATCGCCCGCGCGAGCTTGGTGAAGAGCTTGCCGCGCTTGGCGTCGGCGGCCCCCTTCTTGTGCTTGATGGAGGACCACTTGGAGTGACCGGACATGCCCCGATTCTAGGAGGCGGTCAGGGAACGAAACGGGGCGCCCGAAGGCGCCCCGTTCCCCGCTCCCTGCCGAGCGAGCCTTATTTTCTCGGGTTGGTCGTCTTGATCTGCAGGAACCAGCAGGCGAGGAATCCCGCCGGGTGCGCATTGTCGTCGTCCTCGACCAGCAGCGACCAGGCGGCGTTCGTCGCCTTCTTGTCCCCGAGCCCGTTCAGCAGACCGAGGTTCTCCATCGGCGCGAAGAAGCCAGCGAACGGAGCCTGCAGGCCGGGCGTGTCGATCCGGGTCGGGGTGTTGCTGTCGAAGATCGTGAACGTCCCCGCACAGCTCGCCGGTCCAGCGCCGTAGTTGTTGCCGTCACCCCCCACGTCGTGCGAGAGGTTGATCACCCCGCGCGGGCTCGCCAGGTAGAACTCGAGGTCCTTGGCGAAGGGGTGCTGGGCGCGTACGCCGACGTTGACGTGCTTGATCTTGCCGCGCGGATTGAGGCCCTTCACGTGGATGACCGAGCGCGCGAGCTGCGTCGCCTGGCCCGCCCCGTCGGGGATCGGGATTTGGAAGCCCCCATTGGGCGCGCCGACCCCGACCTCGTAGGTCTTGGTCACAGTCTTCTTCCTGGCCTGTGCTGCCGGAACGGCCGCCAGCAACCCCACGAGCAGGGCGGCGGTCGCCATCACCGCGGTCCGACCCAGCTTGCCTGCGTTCATCGTTTGTCCCTCCTGTGTGCGGCCCCGAAGGACCCATCCGTGGAGGGCTCGTCTCCCCAGCCGAGCGCCTACCGGTTTGTGCCCTGTAAACCCCCTGCTGGGGCGAGGGTTGCGGCCCTAGACGACGAACCGTCCGTCGCGCTGCAGCGCCTCGCCGTCGACCTCGATCTGTCCGCCCCTTCGCAGGTCGCAGATCATGTCCCAGTGGATCGCGGACTCGTTGACCCCGCCGGTCTCCGGATATGAGCGGCCGACGGCGAGATGGACGGTGCCGCCGATCTTCTCGTCGAGCAGGATCTCGCCCGTGCCATCGGTGATCCCGTAGTTGGTGCCGATCCCCAGTTCGCCCAGGCGGCGTGCGCCCTCGTCCGTATCCAGCATCTCGATCAGGAACTCCTCACCCTTCTCGGCGCTCGCGTCCACGACCTTGCCGCCCTCGAAGCGAAAGCGAACCCCCGAAACCTCGCGGCCGGCGTAGCTCGCCGGCAGATGGAAGGTGATCTCGCCCTCGGCCGAGTCCTCGACCGGGCCGGTGAAGAACTCGCCGTCCGGCATGTTGTGCATGCCGTCGGCGGCGATGAAGGTGCGGCCCTCGATGCCGAGGCGCAGGTCCGTCCCCTCGCCCTGTACACGAACCTCCGAACGGCCCTGAATCCAGTCCGCCAGCCGCCTGGTCTCATCGGATGTGCGCGCCCAGGCGCCCACCGGGTCCTCGTCGGTCGCCAGGCAGGCCCCGTAGTAGAAGTCCTCGTAGGCGGGCAGTGACATCCCGGCCTCGGAGGCGTAGGCGTGGGTCGGGAACAGGGTGAGCGCCCAGCGATAGGTGCCCTCGGCGCTCCGCTCCATCGCCCGCTTCATCAGCTTCTGGGTCGCCGCCTGGCGCTGCGCCTGGCGCTCGGGCGGGACCTGGGAGAGGGCGCGGGTGTTCTGGGTGGCCATCACGGCGATCCGCACGTCGGCGTTCTCCACCGCCCACTCAGCCACCGGCGAGATCCACTCGAGCTGGGAGTCAGAGGCGTTCTCGAAATAGGCCGCTGACTGGCCCTCGAGCGCCATGTTGACGATCGGATTGCCGCCCGCCCGCAGCACCTCCTCGTAGATCGCCTGCAGCAGCGGCTCTGCCGCGGACTCGCCCTCGATCGTGCAGACGTCCCCCTCGCCCACCTTGGTCGAGTGGCGGACGAGGATCTGCGCCAGCGCCGTTACCCGAGGATCTCGCATGCGTTCGGAAACCTAGCGATGCGCGCGCCGATCGCCCGATTCGGCCTCCGTGGCTTCGCGCGCCGAGGTGCACATGGCCATGAACGCGGCATGCAGCCGGCTGTCATCGGTGAGCTCCGTGTGGAAGGCGACCGCGAGGACGTTGCCATCCCGCACCGCGACCGGGTGCCCGCGGACCTCGGCCAGCACCTCGACCTGTGAACCGAGCTCCTCAACCCAGGGAGCCCGGATGAAGACCGCGCGGAGCGGCTCGTCGCCCAGCCCCTCGATCACCAGGTCCTCCTCGAAGCTCTGCAGCTGGCGGCCGAAGGCATTGCGGCGGCAGATGTAGTGAGCCAGCCCCAGATGCTCGCGATCGCAGACGATCATCCCGGCACAGCTGCCGAGGATCGGCAGCCCGGCTTCGTGGCGGGAGCGGATCGCCTCGTCGAGTCCGTCCCGTGCCATGCCCATCGAGATCGTCGTCGACTCGCCACCCGGGATCACCAGCCCGTCGAGTCCGTTCAGATCGGCGGGAATGCGGACCTCGCTCGCCGCGGCCCCCAGGGACGCCAGCATCTTCTGATGAGCCTCGAAGTCGCCCTGGATGGCGAGGACGCCGATGTTCAGCGGCTTCGCCATCTAACGGGTTGCTCCTCGCCTTCGGCTGCGGAGCACCCTCGCACTAAGCGCCGCGGCCCTGCAGCAGGCCTCCGTCGGCCGCCAGGGACTCGATCTCGAGCCCCGGCATCGCCTCGCCGAGCTCCATGGAAGCCTGGGCGACGCGCTCTGGATCGTTGAAGTGGGTGGTAGCCTCGACGATCGCCCGCGCGCGCCTGGCCGGGTCCTCGCTCTTGAAGATCCCCGAGCCGACGAAGTTGCCCTCGGCGCCGAGCTGCATCATCAGCGCCGCGTCCGCCGGAGTCGCGATCCCCCCGGCGCAGAAGAGCGGCACCGGAAGCCAACCGCGCTCGGCGACGTCCTGGACGACGTCCAGCGGGGCCTGGTGCTCCTTCGCGGCCGAGGCGAGCTGCTCGCCGCGGACCGTGGCGAGCCGCCTGATCCCATCGGTGATCTCGCGCATGTGGCGGACCGCCTCGACGATGTTCCCCGTGCCGGCCTCGCCCTTCGAGCGGATCATCGCGGCGCCCTCGCCTATCCGCCGCAGCGCCTCGCCGAGGTTGGTCGCTCCGCAGACGAAGGGCACCTCGAAGGCGAACTTGTCGATGTGGTTGGACTCGTCGGCCGGCGTCAGCACCTCGGACTCGTCGACATAGTCGACCTCGAGGGACTGGAGGACCTGTGCCTCGGCGAAGTGGCCGATGCGCGCCTTAGCCATCACCGGGATGGTCACCGCCTCCTGGATCTCCCTGATCTTGGCCGGGTTCGCCATCCGGGCGACCCCCCCTTGGGCACGGATGTCGGCGGGGACCCGCTCGAGCGCCATCACGGCACATGCCCCGGCGTCCTCGGCAATCTTCGCCTGGTCGGCCGTGGTCACGTCCATGATCACGCCGCCCTTGAGCATCTCGGCGAGACCCGTCTTCAGTCTGAATGTCGCGCGCTCGGCCATTGCGAACCCCATAGTAGAAGGCGGCCGCCGCCCGCCCCATGCCCGGACCGATGAATCACGGTTGCCGTGTTTGACTCCTTGGAGGGTGGGCAACCTAGAGCTACTCGCCGCTTGGGGGCGACCCCGGGAGGCGAGCACAACTGAAGTTTGGCGTAACCACTTGGGGTCCTCTCCCCCGGACCCCGGTGTAAGCCGCAGGTCCGGATCGCCCCCCGGGCCTGTGGCGTTTCACCACTCCTATTTGAGCTTGAAGGCGCGGATGCGGTCGCGGTGCGCCGCCTCGTCCCGCGAGTAGACCCCGTGGGCGAGTGCCTGCACGAGCCCCATCAGCGCCGCGTTCGAGCGGATGTAGGAGGGTCCGTTCGAGGAGTAGTAGAGCACCAGCTCCGAGTGCTCGGCGACATCCGAGAGCGTCGCGTCCGTGATCGACATCGTCCGCGCGCGGCGATGCCTGGCGAGCTTCAGCGCCCGCAGGACGAGCGGATGAGCCCTGCCTGCGGTCAGCACCACCAGCAGGGTGTCCTCGTCCATCCGGGAAAGCTTCTGGATGTTGTCCTGGCTCGGCGAGGCGACGATCTCCGCGCGGACGTCCAGCAGCCCGAGCAGGTGGCGTAGGTAGCTGGCGAAGAAGGCCATCTGCTCGACGCCCACGATCAGGACCCGCCGGGAGGTCGCAAGGGCCGAGACCGAGGCCTCGATCTGCTCGCGAGTCAGGTTGCGCGCGGTCTCCTCGATGTTCGAGTAGTCAGCGCCGAGCGACGCCTCGAACTCCGAGTGGTCGAAGTTGAACAGTGCGGCAGCCCCGCTGCCGCCGTTTCCGTTGGGCGCTCTCTCCGCCACCTTGTGGCGGTACTCCTCGATCGCCGCCTGCTGCAGCTCGGGATAGCCGTCGAAGCCGAGTGCCTGGGAGAAGCGGACCACGGTGGACGAGGAGGTGTTGGCTCGCCGTGCGAGCTCCTCGGCCGTCTGGAACGCCGCCTCGTCCAGGTGATCGACGATGTAGCGGGCCACGTCCTTCTGCGAGCGCGAGAAGTCGTCGAAGCGCTCGGTGATGAAGTCGGAGAGGCTCTTGCGAGCGGGATGGGTCGTGGTCGCTGTCCTTGCCACGGCGGCACATTTCGCTATCCGACTGGGTTTCCCTTCCTGGACAGGGCGAATGTGGTTGGATCGCGCGATGGCGCTCGAGCGAGAGTTGCGCAGGCTGAACCGCAACATGATCTTTTTCGACCTCGCGCTCGGCACCGGAGCGCTGCTGGCGCCGTCGCAGACCCTTCGGGTCCTGGGCCACGACGAACCCTCCGACGACGCCCGCGAGCTCTTTCGCCGCGCCGGCACGGTCTGGCTCACCTTCGCCGCCGCCCACCTGGTCGCCTATCGCCGCAATCGAGCCAAGGACTGGTTCGCGCTCTCCTGGCTGCGCGGGACCGAGCTCGCCACCGACATCGTCTGGTCCCGATCGCCGGCGTTCTCGCGCCCCGGTGCGCGCGCCGGGCTCTGGTTCGCCGGGCTCGGCAACCTCGCGATGACGCTGGGCTTCGGGTACCTGGCCCGGCGGGGGGAATGACCGCCTAGGCCTGCCTCAGGCGGTCGCCGAGCTCGAGCTGCAGACCCGCAGGCCGAGCGAGCGGGCCAGCTTGCGGCGCTGCGTGGCGTCGCGCGCGACCGCGGCCTGGGCCGCCCCGTAGGCGGCTGAGTCCTGGTCCTGCGCGGCGTCCTTGCCGCGGTGCATCTGGTCGATGACCCGGTCGCGGGCCTCCAGGTAGCTGTCATAGGAGGACTGAAGCCCCTCGGGCGGCTTCAGGTCGCGAAGCTGGGTGTTCGCGTCCTTGGTCACCTTGATCAGCTCATCGGTCTGGCCGGCGGCCACGGAGGCGTTGGGCGGCGGATGGGCCTGGATGCGGGCGAAGCTGCTCCGCTCCTTGGCGCAGATCGCGTCGGCCCGCTGGACGAGCTCAGCGGCGGTGACCCGCTCGGAGCCCCCTCCTCCGCAGCCCATGCCTGGCGAGAGGATCGCGATGGCTGGAATCAGTGCCAGAACCCGTTTGGCGCGGAACATTGAAAGCGCGACTCTAGCCACGGCCGGAGCGCATGCTTCAATAGGGCTACCGGAGAAAGGAGGTGGTCCTAACTTGAATTCCATGTTTGACGGGACGCCGGAGGTGCAGGGCCGCTAGGCCCGGGCGCTGAGGAGGCCCTTCCCCGACCGGATCGGTCTCCTACATAGGGCCCAAGGGGCCGTGCGATCGCAAACGCGGCGATCGAGCGGAATCCAACCCGGGCACCGGCGAGCAAGGGAGGTGGGAGCAGTCCCGCCCCGCCATCAATCCCGCGCCCGTTCCAGAACCGCGTAGCAAGCGAAGGGCCGCCTTCTTGGAGGCGGCCCTTCGCGTTTGGGGATTTCAGCTAGCCCGAGGCTCGACCCTGCGTCGCGGTCGTCGTCTTCAGGGTGTTGATGCTGAGACGGGTCTCCTCGAACTCGTGCGTCCCCTCGTTTGCCCAGACGCGGTGGTGAGGAGAACCGCCGCGGCGTAAGCTGTCGAACGTGAACGGGTTCGTCTCACGCGGCTTCATGCGTCGCCGCCGGACTCCCGACGAGGTTGCGGACCGGCTCCCGCCGGGCCAGTACGCGGAGTCCGGATGGCCGGTGCTCACCGCGGGCCCCACACCTGACGTCCCGACCGACGAGTGGAGCTTCCGGATCGACGGCATGGTGGGCGAGCCGAAGGAGTGGACCTGGGAGCAGTTCCACCAGCTGCCCTTCGAGACGATCACGAAGGACATCCACTGCGTCACCAAGTGGTCCAAATTCGACGTCCCCTTCGGGGGCGTCTCGATGGACGTGCTGCTCGATCAGGTCGAGCCGCTCGACGCGTACGCGATGTTCCACTCGTACGGCGGCTACACCACCAACCTGCCGATCGAGGAGATCAGCGACGGAAGGGCCTGGGTCGTGACCGAGTACGACGGAGAGCCGCTCCCCCGCGAGCACGGCGGCCCGGCGCGCATGCTGGTCCCCCACCTCTACTTTTGGAAGAGCGCCAAGTGGGTGCGCGGCATGCAGGTCATGGATCACGACGAACCGGGATTCTGGGAGATGAACGGCTACAACAACCACGGCGATCCCTGGAAGGAGGAGCGCTATTGGGGCGACTGATGGAGTCGCCACTGCCACCCGTCGAGCAGCGCGTCCCGGGTCGCTGGCAGATCGGG
>DATDJZ010000164.1:0-14213 GCA_036520315.1 Solirubrobacterales bacterium | reverse complement strand
GTCTCGCCGTGAAGCTCGGCGATCATCAACGGGATGTCGTCGATGTAGCACCAGGACCATTCCTCACCGGGTTCGAGCGAGCGGATCAGGGGATGAGCGCTGTCTCGCGCGTGCGCCGTGGCGTGGCGATTGGGCGAGTCGTCACAGCAGCCGACCTTGCCGCAGCTCAGGCAGATCCGGAGGTGAAGCCACGGGTCGCCGACCTTCAGGCACTCCTCACAACCGTCAACGGATTCGGGGAGCTCGGTGAGCTGGACCTGATCGAGGTGCGTGCAGGTGGGCATCGGACCCAGCCTAGTGGGCTGCCAGCCTTTGGTGGACCAGCTTAACGGCCATCGACCCCTCGCCGACGGCGGAGGCGACGCGCTTGATGGACTCCGAGCGGACGTCTCCCGCCGCGAAGATCCCGGGACGGCTCGTCTCCAG
Organism: Solirubrobacterales bacterium; assembly: GCA_036520315.1. Taxonomy (GTDB): domain Bacteria; phylum Actinomycetota; class Thermoleophilia; order Solirubrobacterales; family 70-9; genus DASUPK01. Next base: position 13,787 of record DATDJZ010000164.1, on the reverse strand, counting down.
GAACAGAGGCCCATCCCCGTCATACTCGGCGAGGTCGTCGCCTTGAACGTCTGGGCCTGTGAGCAGGAAGCCGGCTTCGTCCGTCGCGAGCTGCCCATCGAGCCACTCGGTGTGAGGCAACGCCCCGATGAAGACGAAGAGCGCCTTGGCTGGGATCGTCGTCCTCTCCCCGGCCTGATCCACGGTCACGGTGTCCAGGTCGCCTGTTCCCCCGAGCTCGACGACCTCGGAGTTGAGCCAGACGTCGAGGGAGTCGTTGCGTTCGATCTGGTCGACGAGATAGCGGGACATGGATTTGCCGAGGTCGCCGCCGCGAATCAGCAGGCGGAGATTTGCAACATGGCGGGACAGGAAGATCGCGGCCTGGCCGGCTGAGTTGCCGCCTCCCACCACCACGACCGGGTCGCCCATGCACATCTGCGCCTCGGCCTGAGTTGCGGCGTAGTACACCCCGCCCCCCTCGAACTCGTCGAGCCTGGGCACATCGAGTCGCCGGTACTGTGCGCCAGTCGCGATCACCACCGCCCGCCCGGTGGCGACGTCCCCCGTCGAAAGCTCGATCTCGTGGCGCCCGGACGAGCTCCGAAGACCGACCGCCCTCGCCCCGGCCGTCAGCCGCACGCCGAACTTGATCGCCTGGACTCCAGCTCGCTGGGTGAGCTCCGTCCCCGAGATGCCGGCGGGGAACCCAAGGTAGTTCTCGATCCGGGCGGAGGTACCTGCCTGGCCGCCGGTCGCGACGGCCTCGATCCCCTGCGTGTCGAGACCCTCCGAGGCCCCGTAGACCCCCGCGGCCAGCCCGGCGGGCCCGACCCCGACCACCAGTAGATCGCAGAGACCCGGCGGCGCGTCGGTGGCCCCGATTCCGATCGCGCGGGTCAACTCACGGTCGGTTGGTTTGCGAAGGATGTCGCCGTTGGCGGCGATCACCACCGGCGTCTCGTTCGGGTCGATGCCGAGACTGCCGAGCAGCGCCTCCGCCTGCTCGTCCTCCTCGAGGTCGAACCACTGATACGGCATGCGATTGCGCGTTAGGAACTCACGGAGGCGCCTCGTCTCGGGCGAGAATCGCGAGCCGACCAGCTTTATTCCGGTCCCGACTCCGATCAGGATCGAGCGGCGGGCCATGAACGCACCCAGGAAGATGTCGCTCAGAGTCTCGTCCTCAGCGACGAGCTCGCGGAGCTTCTCGATCGGAACCTGGATCACCTCGCCCGCCTCACGGACGACCCCGGTCAGGTAGAGCCGCTGCCCGGTGAGCATGGCGAGCTCTCCGAGGAAGCGATGCGGGCCGTGGACTGCGATCACCCGGTTCTCTGCTCCGTAGCCCTGGACGATGGTCACGGACCCGGACTCGATGATGAAGAAGTCGCTGCCCCGGTCCCCTTCGGCGAACAGGACCTCGCCAGGCTCCACCGCGCGCACGCGCCCGAGCCCACGCAGGCGCGCCCTTTGGTCCTCGTCCAGCCGGGGGAAGGCGCCGTCACGTTCCCGAGTCTCGGGCTCACCGGTGCCGACCGGTGGCTTTGCGGCGGTCATACTCCCGCCTCGTCGAGGGCCTCGGGGACGACCTGGGCGAGCTGGCGCCAGTGCCCGACGAGCCGCTCCCCGTTCACGAAGAAGGTCGGCGTACCGTGCACGCCCGCCCTTCTGCCCCCGGCGATGTCCTCAGCGACGGGCTCTCGAAAGCGGTGCTCGTCGAGAGCCGACTCGACCTCCTCGGGATCGAGATCGAGGCGCTGCCCCACCGAGAGGAGGTCCTCTCGTGAGATGCGCTCACGACCGGCGAGCAGCATGTCGTGCGCCGCCCAGAACTTGCCGTAGCCCGCCGCCAACTCGGAGAGCTCCGCGGCCAGATCAGCTCCCGGATGAAGCTCCGGATCAGGAAAGTGCCGCCAGACGAGCCCCAACGCGTCATAGCGCTCGAGCAGCGATTCGAGCGGGCGTCGGGCGGCGAAGCAATACGGACACCCGAAGTCGCCGTACTCGACCAGGGTCACGGCCGGCCGGTCGGCTCCGAGCACGTGGTCGCGCTCGTCGATCGGCGGCAGCTCATGCGCGGCCGCGGGGCTCACCACCCACCTGCTGCCAGGTCCTGCCGCTGCGGACGCTGGCCGGCAGCTCCGCGACCACATCCGACCCGGGCCGAGCCTCCTCGTCGCTCGCCTTGACCAGGATCCAGCGGCGCACGCCCGTCTTGGTGAGGCCGAAGCGGCCATTGAGCTTCTGACCGTGTAACACGAACGAGAGATGGTCGGGCTCCCGGGTCAGCATCTCGACCGTTCCCTCGTCCCACACGATGACGGCGCCGGTGCCGCGGCGCTGACCCTCGTGAACCCCCTCGAATTCGCCGGCCGACAGACTGTGATCCTCGACCGGCACAGCGAGGCGCCGCACGGAGGGGTCGAGCGACGGCCCCTTCGGCACCGCCCAGGAAAGCAGCACGTCTCGGACCTGCAGCCGAAGATCGAAGTGCAGGCTGGTTGCGTCGTGGAGCTGGACGACGAAGCGAGGCGGTTGTGAGCCGGGGCGGGACTCAGGCGTGGGCGACCTCCGCCTGAACCTCCTCGACACCGTCGAGTGCCTTCTCGAGGAAGGCGACGAACAGCGGGTTTAGCACCTGGGATTCTCCTTAGGTAGGCGCACTTCACGCGTACTGTCCTCCTCGCCGACCAACTCCGCAATACCACTCCGCCCGAGCCCGGGGTAGGGATTTCCGGAGGCGGCACGATCCGGCGGCGGTTGCGGCTCAACCGACCCGCTCTGGCTCCGCCGAGCGGCTCCCGCCCCTGATTCGCGCGCTATCCCTCGCCCGCCTCACCGCCGCGGTCAGGGTGTCGATGTCGTAGGCGCCCTGGTGGCGCCTGCCGTTGATGAAGAAACCGGGCGTGCCGGCGACCCCGCTTTCATCGGCGCTCGAGACGTCGTCGGCAACGCGGTCGGCGTATTCGCGGCGCCGCACCGCGTCCCAGAAGCGGTCCACGTCCAAGCCGAGCTCCTCCGCATGGCGGCGGAGGTCGGGCGGCGTCAGCTGGTCCTGGTGCTGGAGAAGCCTGTCGTTCATCTCCCAGAAGGCACCCTGCGCCGCCGCCGCCTCCGTCGCTTCCGCCGCCATCTGGGCGTTCGGGTGGACGTCGTTGAGCGGGAGATGGCGCCATACGTAGCGGAGGTCGTCGCCGAACGAGTCGAGCAGCTCCCGGACGACCACCTCCGCGCGCCCGCAGTATGGACACTGGTAGTCCCCGTACTCGACGAGGGTCACCGGGGCCTGCTCAGAGCCGCGGATGTGGTCGCGTTCGGGATCCACGTCCTCCGAGAGGTCGAGCAGGTCCTCGTAGGTGGCCGCGATCTGGCGGGCCCGGACCTCGTCGGGCAGTCGTTTGACCACCTGGAAGATCGCCGCGGCCACCAGCGGCGAGATGATCGCCGCCGCGAGCACGCCGAGCTTCGCCTCCTCGAGCTGCCTGCCGTCGAAGGCGAGGCTCGAGATCAGGATCGAGACGGTGAAGCCAACGCCGGCCACCGCACCGCCGCCGGCGATCACCGGCCAGCTCAGCGCCCGCTGCAGACCGCCCAGCCATGGTCGGGAGCCGAGCCAGGTCGCGCCCAGGACGCCCAGGGGCTTGCCGACGACATAACCGACGGCTATCCCGAGCGTGATCGGCGAGCCGACGGCATCACCGAGCAGCTGCCCGTCGATGTGGATGCCGGCGTTGGCGAGCGCGAAGACCGGCACGACGAGGTAGCTCGTCCACGGGTGAAGCTCGTACTGAAGCCGCTCGTTGGCGGAGAGCGCGGACGCGACCCCTCGACGCGCGCTCCGGGCGAGCTCCGGTGTCGGTTGCTCGCGGAATGACTGGGCCAGCTCGGTCGCACGCTCGAGGTCGCCGCGCGCGGGCTGATATGCCGTCGTCACAAGCCCGATAGCCAATCCGGCCACGAGCGGATCGATCCCCGATTCGAACAACGCGACCCAGAGGGCGACGCCCAGCAGAACCGCCGCCTGGGTCCGCCAGGCGAATGGCACCCAGCGCAGGGCCACCAGGACCGCGAAGAATCCGACCGCGAGGAGCAGCGGCAGCATCGAGACGTGGTCCGTGTAGACGAGCGCGATCACCACGAGGGCGACCAGGTCGTCGACCACCGCCAGGGTGAGCAGACGCAGACGCAGGCGGGTGCCCCGCGGTGCGAGGAGAGCCAGCAGCCCCAGGGCGAGAGCCGTGTCGGTCGACATCGCAGCTCCCCAGCCGTGCGCCCCGGGACCGCCGGCGTTGAACGCCATGAAGATCGCGACCGGCACCGCCATCCCGCCGAGCGCGGCGGCCACCGGCAGCGCCAGCCGCTGGCGCTCGCGCAGCTCACCGGTATCGAGCTCGCGCCTCGCCTCGAGCCCAACCACGAGGAAGAAGAACGTCATCAGCCCCTCGTTGACCCAGTGCCGCAGGTCGAGCGAGATCCCGTCGCTTCCCAGCGTGATAGAGAGCTTCGTCGTCCAGAAAGACTCGTAGGAGTCGGACCACGGGGAGTTCGCCCACAGGAGGGCGGCGACGGCGGCGCCCAGCAGGACCAGCGCGCCGCCGGTCTCGGTGCTGAGGAAACCCCTGACCGGCGCCGCCAGGTTCCTCGCCCAAGCCGTCTTCCCGGTGAATTCGTCGGGTGCGGCCCTGGCCGGTGTGCTCATCGCCCGTGCAGCCTACGCGGGCGACCCGGGGCTAGAGCCCGAGGGTGCAGAAGAGCTCGAAGCGCTCCGGATCGTGCTGCTGGACCAGCGGCGAGGCGTTCCGAGGGGTGAGGCGCGCCGAGGCGCGCCTTGCAGCGCGCGCCGAGCGGGCCTTCATCCCGCTCGTGGGAACGAGGTTCATGTACTGCCGAAGCGACTTGCGACCGCGGGCCTGGGGGCCCGCGATCGCCACGGTCCGGACGCGGTTGTGGCGCACCAGATAGGCGATCCTGGTCTTGCCCTTCTTCCCCTTCCTGCTCTTGGTCGCCTTCTTGGTCTTGCGGGCGACCCAGATGCCGCCACCGACGCGCTTCGCCTTGCCGCGCAGCGTGGCGAGCCTGGTGCCCGGCCGAATGCCCGCCGCGCGATGCTTCGGCGCGTCGCTCGCGATCAGGGCGACGGAGCCCTCGGGGGTCAACACCGCTGCCGCCCCCATGTTCCCGCTGTCGTTGACGCAGTAGGTCCACGCCCGGTTGCGCCGCAGCGGCTGCCCAGCGCTCTGGAGCAGCGGCCGCGGCGTCATCCCAAGACGGATGGGACCGAGTCTGCCGCGCCGGAGGCTCGCGCGGCGGTTCAGACACCGGCTGGACGGGACGCCGACCGACCGCTCCCACATCTGCAGGTAGGCCTCGGGCCCGTTCAGCAGGTCGTTGACGATCTGGGGCCCGCCGAGCTTGCGGACCTCGTCGGTCCAGTCTGCGTAGAGCCCGTAATGGGCGACCCCCTCGTTCGAATAGTCGAAGACGCGCTGACCGGTGCGCTGCCGAGCGACCCTGACCGCCCCTTCGAGCGACTTGAACGGATAGGTGACGCGCGCCGGCGAATCGGGCGGGACGGGCGCGCCCTGGGTGGCGAGCCCGCCCAGGTCGGCACCCCAGCCCCAGCCGAAGAAGTAGGGAGAGCTCGGCGGTCGCTGGTTGCGCCAGTCCTCCACGAAGCCGGAGGCCGTGCCGGCGTTCGGGAAAGCCATCCCGCCGAGCGCCCAGATCCGGGGCCAGTTGCGGGGATCCATCCAGCCGTGGGGGGAGATCACGCCGGAGTAGTGGCGCTGCTCGGCGAGCCTGATGGTCGCATCGACCCCTCGCTGGCTCATGTGGTCGGGGTTGACGATCATTCCGTGGTCCATCATCTGCTCGACGGTGTGCGCGCCGAGGGAGGTGAGGCCGCGGGTGTTGCAGTGCGGTGCCGGCGGATAGGCGGGCAGCGTCCCGACCGGTGTGCCGAGGGTCGTCAGCACGGTTGCGAGGAATCCCGTCGGCGCGCCGGTGAAGATCTCGTTGTCGTGCTCGAGCCCCTGGCAGGTCTCGGCGCTCCAGAACGAGCCCGAGCTGGTCTTGTTGCCCGCGTTGATCAGCAGTCCGACCTGCCCGCTGTCGAAACGGACCCCGGTGAGCGGGTTGTCGAACTTGTTGAGCAACAGCGAGGAGCGGACTCCGCGGTCGTAGAGATCCTGGAGCTGCGCGTCGATCTGCGCCTGGCTGCAGCTCGAGTTGCTCTCCAGTCCGCGGCAGCCGAAGGGCTCGGAGATCTCCATCTCGAGGACGACGGCCATCTTGCCCTCGTTGATCACGCGCCGTGCCTCGAACGGGTCGGTGACGATCTGGAAGAACCCCTTGCCGGGCCCCCCGGCCTGCGCGTCGACGTAGTTCTGTAGCTGGTAGATGTCGTCGATCTCCTGGCGGGCCGTGGCCATCTCGTCGCAGTTGGTCTTCCGGTTCGTCTGCAGCTCGCAGAGGACGCGGTTCTCGTTCACGGGCATGACGATCAGCCGCTCGCCGGCCATCCAGACCCGCTGCACCCAGCGCCAGTAGACCCCGTCGTAGGTCAGGTTCGTGCGCGCCCAGGAGCTGAGCTTGGGCCAGCCGGCGGTGTCGTGGGGAGACACCGGGTTGCCGTAGTTGAGGAAGTTCTGCATCGGAGCTGTGGCGCCGGCCGGGCCCTCGATGCTCGAGCAATCCGGCAGCGCCGCCGGGATGCCGTACGGGTGCCAGGGCCTCCCGCAGTGAAAGTTGCCGCCGAGGTACTCGAAGTTCATCCAATGCATGTGGCCGTCGAGCAGGCCGCGAACCTCGCCGTAGGAGGTATCGCCACGGCTCGGCGTCCCGCTCACGTCCAGCTCGGCGTCGGGGAAGGCCGCGCACCCCGAGCCGGGGGCGAAGGCGAAGCGCGTCGCGTCGCCAGCGCCGCTCCTCGGCACCACCACGAGCTGAGCGCCGGAGATCGCGAGCACCCTGGTGGGCGCCGACTTCGGCGAGAGCGTGAAGGCGCCGGCGCCCGCGTCGTCGACCACCCAGTCGGCGGCCGGGTTCGGCTGCGCCGCCGGGCCGACGGTGCCACCGGCGCCCGCGGCCAGGAAGTTGCCCGCCTGCCGGTAGAGGAGGTAGCTGCCGAGATCGGTCGCCTGGAAGCGAAGCGAGGCGCCGCCGGGCGCGGTCGCGCCGGAACCCGCCGAGGCCAGGTTGAAACAGCCGCCAGCGAGCGAGTACCGCCTCTGTGCCTGGGCGCCTGCGAACGACGGCGCGATGGCGGCGATGAGCAGCGCGCACGCCGCGAGCGCGAGCGCGAAACCGCCTCGCCACCGGCCGGCCCGCCGGCGGATCGACCCACCCCACACAGCCATGGGCGCGGACCTTACTCAGGGGCGCGCCGGCTCGCGCCGGTTCCCGGACTAGGCGTTTGCCGCAGCCAGGAACTCCAGGATCCCGGCCGTGTCGAAATGGAACATCTGCGCCTTGGCGAACTTACCGTCGCGGACCTCGTAGAGCCCGACCACTGGCAGGTCGATGCGCCGACCGCTCCGGTCCACGGCCCGTTGCCGATAAAGCGCCACGACCCGCCTGCCGTCATCGCTGACGATCTGGGGATCCATCCTCCTCTCGTTATCGGTGGGCTGGAGCGGGCCCCAGGTCTCGAGCCAGCCGAGATCCGCGGTAACGGCCTCTTTCCCTCGTGACGTCCCGCCGTACGGGAGCGATGGCGCCTCGTGGAACTCGACCTCAGGGTGGTACAGGGTGATCAGCGCCTCATAGTCGCGTTCCTCAACAGCCCGGAAGGCCTGAAGCACCACTTGAGCCGCCTCACTCATCGGAGGGTCCACTGTCGCTCGATGTCCCGCAGCATCTGCGGATAGACGAGCAGATGGCGGAACGGCCTGATCGCGGCCATGTAGGCGGAGCCGAGCAGGCCGTTTCGCTTCACCAGCACGGCCATCTGGCCGCGGTAGGTGCCCGCTCCGTCCGGCACCCAGCCGAGGTGGAGGACGCCGTGCATGGTCCGGTTGGCGATCTCGGCCGCCCACTCGTCATCGAGCAGGTAGAGCGGGCTGAATGGCAGACCGTCGAAGCTCGGTCCCGGCTCGGCCTCGCGGAGGTCCGCCGGCAGCCGGTCGCGGAGCGTCGGCACCCGCGAGCCGATCCCGCTGCCCGGGCGGTCCCAGCCGAGCAGCTCACCCACCTTCCAGCGGACCGCGAACAGCACTCGGACCGGAGCGGAGCCGCTCTGCGAGGGATCACCGGCCGCGAATCCCTCGACAAGCAGGTGGAAGTCCTCCGGGCCGCCCGGCGTCGGCAGCGCCCAGACGTCCTCGAGCTCGAAGTCCTCGGTGAGCTCATGGATCCGCCAGGGCCGTGAGGTGTGCGCTGATTCCGGAAGGCTCATCGTCCTTCAGTACAGTAACATACATGCATGCATGTAAGTACTACGGCGCCCGCCTCTGGAAGCGTCCGCAAGGGTGGCCGGACACAGGCGGAGCGAAGCGCCCGATCACGGAGCGCCCTGCTCGAGGCGGCAGCGAGAGGTCTCTCGCGCTACGGCTACGGCCACCTCCGACTGGAGGAGGTCGCACACGACGCCGGCTATACGCGGGGCGCCCTCTACCACCAGTTCAAGGACAAGGCCGACCTGGCGCTCGCAGTGATCGAGTGGGTCAACGAGAACTGGATACGGGAGGTCGGCGAGCCGGCCGCTCAGGAACCGGACCCGGTCTCGGAGCTGCTCGCGGTCGCCCGCGGCCATGCCGTCTTCTGCCGGCGTGACATCGCCCGTGTCGTGATGGCCCTCAGGGTCGAGTTCAGTGGCCACGACCACCCGGTCGGACGCGAGATCGAGCGGATCTGGGAAACCGGCGTCGAGCGCGTGGCGCGGGTGATCAGGGCCGGCCGCCGGGACGGCTCAATCCCCCCCGGCCCGCCGGTCAGGTCGGTGGCGCTCGCCTTCATGGGTGCGCTGGAGGGCACGGTCATCGCCCTCGCGGGCCAGGCTCCGCACGACGAGCTGCTCGCCGCGCGCGCCGCGGCGGGTGTCCTCGGGTTGCCGGGGCGGCCCTAGGGCCGCCCCTTCCTAACCTCTACTTCTTCTTCTTGGGCTTCGTCTGCTTGCACCTCTGGCCGGCGGTCGCGCTCAGCACCTCGCCGCTGTAGAAGGTGGTCGTCTCGGTGGTGGAGTTCACCTTCTTCGGACAGCGAGCCATGAAGTAGAACGTCTTCTTGCCCGACTTGCGTTTGTTGAACGTGGTGTCGAACTTCGTCAGTACGAGGCCCGGCGTGTTCGGGATGTTGCTGAAGGTCAGCGTCTTACCGGCCAGGGTCCCGATGATCGTCAGGGACGTCGCGCTCGGTCCGATGTCCGTCTGTACGTAGATCGTCTTCGGGCCGCCGCTGAAAAAGGTCACGGTGCCGCCGATCGAGCCGCCGTTGACTTCGACGGTCCCACCGCCGGTGATGCTCTGCGGGCAGGCCTGCTGCGCCGCGGCGGTGAACTTGCCCTGGATCGCGCTCAGCGGGCAGGCGGGGATGTTGCCGTTGACGAACTTGACCGCCGATGGAATCGTGAAGACCGTCTGCCGAGGCGACTGCGACGTCGCGAAATTGTCGTAGACGGTGCTGATGATGGTGTGCTGCGAGGCACCCCTGAACACCTTCTTGTCCCCCTTCGTCGGGAGGACCTGGACGAACAGCGACTGTGAGACGGGAACCGCCAAGGCCACGCTCGTCATGGTGAGCGCCCCGATCACACCCACTAAGGCGCCGGCGAGAAGCCCCTTCCTGCGCCTGCCGCCACTCCGCTTCCCTTTGCTCAGCATCACGCTCCCTCCTCCTGTTGGGTACCACAGCGTCGATCGCTAAGCCTATGTGGAGACGGGCCGCTCAGTCCAGGTAGAGAGGCTCCCCGTGAGCCGGCAGATCGCAGGAAGCGAGCTCCGGATCCTTCTCGCCGCGGTCGACGATCTGCTCGCGCCCGACGTGCCGCGCGCTCTCCTCGATGTCCTCGGCGTCCAGGAGAGCCCAGCCCATCCGCTCAACGAGCCGACTCGCGAACTGGTCGCTGTTCAGGTCGCTGCCGGTGACTCGCTCCTGAAGCGTCACGGCACCCGGGCGGTCGCCCGGCGCAGCTCGCACGATGATCTGGGGCATCAGGGGTCTCCTTTCGCTGGGATCGAGCCGGGTGGCCCGGAGATTCGGGGCGGCGCCTTCAGCCGTTGGAGCATCGCCGAGCGACGAGAGTGGAGCTGATCACGGCTCAGCCCCAGGACTGCGGCGATCTCGTCCGGGTCCGTGCCCGCAGCGAGCATGCCGAGGATCGGCCGGTCCTCCACCTCGAGCTCCTCGCCAACAGAGGCGAGGAGCCCGGTTGAGATCTGGAACCGGCACCTCTCGCCTCGTGCGAGGGCGTCGATCAGGTAGCAGAGCTCGAGGCCGAGGGTGTTCTTGCCGAGGATGGCGTCCGCTCCCGCGACGAGGGCCGCGAGCCCCAGGCGCTCGTCCGCGTAGGCGGAGAAGACGAGCACGCGAGGAGGGCGCGCCGTCGTCACCAGCGCGCGGGTCAGGGCCAGTCCGTCTCGATCGGGAAGGTGGTAGTCGACGACCGCAATATCGGGAAGGAAGCGCTGGGCTTCCTCCAGCCCCTCGTCATACGAGCCCGCCGAGGCGACGACCTCGATCCCCGGTTCGTCGTCCATGAGCATCTGGATCCCGAGGCGAACCGCCTGGTGATCGTCGACCACCAGGACGGTGGTCGCCTCGGCCGAATCGACGGAAGCCGCCCGAGGGTGGGTCTTGGTAAGCGTCCTCATCTGTGGGCTTCGCGTCTCATCCGGGGAGAGGCTCGCAGCCCGGGCGCCGGGCGCCCATCGGGGAAACCATGTAGATCGGTGCCGGACTGACCCCGACCCGATCGGGGGTCAGGGCTCGACCAGACCCCTGCGGATCGCATAGCGGGTGAGCGCCACCCGATCGCGGAAGCCGAGCTTCTCCAGGACGTTCGATCGGTGGCGCTCGACGGTCTTCTCGCTGATCACCAGGGTCTCGGCGATCTCACGAGTCGTGTAGCTCTCGGCGATCAGCTTGACGATCTCGAGCTCGCGCGGAGTCAGTGGGTCCTCGTCCTCGATCAAGCCCTCGTGGCCGGCTTCGAGGTACTCGCGGATCAGGGCGGCGACGCCCTTCGGATAGACGAACGGCTCCCCGCGCATTGCCGACCGGCATGCCTCCACCAGATCCCGATCCGCAGCCGTCTTCAGCACGTATCCCGCCGCTCCCGCCTTGAGCGCCTGGAAGAGGTACTGCTCGTTGTCGTGCATGGAGAGCATCAGGACCTTGAGCTCGGGTCTTCGCTTCGAGAGCTCGGCTGCCGCCTGCAGGCCGGTGAGCCGCGGCATGGTCACGTCCAGCACGGCGAGATCGACGTCGTCCGCCAGAGCCCGCCGGACAGCGTCGCTGCCGTCGCCGGCCTCCGCCACAACCTCCAGGTCGGGCTCCGCGTCGAGAACCAGGCGGAGGCCGCGGCGGACCACGGGGTGATCGTCCGCGAGCAGGATGCGCGTCTTGAGCGGAATCACGCCCGCTCTCCGATCGGGATGTCGAGGGCTACCTCCACCCCACCCTCCGCGCGCTCGGCGATGTTGAGCTCGGCGCCGACCAGCAGGGCTCGCTCGCGCATTCCACGCACTCCGCCGCCCGCAGCCGGCGCGCCCCGCAGACCCTGCCCGTCGTCTCGGACCCGCAGCTCGAGGCGGCGACCGTTTCGGGTGAGCGAGAGCTCCTCGCGGGTCGCATCGGCATGCCGAACGACATTGGTGAGCGCCTCCTGCGCGACCCGGTAGACGACGAGCTCCTGCTCATAGGTGAGCGCGGGAAGGTCCCGCTCGATCCGCTGCTCGAACTCGATGTCCGCCCACGCGCCGAAACGATCGGCGAGGACCAGCAGGGCGGCCGCGAGCCCGAGGTCATCCAGAGCCTCGGGTCGAAGCTCCAAGGCGATGCGGCGGGCATCGTCGAGGCTCGCGCGCACGCTCTCCTGGATGGCCCGCAGCGGCGCCTTCAGTTGGTCCGGGGCTTGACGCTCGGCCCGCGCGAGGTCGAGTAGGACGGCGGTCAGGCTCTGACCCACCTCGTCGTGCAGCTCCTGTGCGACGCGGAGGCGCTCCCCCTCTTGAGCAGCGAGCGCGCGACCGGCGCTCTCCTGGCGCTCTGTCTCGAGTCGATCGAGCATCTCGTTGAAGGTGCTTCCCAGCTCCATCACCTCGGAGGCGGAGGCCTCGACCGGCACTCGCTGTCCAGGGCGAAGAAGGTCGACCTCGCGCATCAGATCGGTGAGCCGCCCCAACGGGGCGAATGCGTGCCGGAGCAGCAGCAGGTTGATGGCGAGCATCAGGCAGACCGAGACCAGCAGGACCGCAATCTCCTCCTCCGCCGCAGGTGCGGCCAGAACATGCGGGGGCAGGATCACGACGGTGAGCACGACCGCCGCGATCAGGACCGCCGCGTTGAGGCCGAATACGCGCCAGAACAAGGGGACGTACCGGTTGGTTCTTGTGTCTCGCTGCTGCTGGCTCGACTTCACGGCCACCGGCTGAGGGTAGGAGAGGGCGAGCTGCGAGTCCTTGGTCCGAGGGACGTTCACGGGCTGAGGGGGAGCGGTGCCGGCGAAGGATCGCGGCCGTCTCAGGTGCCCGAAATGGGGGTTTTCACCCATTCACCGTCGCGCCGAGGCCCGCGACGATCCCTCCCACACCCATCGGAAGTGTCTAGACCGTGGCTACCGGTCGAAGCACTTTCAGTAGTTCCGTTCCCCCAAAGGGAAGAAGCGGCCCTAAGCCGACCGGGCGGGGCCGCTTCTTCATTTCGGGGACATGGTTGGCGACCCGGAGGGACTGCCGCGAGGCCCTATGGATGCGATGCTCGAGTCTCGGTCCAGTCGACGTAGAGCTTGCGCTCCGCGAACAGCCAGGCCCCGTCGGTCTTGACGAAGGTGTCGAGATATCGAAGCGAGGCGACCATCACCTTGCGCTCCCCGTCCTCGGTGAAGAGGTGGTGAGCCAGGCAATAGCTCTCGCCGGTCGCCCGGTTGCCATTTAGAGCAACCGTGCTCTGACCGTTGAAGTGCGTCGTCGCCTCGTATCGGTTCAGGTCGTGGCCTACTAGCTGATCCCGAGCTGCCGCATCCGATTCAGGGTGTCCTCGACTGCGATTGCTTCGGCGAGCTTCCCGTCGCGGACGCGGAAGATGTAGATCTCGTCAATGTCCTCGAAGCGACGGCCGGTAGGCTCATGGCCGCGCCACTCGCCTCGATGGGTACCCGAGCACTTGAAGTGGACGGCCACCCTCTCGTCATCAGCGATCAAGGTGACGATTTCCATTCGGAAGTCTGGGAATGCCTCGCGGAACGGGCCGATCCAGGCCTTGGCTGCCTCCGTGATTTCTCCCTCCGTTATCTCCTCCAAGGCGTCTGGATTGCGGTCGTTCACGACCTCGTCCACGAGGCGTCTAACCAGTTCCTTGTGCGCATCGACCCTGCTCACGGGCTTTCCATCATGACGGGCTGCGTTCTTTGGCTGCGCAAAACGGCATTGGGCCGGATAGGCCCCACCGCCCGACCGCCGCTTTGCATGGAAAGCAGCGATCCTCTCGAGATACTGCGTGGGCGATGTCGGAGGAGAACGTCGAGATCGTTCGCGACCTGATCGAGGCCTTCCGGCGACGCGATCACGAGCGAGCGTTTGGCTCCTACGACCCTGAGATCGAATGGGACTCCACGGGAATGGAAGAGACGATCCCCGATATCGCGGGCG
>DATDJZ010000163.1:0-16971 GCA_036520315.1 Solirubrobacterales bacterium | reverse complement strand
CCATGATCAGGAAGGGGACCACCACCCGCTTCTCCCTGGTGGTGAGCGCGGGCAGGACGAAGGCGTACGCCTGGTAGAGGATCACCGGCAGCGAGATCACCAGTGCCGCGTAGGCGCTGATCGTCACGGTGGTCGTGAAGGGCTCGGCGACGCCAAAGGTGATCGGCGTCAGGTCACCGGGCAGCGGCCCGTTCGCGATGTCGAGCAGCCGGCCGTTCTGCCAGAAGCAGAGCGCGAAGGCGGCCACGAACGTCGCAACCGAGATGATGATGCGCGTACGAAGCTCGTCGAGGTGCTCGACGAGCGTGAGCCGGTCCTCGAAGTCGACCGGCCGCAGCCGGGCCATTGACTACGCCTTGTTCTCGGTGACGATCTCGCCCTCGACGGGCTCAGCGGGCTTCTCAGCGCTCGCCTCGTCCGTCGAGGCCTCGCGCGGCTGCGGCTGGCTCGCCTGCACCTGCTGGCTCGCCTCGAGCTCGCGCCGCTTCTCCTCGGGGGAGTCCTCGTCCTTGTCCCCTGAGATCGAGTTCTTGAACTCGCGGATCCCACGACCCATCGACTGGCCCAGCTCCGGCAGGCGCTTCGGCCCGAAGATGATCAGAACGATGATGAGAACGACAGCTATCTCAAGCGGTCCTACGTTGGGCATCGAGCGGATGTTAGCGGCAGGGGGGGCAGCCCTCGCAACTAGTGCTTGCTGCGTGCGCGGCCCCCGTTGGGCTCGCTCCGAGGCGCCGCGTCAGCGTCACCCTTTATGCGAGGGGACGCGTCAGCGTCACCAGTTTCATTTTGGAAGTTGAGGTAGAAGCGGCTCGCGGTGGGCTCCGTCTGCCCCTGGTACTTGCTCCCGGCCTCGCTGGCCCCGTAGGCGTGCTCGACAGAGCCGTCCATGCGCATGAACGAGATCTGACCGATCAGCATGCCGTGGTAGATCGTGATCGGCAGGTTCGCCAGGTTGGAGAGCTCCAGAGTGAGGTTTCCCTCGAATCCCGGATCGACGAAGCCCGCGGTGCTGTGGATGACCAGCCCGAGGCGGCCGAGCGAGGACTTGCCCTCGAGCCGGGCAACGAGATCGTCCGGCAGGCGGACGCGCTCCAGCGTCTGCCCCAGCACGAACTCGCCGGGGTGCAGCACGAAGGGCTCCTCGTCGGAGACCGTGACCAGCTCGGTCAGGTTCTCCATCGGCTCACGCACGTCGATGTAGGGGTAGCGCGAGTTGTTGAAGACCCGAAAGTTCCGATCCACCCTCATGTCGACGCTCGAGGGCTGCACGAGCGCCTCCTCATAGGGGTCGAAGACCAGCCTGCCGGCGGCGATCTCCTCCTTGATCGTGCGATCGCTGAGGACCATCGATTCAGTCTATTCCGCGCCCTTCCCGGCAAACGCGTGTGGATTACCCGCAATGTTTGAAACAACCCACTTTTCGGCTAAAGATCGCCCACGGGGCTCCCGATATGTCCCTCACGGTGGAACTTCCCAGGCGCATACAGGCTCAGCCCGAGGCAAACGTCGCCCCGCACACGGGTGGCAAGTCCGCCGATGGCATGCATGCCTGCCCGAGCTGCTCCTCGGTCCTGGTGCAGCCGGTCAACTGGCACGAGCAGGGGAGCGGCCTCTGGAACGTCGAGCTCCGCTGCCCCGAGTGCGAGTGGTGGGGCCAGGACAGCTATTCCCAGACCGAGGTCGACCGCTACGACGAAGAGCTCGACCGCGGCGGCCAGGAGCTGATCGGGGACCTCCGCGCCCTCACTCGGGCCAACATGGAGGAAGAGGCCGACCACTTCGCCACGGCGCTGGCGGGCGACAGCATCCTCCCCGAAGACTTCTAGAGCGCAGATGATGCGGGGGTGCGCGATAGCGCAACCCGTTTGAACGAGTCACCACTCCAAATCGAGTCACCTCCCTGCAGGAAGAGCGGCCCTCGGGCCGCTCTTCTTCATGAATAGCGCTCGACCACGCCGTCGGCGATCATGCCGAGGAGCTGGCACTCCTCGTCGGTGAAGTGCTCCGACCCGATGATTCCCTTGGCGTCCGCTATGCCCCGCTTGGCCCGCTCGCGCACCTGATCGAGCGCATCGGTGGCCGCGATCCGATCGCAGATCTCCTCAGCCCCGGCCTGGTCGAGACCCCTGAGCTCGACGGCTTCGAGCCCTGGATCGAGCCGGCGGGCAAGGATCAGCGGCAGCGTCACGGTCCCGTCCAGGAGGTCGGTGCCACGAGCCTTGCCGGTCCGCTCCGGGGGACCGGTGACGTCGAGCACGTCGTCGAGGAGCTGGAAGGCGAGCCCGATCTCCCGGCCGAAGCTGGCCAGTTCCTCGGTCCCGGGGCCGCCCGCGGCGAGCCGCCCTACCCGGCAGGCCGATTCGAACAGCCTCGCGGTCTTCAGGGAGCAGCGGGCCAGGTAGCGCTGCTCGCTGATCGAGGTGTCGTAGGCGTCGCTGCGCTGGGCGAGCTCGCCGAGAGCGAGGGCAACGGAGGCCGAGCTCAGCTCGGCGACCTCGGCATCTCCGCCGGCGGCGGCCAGCCCGGCGAAGGCGCGGGAGAGCAGCAGGTCGCCCACGCCGACGGCGCGGTCGCGGCCCGAGCGGGCGACCACGGTCGGCCGGCCGCGCCGCACCGGCGCGCCGTCGAGTACGTCGTCGTGCACGAGCGTCGCCATGTGGAGAAGCTCGACGGCGGTGGCCGCGCGGATGGCCCGCTCGCCGGCCCCGTCGCCCGCGGCCATCAGGACGAGGATCGGACGCAGCCGCTTCCCGCCCGCCTTCAGGGTCGCCTCGGCCTCCTCGCCGAGCTTCGGCCCATACCCGCCGGCCGACTCACCGAGCCTGTCCTCGACCTGGGCCATCCGGGCGGGCAGCCAGGCGCTCGCCGCGTCCATCACCGCGGTCACGGGAGGGGGTACGGACGAGCGGGTCATGCGGGCTTGGTGGCGCTGTGGATGGCGACTATCCCGCCGGCGAGCAGGAGCCAGCGGATCCTCCCGAGGCCGGCGGCATCGAGCATTGCCGCGAGCCGGTCCGGCTCCGGGAAGGTCCTCACCGAGTCGGGCAGATAGCTGTAGGCGTCGGGGTCGCCGGCCAGGGTCCCCAGCACCGGCACCAGGCGGTCGAACCAGAGCGAGTAGAAGCCGGCGAGCGGCTGCCGCTGGGGGCGGGTGATCTCGAGGATCACCAGGCGCCCGCCGGGACGCAGGACCCGGGTCATCTCGGAGATCCCGCGCTCCAGGTCGGCGAGGTTGCGGGCCCCGAACCCGATCGTCACCGCGTCGAAGCTCGCGTCGCCGTAGGGGAGGTCCAGGGCATCCGCCCAGCCGAACTCGACGGGGAGTCCCTCGTCCCCACTCTTGCGGCGGGCCAGTTCGAGCATCGGCTCGGAGAAATCGCAGCCGACCACGCGCCCGTCTGGCCCGATCCGGCGGCGCAGCTCGAGCGCCAGATCGCCGGTGCCGCAGCAGACGTCGAGGGCGTCCGAGCCCGGGCGAACCTCGGCTCTCTCGACGGCCCTCTCGCGCCACTGATGGTGGAGCCCGGCGGTCATCGCCGAGTTCATCAGGTCGTAGACGCCCGCGATCCGGTCGAACATGCCACGGACCTGATCGGCGAACTCCTCGGAGTCGCGCCGCGGGATTCCGCTCTCGGCCTCGGTGTCGGACGAGACACTCATGGAGGCGAGGTTAAAACGATCAGTTGAGGGAGGCGAGGTAGGCCGTCAGCGCCTGGAACTTCTGCGGGGGCAGGCCGGCGTAGGACGGCATGATGCTCGGGCCGACCTCGAGCGAGCGCGCGATCGCGTTCCGTGGCAGCCTCGCCCCGATCTCAGTCAGCTCGGGACCGGGGCCGTTGTTGCCGTTGTCGCCGAGCTTGTGACAGGCCAGGCAGCCCGACTGGGCGACCACCTCCTTGCCGGGTTCCAGCGCCGCTGAGGTCTTCAGGTCGACCTCGCTCGGCGGGCCGGCGGTCGCCCCGAGGAAGGTCAGGTAGGCAATCGCGATGATGGTCAGGATTCCCGCCGTTAGTGCAATCGGCCTGCGCTCGATTCTCCGCTCGGCGTTGCGGTCGTAGAACGGCAGCAGGAGCAGCAGCACCATGAAGAGCGTGGGCAGGCCAACCGTTGCGATCGGAGTCGCCCAGGGCGGCTTGATCACGCGCAGCAGCTCGAAGAGGAAGAAGAAGTACCACTCGGGCCGGGGCGTGTAGGTGGTCGTGGTCGGGTCGACCTTCGGGCCCTGCTCTGCGCCGAGCAGGATCGACAAACCGATGATCACCAGGGCTACGACCAGCGCCATCGTCGCGTCCTTGAGCACGGCGTACGGGAAGAACGGCTTGCCCTTCTTCTTCAGGACCTCGTAGTCACGGAGGTACTGCTCCTTCTCGGCCTTGTTCATCCCACCTCCTCCTTGGAGATGGCGCTCTTCGGCTTCCCGGATTTGAGCCAGGGCGGCGCAGTGGTGCCGAGCTTGACGACGAGATAGAGATGCGCTCCGATCAGGGCGATGATCAGCCCGGGTACTAAGAGCATGTGAATCGAGTAGAAGCGCGCCAGGGTGGTGGCCCCGATCTCAGGGCCTGCTCTCAGGAAGTCCGCCAGGTATGGGCCCAGGATCGGGCCCGTCCCGGTGATGTTGTTGGCCACGATCGTCGCCCAGTAGGAGCGCTGGTCGAAGGGCAGCAGGTAGCCCGTCAGTCCCATGATCAGTGTGAGGATCAGGAGCACCACCCCGATCACCCAGTTGAGCTCCCGCGGGTACTTGTAGGCGCCGAAGAAGAAGACGCGGCCCATGTGCAGGAAGATGCAGATGATCATCACCGAGGCGCCCCACTTGTGCATCCCGCGGACGAACTCGCCGAGCCAGACGTCGTTGGTGAGGTGGGTGATCGAGCCGTAGGCCTCGGTCGGCGAGGGCGTGTAGTACATCGCCAGAAAGACTCCGGTCAGCGCCTGGAAGACGAACGCGAACAGGGTGGCGGACCCCAGCGTGTAGAACCAGTTGGTGCCCTTGGGCACCTTCCGGTAGAGCATCGCGGTGAGGAAGCTCGAGCCGCCCGTGCGCTCGTCGAGCCAGCCGACCACGTCCGTACCCGCCTCCTTGGCGACCTCGGTGGCACCTCCGCCGTTCCTGCCCGCGCCGTTGCTCTCTCCGGGCGGCGCCGGTCGGCGGAGCGGTGCTGGAATGAATCCCTCGGGAAGCTTCATCGTCTCGTCCTAGGGCGGCGGCGGGACCGAGGGCCGCGGCGGATAGAGGTAGTTCCAGACCCCGCCGGTGAACTCGCCGGGGTCGCGGGCGCGGACCGGATCGAGGCTGTTGGTGACGCTGTAGCGCGGGCCGACCTGAACCTGCCCGTTGACAACGCGGGTCTGGAAGCGGTCCAGCGGCCGCACCGGGGGACCGCCGATCCGCTCTCCGAGGAAGCCGTAGACGCCGCCGTGACACGGGCAGATGAAGTTGCCGGAGGCCTGGACGAAGCGGACCGGACAGCCGACGTGAGCGCACCGGGTGGAGATCGCGATGTACTCGTTGGGCGACTCAGGCGGATACTTCGTCTGGTTGGCCGTGATCTCCGGGTTACCCTGCCTGATGTACGCGGTTGACTTGCCGGTCTCTCCGATGCCCTGCACGATCGTGATCGTCACCGGTCTGTAGGTGTCCGGATCGAAGTCCGTTGTTGCGCCGACGGCCTGCCAGGGCTCGGCCTCCTCCTCGAAGAGCGGCGCGACCGCGAAGCCCACCGCCGGTAGGGCGACCGCGGCCACCGCGACGCCGCCCACCGCCTGCACACCGATCGAAAATACGGTCCGGCGGGTCATCGACTCGCCCTGGAAGTAGCCGGCGGGCTCCGGCTTCTCGAGGCGCTTCGGTGCCCCCTGGTTGTTGTTTCCCTCTTCAGCCACGATCCGGGAGTCCCTCGCCAGCGAAGCCTATCGACTCGGCTGCCCGCGCCAGAGCGTCACCGAGGCCCGCGCGGCGGGCGCTTTCGGTGGCGACTTCGGCCAGCGATTCGGCCGCCCCGGGCTCGCCCCGGCGCAGCATCTCCTTGGCTCGGCCGTGTTCCGGGGGGGCCCCGGCGGCGACCGCGACCGTAGCCGCCAGCCACAGCGCTCGCGCCCGGTCGTCCGGGTCGCCGGACTCGTTCTCCGCGTGGATCTGCGCCGCCAGGCTGATCAGATCGGCGAGCTCCCCGACCGCCTGCAGGTCGCCGCGAGCGGCGAGTCGCTCCAGGCCGAGCGCGTACAGGTAGTCGCCCGCGAGCAGGCGAAGATCAGAATCGGCCCCCTGGATCACCCTCGGGCTCTCGTAGTGGAGGAGATAGCCCTCCCTGATCGCCTCGACCAGGAGCAGGTACTCCTCAGGCGCCTCGGAGGCCCTGGGGCCGGCGGCCACCAGCGCGCCCAGGGCGGGCTCCTCGTCCGAGTCGACGACGTGCGGTGAGATCACGTTCTCACCGTCTCGGAGGAGCGCCGCCAGGGAGGCGAGGGAGGTACCGGTCGCGGCCATGGGGGAGAGCGAGGTTAGAGCCGGTGGTGCTCAGATGGCCTGCCGGAAGGCTTCCGCCGCGGCCTCGAGCGTCACTTCGATGGCGGCGTCGTCGTGCGCGAGGGACGGGAACCAGGCTTCGAATTGGCTGGCGGGGGGATAGACGCCTTGCTCGAGCAGCGCCCGGCAGAAGCGGCCGTAGGCGGCCGTGTTGCTCGCGTTCGCTCCGGCAAAGTCCCGAACTGGCTCGGCCGCGAAGAAGACCGTGACGAGCCCAGGGACGCTCGCCACCTGCACGGGGCGGTCCCCCGCGGCCTCCCGCAGGCCGGCGGCCAGGCGCTCCGTGATCGCGGCGAGGCCGATGTAGGCGGCGCCGTCGAGCTTGCTCAGGGTCGCGAGGCCCGCCGCCATTGCGAGCGGATTGCCGGACAGCGTTCCCGCCTGGTAGACGTCGCCGGCCGGAGCGACCCGCTCCATCAGCTCGCGCGAGCCGCCGTACGCGGCGGCCGGCAGGCCGCCACCGAGCACCTTGCCCATCACGGTCAGGTCCGCGTCGATGCCGAGCAGCTCCTGGGCGCCGCCACGGGCCACCCGAAAGCCGCTGATCACCTCGTCGAGAACGAGCAGGGCGCCGACCTCGGCCGTCGCGTCCCTGAGGTGCTCGAGAAAGCCCGGGTCCGGGGGCACGACCCCCATGTTGGCCGGCACGGGCTCGGCGATCACCGCTGCGGGCTTCGTCTGGGCGATCGCGTCGGCGACGGCCTGATCGTCGTTCCAGGGCACGATCACCGTCTCGGACGCCTGAGCCTCGGTCACGCCCGGGCTGGCGGGTACACCTGCCGTGGCGAGGCCCGAGCCGGCCTCGGCGAGCAGGCCGTCGACATGGCCGTGGTAGGCGCCGGCGAACTTGACGACCTTGCTGCGGCCGGTGGCCGCGCGGGCGAGGCGCAGCGCCGACATCGTCGCCTCGGTGCCCGAGCTCGTCATCCGGACTATCTCGACGCTGGCAAAGCGGTCGACCACCTCCGTCGCCAACTCAACCTCCACAGCGGTCGGGGCCCCGTAGCTGGTCCCGCGGCCGGCCGCCTGGCGAATCGCCTCGACAACCAGCGTGTCGGCATGCCCAAGGATGAGCGGTCCCCACGAAGAGACCCAGTCGACGTAGCGCCTCCCGTCCACGTCCCAGATATAGGGGCCCTCGCCGCGCTCGATGAAGATCGGGCTGCGGCCGATCTGCTGCATCGCCCGCACCGGAGAGTTCACCCCGCCGGGCATCACCTCGAGCGCGCGCCGGTACAGCCCCTCGGAGCGGCTTATGAGTGCTCCGCCTCCCAGCGGGAGTAGTCGTCGGTGAAGTAGTGGAGGCGGATCTTCTTGAACTCCGTCGAGGAATAGAGCACCGCTCGATCCTCACCGTGCAGCTCGTGGGTATCGGCGATCCCATCGAGGATCGCGTCGCATTCCTCCTTGGAGCGGCCGTGGGCCATGGTGAAGACGCTGTAGGGCCAGTCCTCGTAGGTGGGCCGCTGGTAGCAGTGTGAGATTCCCCGGACCGCTGCCATCCGGGAGCCGACCTCCAGAATCCTCTCTTCCGGTACCCGCCAGACGCCCATCCCGTTCGCCGAGAAGCCGGCGCGGCGGTGAAAGAGGATCGCCGCGACCCGCCGGAGCAGCTTGCGACCGACCATGCCGGACAGGTGGGCGAGGAGCTCATCGGTGCTCATCCCGGCTTCCGCCGCCGCCGCGTCGTAGGCGCGGTCGGTGACCTCCATCGGTCCCTGCAGCGCCCGGATCACGGACACATCGGTCTCGTCGTAGGGCTGGCGCTCGAGCTCACGGGGCGGCGCGGCCTCGACGGGGGCCGCGAGCTCCTCGGTGCCGCCCTCCATCTCCAGGTTCATGTTGATCTTGAAGAGGGTCAGGGTGGGCAGCTGGCGGATCGACTCGGCGGCGGTGAGGTCCTGCAGAACCCTCAACGTCCCTTCGAGCCCCAGCCTTGAATCTGGTGGGGTCGCGATCGTGAACCAGAGGTTGAACTCGTGCGTGCGCAGGTAGTTGTGTGAGACGCCGGGGTGGGAGTTGATGATCTTGGCGGCGCGATGCGGGTTCTCGGCGTCGACCTTGGCCGCGACCAGCATCGAGCTGTAGCCGAGCGCCCGCGTGTCGAAGATCGGCGTGATCTCGCGGATGATCCGCTCGTCGAGCAGCCGCTGAGTGCGGGACTTGACCTCGTCCGTGCCCAGTCCCGCCGCCGTGGCGATCTCCTCGAAGGGCTTAGGGTGCAGGGGAAAACGCGACTGCAGCAGGTTCATCAGCCGCTTGTCGGTCTCGTCCAGGGGAACCGCGGCGCCACCCTTTCGGGACCGGAGCTTCGGCTGTGCGACTGCCGTGGTGATCCCGTCGGGCGTCTGGCTCACCGCCTGGCGGCCTCCATCCTCATCAAACGGGTTGCGCTCACGCGCACCCTCGCATCAGCGCTCACGCGCGCCCTCGCGTCAGCCAGGCGGCGGCGTCCTTGGCGAAGTAGGTGATCACGATGTCGGCGCCCGCGCGGCGGATCGCCGTGAGCGATTCCATGGCGGCGGCGCGCTCGTCGATCCAGCCGTTCTGTGCGGCCGCCTTCACCATCGAGTACTCGCCCCCGACGTGGTAGGCGGCGACGGGTGCCCCGGTCGCGTCCTTGACCCGCCGAATCACGTCGAGGTAGGGCAGCGCCGGCTTCACCATCACCACGTCCGCGCCCTCCTCGAGGTCGAGCTTGGCCTCGCGAATGGCCTCGTCGGCGTTGGCCGGATCCATCTGATAGCCGCGCCGGTCGCCGAACTCCGGGGTCGAGCCTGCCGCCTCGCGGAAGGGGCCGTAGAAGGCGGAGGCGTACTTGGCGCTGTAGGCGACGATCGGGACATCGGAGTGGCCCTCCTCGTCGAGCTGCGAGCGGATCGCCCCGACGCGGCCGTCCATCATGTCGCTGGGCGCCACCGCGTCCGCGCCGGCGGCGGCGTGCGAGATCGCGGTCTTGGCCAGCAACTCGATCGTCAGGTCGTTGTCGACCTCGCCCTCCCGGACGATCCCGCAGTGTCCGTGCGAGGTGTACTCGCAGAGGCAGACGTCGGTGATCACGACGACCTCGGGGTGGGCCTCCTTGAGCGCCCGGACGGCCATCTGCACGACGCCCTCATCGTCGTAGGCCTCGCTACCGACCTCGTCCTTGCTCGCGGGAATTCCGAAGAGCAGCACGGCGCGGACGCCGGCGGCGGCGATCTCGGTCACCTCGGCCACCGCCTCGGAGATCGAGAGCCGCTCCATTCCGGGCATCGAGTCGATCGGCTCGCGAACGCCCTCCCCCGCGGTGATGAAGAGCGGCTGGACCAGGTGCTCCGGGGTCAGGTCCGTCTCGCGGACCAGTTCGCGGAGCGGCTCGGTCCGGCGCAGGCGCCTCAGTCGTGTCGCCGGAAAGCTCACCCGGTTGATTCTAGGGGCGGCCCTAGGCAAACCTTCGCAAGGCCAGTCGCGCGAGCACGAGGTAGCCCAAAGTGAGCAGTGCGAGATGCAGAAAGGGCAGACCGAGGCCGGGGCCTGAGGCGGCGAGCGCGCCCGAGAGGGCGTCCAGGGCAGGGCGGAAGGGAAACGCTCCTGCGATCACGTGGATCACGTCGAGCAGGCCCTTGCTCACCGTGCCGGACGGGACCAGCGAGATGAAGGCGACCGGGAGCGCCAGCGCGAAGGCGAGCAGAGCGCTCGAGCGCACCTCACGGGCGGCGGCCCCGATCGCCAGGCCCAGCGCCGAGGAGGCCGCGCCCGCGAGCAGGATCGCCGGGATGATCAGGTAGATCCTGCTCCAGCCGATCGACTCGAACGGGGTGATCGCGATCAGGAGGAGCAGGGTCACGACCAGCGCGGCGCCTGTCCCGAGCACCGCCTTCTCGAGCAGGAGGCCCGCGCGGCTGACCAGCCCGCGGGTGAGGCGGGTGAAGGTGTTCTCCTCCCGCTCGAGCGCCAGCGAGCCGGAGACGAGCAGCACGGTAACGAACAGCAGGGTGACAGCGGCGGCGACCGCCACGGCGAAAGTGTCGAGCGGCGGAACGCTCCCGGCGACCACCTGCTTGTCGACCGCGATCGGCTGGCGGATCGAGGTGAGCAGCTGGTTCGCGAGCGCCAGGTTCTGCCTGGCGAGCCGCGCAAACTCGGTGACCTGCGAGACCCGGCTGCGCTGAGCGGGCGGCAGGGTGCTCTCGACCGAGCGCAGGATCTGCTCCGAGCGCTCCAGGCCGAGGACGTGGACCGTCTGGTTGAGGAACGGGATCTCGAACTGGCCGCCGTTGGCGAGCAGCTGCTCGTAGTTGACGGCGACGTCGGTGATCTTGTCCGAGAGCAGCAGGTTGGCCGTATTGAGCAGCGAGCTGATCCGGTCGTCGACGATCTGTGCCTTCAGCGGGTCGTCCTGGTTGACGAGCACCTCGACCGTGGCGCGCTCCGAGGAGTTGGTGCTGAGCTCGGCCTGGAGCTTGCTGAGGAAGTCGGGCGGCAGGATCAAACCGCCGAGGACATCCCCGTCCTTCACCTTTTGCTCCACCTCGGCCCGGCTCGAAGCGGTGACGCACTCGATCTTGGCGCAGAGTTGCCGCCGGGCCTCCTCCTGCGAGAAGCCACCGGTCTCCCCCAGGCTGAGGCCCGTGCCCTGAGGGATCTGGTTGAGGAAGGCGACCCGTGGCTTCTCCGGGCTCCGCGAGATGGCGAGGCCGATCAGCACGGCGAGCACGATCGGGTAGATGACCAGGAGTGCGGTCACGAGCGGGGAGCGCCGCAGCAGCTGCAGGTCCTTGACGAGCAGCCAGCGCATCAGTGGCCTCGCTGCCGCAGGAAGCGGACGAAGTCGTTCTCGGGATCCTCAGGGCCGCCCTCGGGCCGGGGTCCGGCCTCGCGGCGGAGCTCGGCGAAGCCGCCGTCGAAGATCGTCTCCCCGTCGGCGAGCACGACGAGACGGTCTCCGTAGTGGCTCGCCTCCTCGATCTGGTGGGTCGAGTAGATCACCGTCGTCCCCACCTCGGCCAGGCCGGCGACGAACTCCCACAGGCGCACGCGCTGGCTCGGGTCGAGCCCGGAGCTGGGCTCGTCGAGGAGAAGCACAGGCGGGTCGCCGAGCAGCCCGATCGCGATGTTGATGCGCTGCTGGTTCCCCCCCGAGAGGGAGGAGACGGGGTCGTGGCGGCGATCGGTGAGGCCGGTCTGCTCGAGCATCCTGTCCACCGTCCCCTCCAGGTCCGCCACTCCCTCCATGTGGCCGAAGAGGCGCAGGTTCTCCTCCACCGTGAGCCGGTGATAGACCCCCGCCTGCTGGGGCACCCAGCCGAGGCGCCCGTTGGCCCGCTCGATCCGCCCCGAGTCGGGCCTGGTGATGCCGGCCAGGATCGAGAGCAGCGTCGTCTTCCCGGCGCCGTTCGGCCCGAGTACGGCGAGCAGCTCACCGGGCCTCACGTCGAGGCTCACTTCGCGGAGGGCGGCCCGCTCTCCGAACCACTTGGAGAGGCCGTCCACTTCGAGAACCGGGGCGTCCCGCCGCGCTCGCGGCTTCTCACTCATCGCGCGAAAGCTAGACAGAAGTCGAACCGGCCGCGACGGCGGTCCTCTACGCTCCGCCGCGTGCGGCTCCTGTTCATAGGGGACGTCGTCGGCCGGGCCGGCCGCGAGGCGCTGACGGCGGCGATGCCCGACCTTCGCGCCGAGCGGATGCCCGACCTCGTCGTCGTCAACGGCGAGAACGCGGCCGGCGGCGTCGGGGTCACCAAGGAGACCGCGGAGGAGATCTTTGCCGCGGGCGCAAACGTGATCACCCTCGGCAACCACACCTACCGCCACCGCGACGTCTACCCCTATCTGGACTCCGAGCAGCGGATCATCCGCCCGGCCAACTTCGCGGCGTCCAATCCTGGCCGGGGCCACACGATCGTCGAGGCGGCCGGGATGCGGGTCTGCGTGATCAACCTGAGCGGCCAATTGCACCTGCAGGTCGAGCGCAACCCGTTCACCGCGATCGAGGACCTGCTCGGCTCGCTCGCCGGCGGGGCGGACGCGTTCGTCGTCGACTTCCACGCCGAGTTGACCAGCGAGAAGGTGGCGATGGGCTGGCAACTCGACGGGCGCGTGGCGGCGGTCCTGGGCACGCACACGCACGTGCCGACGGCGGATGCGCGGGTTCTGCCGGGCGGGACGGCGCACATCTCGGACGTGGGGATGACCGGGTCGCGGGCCGGGGTGATCGGCGTCCGCCGCGAGCAGGCTCTACAGGCTTTCCGGACCCAGATGCCGGTGCGCTTCGACACCGCGGACGAGGACGTCTGGCTGATGGGCGTCGCGGTCGAGATCGGCGACGACGGGCTCGCTCGCGGGATCGAGCAGATCCTCGTCCCGGTCGCGTCCTAACGGCACGATGCCGCTCGCCAGCAGGGCGATCAGGAGGAAGGGCAGGAACCAGGGGACGTAGAGGTAGAACCAGTGGTCGACGGTGAGCTGCATCCCGAGGAGCATCGCCGCGCCCAGAGCCGCCACGGTGACCAGATCCCGCTGGCGCGGCCGGAAGGCGACCAGCAGGGCGAGCCCGACGACCGCCGCCTTGACGACCGCCTGCAGCCATCCCAGCGAGTGCGCCTGCCCCCAGATGCTGAAGGGCGAGTCCCGGCCTCCCTGCTCCCCGATCGTGCGGTGCCAGAAGGTGGAGAGGCCGGGGTCCTGGAGGGCCTGGAAGGAGACGACGGCGATCGTCACCGCGAAGGCGATGCTGAATGGGACGACCACCTTCGCGTATCTGCGCAGGAATCCGCCACGGCCGCCCTCGGTCGCTCCGTAGGTCGCGAACAGCGGGCCCAGCGCCAGGGGCGCGAATTTCGTCATCGATGAGAGAGCGAGGGTGATCCCTCGGGGGATCGGCCCGGTCAGGCAGAGCAGGGCCGCCACCAGGGTGAGCGAGACGAGTGCGTCGTTGGTGTTCGATGCGAGCGCGAAGGCGGTGTACGGACAGGCCGCCCAGGCGAAGCTGAGCAGGATCCCGAGCTCCGTCCCCCGCCGGCCCCGCCTGAGCCGGCGGCCGATCAGGAAGAGCCCCGCGATCGTCCCCAGGTCGAAGAAGATCGCGGCGGCGTGGGCGGCGGGCAGGTCGTCCCAGGTGCCGCTCCACGGGAAGATCTGCTCGAAGGGCACGTAGGCGTAGTAGGCCACCGGGCCGTACGTGTCTCCGGATTGGTCGTCGTCGGGGAAGTTCCCGTAGATCGGCTCCTGGTCGGCGATACGGTCGGCACCGATCACCCCGGAATAGCCCACGTCGATCACGTTTGAGTCGGCGATGTTGAGGCCGATCCGGCCAGCGACGAGGAGCACCGTCGCGACCGCCAGCACCGTGATCGGCAGGGACGGTCGCAGGCCAATCCCGGCTCGTCGGCGAAAGCCGAGCCAGAGCGCCCTGCCGAGCAGGTACAGGAGCGGCGGATAGGCAAGCGGAACCGAGACCCCGATGTTCCCGCGGTTGAAGAAGTAGTGAGAGAGACCGAAGCCCGCCACGACCACCAGCAGGTCCAGGTGGGCGAGCCGGAACGGCCGGCGCCAGTCGAGCAGCCCGAGGACGAAGATCGCGCAGAGTGGCAGCCAGATGTAGGGGGCGTTGATCATCCGGCCGAAGGCCCCGGGGTAGCCGCGGGCCATGTGCCACGCGATCTGGTAGCCGGTCCACGATTCGACGACCTTGCCGCTGTTCGGGTCGACGACCACCTGCACTACCTCCTTGTCGCCGGTGAAGAACCCGACCTCCCAGAGCCCGGTGCCCTGGTTGCGGCTGGCCGAGGGCGACAGGTCCGGATGCTGCTCGGCCGCGGCTGCCGCCTTCGGATCCAGCTTGGCAATCTCGATCGCCCGGGATTGGCTGATCCGGGGCTGCTGCGCCCCGGCCGGGGCCGCGAGCAGCAAGGTGAGGATCAGCGCTAGGGGTGCGGCGAGTGCGAGGAGCCGAGCTACTCGTCGAAGGTCCACAGCTTATTGCCGACGAAGTTGAAGGGCATCGCGATTGCCACCGCGATCGCCTGGGCCGGCAGCTCGGTAACTCCCCCACTCACCAGCAGCTTGAGGGCGATCAGGTTGATCACGAGGGCGAGCACGCTCACCGTGAAGAACCGGGCGGCCTGGAAGCCGGCGTGCGCGTGCTTCGCGTCGAAGGTCCAATGCCGGTTCCACCAGAAGTTGTTGGTGACGGCAACGCAGAAGGCAAGGATGGCGGCCCCGATGTAATGGATGTCGAGTGGTCCGTTCAACACCGCGAACACGGCCAGGTTGACCACGTAGCCCGACCCGCCCACCAGCCCGAACTGGAGGAGCTGGATCCAGTTACCCGGCTTCAGCGTGCCGCGGCCGATCCGCTTCGCCGTCTCGACCGGCGTCATCCTTGAGGCCTCCCGCCGTTCACGCCGAAGTGCTCGAGGATCACCGGCGCCAGGTCCCGCAATGCCCATTGCGGCCGCTTAGCCGGAGCATCGGGACCACAACCAACGAAGACCACCGGGCCCAGCGAGTCGCCCCGCCCAAGGGAGCCGTGGCTGCCGCCGCCCGCATGGCTGATTCCGCCCCAGTCGACGCACTCGTAGCCCTCGGTCGCGGAGATCAGGATGTCGCCGGCGTGCGGGGAGGTGAGCGCAGACCAGAGCCGGGCCAGGCCGTCCGGATACTCGTGCGACTCGAAACGACCCCGGGTGATGTCCGCCGCGAGCGCCTCCGGCTCGCCGCTCACCGACCAGTGGTTGCCCCGCACGTCGCGGAGCTGGCCGCCGGGCCGGAAGCGAAGCTCGTAGCCGTTTCCCTCCACCACCGCATCGACGGAAGCCGGGTCGTCGAGGCCCACCCCGGTGCGTTTGACCGGCGTGCCGTCTTCTCCTGCGAGCCAGGTGACCAGGTCGACTCCCGCGAGCTCGCGGAGCCGCAGCCGGGCGCGCTCGTGGGTGAGCGGGTGCCGGTAGCCGGCGTCCAGGATGTAGACGGCGCCCGCGCGGGAGGTAGGGCTGACCGCGATCTCGGCGTCCTCGGGGTGGTCGGTGTTGGGCTGCAGCACGGCCCAATCCTCGGCCAGCTCGTCTGCGAGGGGCAGAGCGTGCTCGACCGCGGTCTGGGCGTGGTCGGCGGTGAGGAGCACCGCGTGCTCGGAGAGGAACGCCTCCAGCCCGCCGCCGGCCTCCACGATGCGCGCGAACATGGCGTCCGCCTTGGCGATCGAATCCACGGTCGCGTCGGGCCCATGCCGGTGGGAGTGGAAGTCGTTGTCGGGAAGGCTGAAGAGGAGGAAGTCGTAGGCCCCCTCGCGGACCAGCTCCTCGGCCACGCAGGCCGAGTACTCGTCACGGGTCCCGGGCCGGGTGAAGGTCGGTCCGCAGCCGGTCGGCCGGCTCGAGTAGAGGTCGCCGTAGAAGAACTCGTCGGGCCCCCACACCGCGTGCCGGAAGTTCGCCGCGGCCGCAGCTCGCTTCGCCAGCCCTTCGAGACCGAGCTCGTGCCGGTGGCGCCCGCGGTAGATCAGGAACGGGGTCGTCGCGGTCCGCACACCGGAGTCTCCAAGCCGCTCGAAGACCGTTTCCGCCTGCCAGCTGAGGTGGTCGAGGTTCATGTTGTAGACCAGGTCGTACATCGCCCGGAAGAGACCGAAGGTCCGAGTTGCCTCGAAGGAGGAGCCGTACTCGATGTACCGGCGCTCGATCCGGTGGTACCAGTTCATCCCCATCACCCAATGGCCCGCCGGGCCTGTGCCGGTCATCATCTCCGAGCTCGCCACCGGGGTGACCGAGGGAAAGCTCGAGACGCAGTCCGGCACCATCTGCCCGCGCTCCAGGAGTTCCGCAAAGGTCGGGGCCTGGCCCTCCTCGATCGCCCGGACCAGCATCTCGGGGTGCATGGCGTCGACCACGACAAGGACCAGCTTCCGCCGCACGGCTAGACGTTCCCTTCGGGTGTTGCGTTCATCTAGCGAAGGACGCGCAGGCCCTCGTGTTTCCGCTCGGCCTGCCGGCGGCGGGAGATCCACAGCCAGGTCAGGGCCACCAGGACGACCAGGGAGAACGGCTCGAGCACGAGGCTGACCCCGGCCACCACCACCGCCGCCAGGACGACGATCACGGTAATCCCGCTCGGCGTCTGCACCTCCGCGCCGGTGAGCTGATCGCGCTGCCTGCGAACCGCTCCGCCCGCCACATCCTGGGTCACGACCGCCGCGAAACCGGCTCCGATCACGCCGACCGGGAGGGCGGGCCAGAGCGCCTCGTCCGCTCCGTTGAGAGCGGCGCCGACGGCCAGGACGCCAAGCGGGGCGGCGCCCGCGACAGCTCCCCAGGTGGGCATGATCGGCGGGAAGACCACTCCGAGGATGAGCCCGACCGCGATGGCGAGGCCCAGCCCCTGGCAGATCGCGAGGAACATCGGGGCGGGAGGCTACACATGCACGGGCCGGCCCAACGGCTCTCGGGACTCCCCGATTC
>DATDJZ010000162.1:0-5479 GCA_036520315.1 Solirubrobacterales bacterium | reverse complement strand
ACCGCCTTCGCCCACCGCGAAGCGCATTTCCAGGTCAACGCGCTCGGCGCCGATGCGCGTGAGGTGGACCGCCACTGGACGCGGATCCGCCCCCACCTCGGCGGCATCTACCTGCCCTTCGAGACCGACCAGCACCCCGCGTGTCTCGGCGAGGTCTTCCCGCCCGCGACGATCGAACGCCTCCGGGCGCTGAAGCGCGAGCTTGACCCGCGCAACCTGTTCCGCGACAACTTCAACGTCGATCCCGGCGGCACGACGACCGACGCCGCCCCGCCGCGGCGGTGCCCGGCTGACCAAATGTGACCCGTTCGCGCAGGAAGTCGTTCATACGCGCCCCCGCTACTTCGAAGGCCCCGGTGACGCGCCTCTCTCTTGTTCGCCTCCGCCGCGTCGACAGCCCCTTCTGACCACGCCGCGCAGCCGGTCGCGGCAGCGGCCGCCCGCCGCGTGGCAGAGGCGTGGCAGCAACGCGCGAGAGTCTCCGGTCGAGAGAAGCAACGGAGGCATGGCGATGTTCGCGAAGCTGGGTCACGCAGTCGCGCATCACCCATGGTGGGTCATCGCGGTGGGTCGTCGTTGCAGCTCTGATCGTGCCGTTTGCGCCCGCGCTCCAGGTGAACTCGGACCAGACGAGCTTCCTGCCGGACAGCTACGAGTCGGTGAAGGCGGACGAGGTCGCCACGGCCGCGTTCCCGCACGCCCCAGCGTCCTCGGCGATGTTCGTGGCCAGGCGCGAAGATCGCGGCGAACGACCCGGGCCGACCAGAGCAAGCTCGCAACGATCGCTGGCGAGCTCGGAAAGGCGCGCATCCCGGGTGTGCTAGAGGTCGTGAGCGGTCCGGAGCAGGTCTCGCCGAACGGCCGGGTGCAACTGGTGCAGGTCGCCTTCTCGGGTGATTCCCGGGACGAGCGCGTCCAGGACGCGGTCGGCGCGCTGCGCGAGCGGGCGGCGCCGCTGTTCGCGGGCACCGGCCTGGTGGCCGGTCTCACCGGGGACGCGGCGATCGTCGTCGACAGAGCGGACGCGTCCTCGAGCGGCGAGCTGATCGTCGGTGTCGCGACGGTCGAGGAGGGAACATGACCGACACGACCACGAGATTCTTCGAAGGCTTGAAAGCGCTCGGTCACGAGCCTCGGCTCAAGAAGGTGAAAGCCTCGCTGCGCTTCGACCTCACAAACGGTAAGCAGACGAACCGCTGGCACGTCGCGATCGACAAAGGCGACATCGCGGTGTCGCACAAGAACGCCAAGGCCGACTGCGTCGTGCGCGCGGAAACCTCCGTCTTCGACGGCATCGCCAGCGGTGAGATGAATCCGGTCGCCGCCCTGCTGCGGGGCGCGATAGGCATCGAAGGCGACCCCGAGCTGCTCGTGCTCATCCGCCGCCTCTCTCCGGCGCCGGGGAGGGAGTCATGACCGACCGTCTCGTCAAAATCCTCGACGGCAACACCTTCGTCGTCAGCGACTTGCGCGGCGACATCGAGGCCTCACTCACCGACCCGACCGGCCTCTTCTCGTTCGACACCCGCTTCCTCTCCACGTGGATCCTCACCGTGGACGGTCAGAGGTTGAACCCGCTCTCCATCGACGACCTCCAGTACTTCGAGTCCCGGTTCTTCCTCGTGCCCGGGACGGGCACGGTCTACGTCGACGCGAAGCTATTGGTGATCCGGCGACGTGCCGTCGGCGACGGATTCCATGAGGAGCTCACGATCCTCAACCACGACGCCGAACCGGTGGAGCTGACCGTCCGCGTCGAGGCCGCGAGCGACTTCGCCGACCTCTTCGAGGTGAAGGACGGGCTCAAGAAGAAGGGCAAGTACTCGACGAGCGTGGACAAGCGACGGCTGCTGCTGACCTACGAGCGCGACACCTACAAGCGCCAGACCGCGATCTCGGCGTCGGCGCCGGCGCGCATAGACGAACGAGGACTGACGTTCGAGGTGGACGTCGCCGGCCACGGTTCCTGGACGACCGACCTCGACGTGGTGGCCGCCGCCGGCCCCGGCGGAACACGCGCCCGGCCGAAGTACGAGCGCGGCGAGCGGCGAGCACGACCGAACATGCAGCGCAGTCTCGAGCGGTGGCTCGCCGACACGCCCCGTCTCGAGTCCGATTCGGACTC
Source organism: Solirubrobacterales bacterium (assembly GCA_036520315.1). Lineage (GTDB taxonomy): Bacteria > Actinomycetota > Thermoleophilia > Solirubrobacterales > 70-9 > DASUPK01. The sequence continues at coordinate 3,354 of DATDJZ010000162.1, read as the reverse complement.
GCTGAACGCCACGTACCGCCGAAGCCTCGTCGACCTGGCGGCGCTGCGCTTCTCGCCCCCCGTGGTCGGAGGCGGCAAGAGCCTGCCCGCCGCCGGCCTGCCCTGGTTCATGACGATGTTCGGCCGCGACAGCATCTTCACGAGCCTGCAGGCGCTTCCGTTCACGCCGGAGCTGGCGGCGACGACGCTGAAGGCGCTGGGCGCCTGGCAGGGAACGCGTGTCGACGACTTCCGCGACGAGGATCCGGGTCGGATCCTGCACGAAATGCGCTACGGCGAGATGACCGCCTTTGAGGAGCGCCCGCACAGCCCGTATTACGGGAACGCCGACGCGACGCCGCTCTACGTCGTCCTGCTCGACGAGTACGAGCGGTGGACCGGCGACCGGAAGCTCGTTCGCGACCTCGAGGACGAGGCAAGAGCCGCCCTCCGCTGGATCGACGAGTACGCCGACCTGATGGGCAACGGTTATGTCTCGTACCAGCGCCGCAACGAAGAAACCGGTCTCGAGAACCAGTGCTGGAAGGACTCCTGGGACTCGATCTCGTACCACGACGGACGCCTGCCCGGCTTCCCGCGGGCGACGTGCGAGCTGCAGGGCTATGCCTACGACGCGAAGATGCGCGGCGCCCGCCTGGCACGGCTGGTCTGGAAGGACCCCGTGCTCGCCGAGGCCCTGGAGCGGCAAGCGGCCGACCTCAAGAGCCGCTTCAACCAAGACTTCTGGGTCGCAGACCGGGAGTTCTTCGCCCTCGCGCTCGACAACGAGGGAAAGCAGGCCGACGCGCTGTCCTCGAACAACGGCCATCTGCTTTGGAGCGGCATCGTCGACAAGTCGAAGGCGAAGGCCGTCGTCCGCCACCTGATGGGCCCTCGGCTCTTCTCTGGCTGGGGCGTTCGCACGCTCGCCGAGGGCGAGGGACGGTACAACCCGATCGGCTACCACGTCGGCACGGTGTGGCCGTTCGACTGCTCCTTTATCGCGTGGGGCTTGCGGAACTACGGCTTCAAGGAGGAGGCAGCGCAGATCGCTGCGGGAATCCTCGATGCGGCGGAGTTCTTCGACGGTCGGCTCCCGGAGGCATTCGGCGGCTACGAGCGCGGACTGACGAAGTACCCCGTGCAGTACCCGACCGCGTGCAGCCCGCAGGCCTGGTCCACGGGGACGCCGCTGCTCCTGCTCCGTACGATGCTGGGTCTCGAGCCCGTTGGGGACCACTTAATCGTCGATCCGGCGCTCCCGCAGAGCATCGGCCTCCTCGCGCTGCTCGACATTCCCGGACGCTGGGGCCGGGTCGACGCGTTTGCTCGGGGCCGTGATCTACTCGAGGCACTCCGCCCGCACGCAGCGCGGTTCGGGGCCTAGTCAGCATGGAACGGCCGGCTCCGGTCCGCATCTGCGTGGGTTACCCACACTGGGCGGGCGGAGCCAACATACGGAAGGAGCCGGCCGTGGCCAGTGTCTCGCATCTTGCACCCATTCATCTCGGGTTAGACGTCCACAAGGACACGATCTCGGTGGGGTCCTGGAGCCTGACCAGCAGATCCCCGAGGTCGACCGGATCCCCACGATGAGCCCTCGGTGCGCAGGCTCGTTGGCCGCCTGGGCGACCCCGGCCGGCTGCGAGCCTGCTATGAGGCCGGCCCGACCGGGTTCGAGCTGGCCCGGCTGTTGCACCGCATGGGGGTTAGCTGCCAGGTGATCGCCCCATCGCTGATCCCTACCGCGCCCGGTGACAAGGTCAAGACCGACAAGCGTGAGTGCCGGCGGCTGGCCCGGCTGCACCGCGCCGGCGAGCTGGTCGCGATCCGTATCCCCACCCTGGCTGAGGAAGCGGTGCGGGACCTGTGCCGCACCCGGGCCGACATGGTGGCTGACCGTACCCGCGCGCGGCACCGCCTCTCCAAGTTCCTGCTGCGCCACGGGTGCATCTGGCGGGGTGGCAACCCCTGGACCCAAGCGCACGAGCGCTGGCTGGGGGGTCAGCACTTCGACGAGCCGCCCTGGCCGCCACCTACGCCCACTACCGGGCGGTGCTGCAAAGCCGCGACGCCCAGCTGGACGCGATCGAGGGTGACCTTGCCGGCTGGTCTGCCCGCCCGCCGTTTGCCGAGCAGGTCGCCCGCTTGAGCCCCTACCGAGGCATTACTCGGCTGGGCGAGCTCACCCTGGCCGCCGATGTCGGCGACTGGCGCCGGTTCCCGCGTGCGAGCGCCTTCATGGGCTTCTGTGGGCTGGTGCCCAGCGAGTACTCCAGCGGCCAGCGGACCTGGCGCGGGCACCTCACCAAGGCCGGCAACGCCCACCTGCGCGCCCAGCTGATCGAGTCGGCCTGGTCCTACCAGCACCGGCCCGGCGTCGGTGTCCAGATCGCCCGCCGCCACCAAGGCCTGGACCCACAGGTGATCGCGCGGGCGTGGGCCGCGCAGCTACGCCTGTGCGGCCGGTTCCGCCGTCTGGCCGCCCGCAAGACCTCCACCAACGTGCTGGTGGCCGCCATCGCCCGCGAACTCGCCGGGTTCCTGTGGGCCGAGATGACCGCCTGAACCATGCGACCACCCCTGCACCTGCTGGTGATCGGACCTGCAGGTGCACCGATCGTCACGACGCGCCGGGGCGCCACCGTCGCAGGACCGACCCCGAAGGTACTATGCGCGCCGGCCAGGCCGGCCGCGTTCCTAGTCAGGGGCACCTTCCTGCGGATCGCCGACCTGCGGTCCCGACCCGCCTACATCAGTGTGGTGGCCTGCCGATCCACCATGCCTCGGCGCGTCGTGCCCACCTCACCGCACGGCCACCACCGGTGCGGTCGCACACCACCAGCACGCCAGCCAGCATCCCCAGGCTCCAACGCCGCCCGCGCTGCTCCCTCCTGCCTGAAACCATGCCATCTACCAGGCAAAACGACCCGTGGGGTGCCAGAAGTCGATGGTGCTGGTGACCAGCCGGTCTGGCCGCGTGGGGTGCCAGAAGTCGGTCGGTTGTCATGCTGCACGTTCGTATTCGTGGATGAGGCCGCCGAGGACGTCACGGCGGTGGAGTTGCCACGCTGCGGCTGACGGGTCCGCCAGTTCGCAGCACTCCGACGGCTCAGGGGCCAACAAGCCGAGGCCACGGTGGGGACGATGGCGATTGTAGTGCTCGACGTAGACGCGCAGGACGCGAAGAAGCTGCCGACGCCCAGCGATCAGGAGGTGGTCCAGGCACTCCTGGCGCACGGTGCCAACCCAGCGCTCGGCGACGGCGTTAGCGTTCGGAGCCTGGATCGGCGTGAGGATGACCTCAGCGCCGAGCCCGTGCCAGAGGTCGTCGAAGGCTCGGGTGAACTTGCTGTCACGGTCGTGGATCAGGAA
>DATDJZ010000161.1:0-10309 GCA_036520315.1 Solirubrobacterales bacterium | reverse complement strand
CGCCACCATCTCGCTCTCGCCTCCAACCTGCGCCCCGATCGGCGCGATTACCGCATCTATCGAGAGAGACTTGCGGCCGGCACGTAGCGCGTAGCCGACCGATGACCGAGATTCGCCTGATCGCCGTTCCCTACGAGGTCGGCGCGCTGCGGATGGGAGTCGGTCGCGGCCCCGAGCGGCTGCTCGAGGCGGGGGCCGAGGCGGCGCTAGCCGGCCGTGGCGCCACCGTCCGTCTCGAGGTGGTGGAGTTGCGCGAGCACCGCCGGGACGAGAGCGGTGCGAGCGAGGCCGGCGCGGCCTTCGAGCTGATCGCTCTGATCGCAGCGCGGGCCAGGGAAGCGACAGAGGACGGCGCCTTCCCGGTGGTGCTGTCCGGCAGCTGCCTCGCGAGCTCGGGCGTTATCACCGGTCTGGAGGAGAGATCTCCGGGCGTGGTCTGGTTCGACGCCCACGGCGACTTCAACACCCCTGAGACCACCATCGACGGCTACTTCGATGGCATGCCGCTCGCAATCCTCACCGGTGGCGCCTGGCCCAGCCTGGTGGAGCGGCTCGGGACGACGACCGTCCCGGAGTCAGCCGTCGTGCTGGCGGGTGCGCGGGACTTCGATCCACTCGAGGAAGAGCGGCTGCGGTCATCGGAGGTCGTACACCTGGCGCCTGGCAGCATCGGGGCGGACGACGACGTGGCGCGCGCCGCGGCCGAGCTGCAACCGGCACCCAGCGGCCTCTACTTGCACGTCGACCTCGACGTGCTCGACTCGGCGGAGGCGAAGGTCAACATCTACAGCGCCCCCGACGGCCTCACCGCGGCGCAGCTCGAAACACAGGTTCGCTCACTGCTCGAGGCCGGCCCGGTCCGCGCCGTCTCCCTGACCGCCTACGACCCGGAGGTCGACGCCGAGGGGCGGGTCCCGCCGATCGCCATGCGCCTCCTGGAGGCCGTCGCCGAGCGCGTCGCCCGAGAGCCTTGAGGGCGCTGGTCCAGCGCGTCAGCCAGGCGGCCGTCGACGTGGAGGGGGAGAGGGTCGCGCAGATCGGCCCCGGGATGCTCGTTCTGCTGGGGGTCTCGCGCGACGACACGGAGGCGGAGGCCGACCGGCTGGCCCAGAAGGTGCGCGCGCTTCGGATCTTCGACGATGCCGACGGCAAGATGAACGAGCCGCTCGGCGATCGCGAGATCCTCTGCGTCAGCCAGTTCACGCTCTACGGCGACACCAAGAAGGGGACGCGCCCCAGCTACGTCCAGGCGGCTCCGGGCGAGCAGGCCGAGCCGCTCTATGACCGCTTCTGCGAGCAGGCGGGGGCGAAGAAGGGCGTCTTCGGGGCGTGTATGGGCGTCGCCCTGATCAATGACGGCCCGGTCACGGTGATGCTGGAGGTCTAGAAAACCGGAATGTCGAGTTTCTTCGGAGCGTGCCCGAGGCGGGGCTATACTCGCCGAGGAACCTTTTTTCGCACCGAACTGCGTGTCGAAAGGTGGGCGAGCGCCCGCCTTTTTTTGGGTCCCGAACAGGACACTTTCGACACAAGAGGACAGAGATGGACAGAGAGCTAGAGCAGATTCAGCACGAAATCGAGGACCGACTCCGGACGAATGAGCCGGACGTCGAGCTCCTCGCGCTTGAGCGGCCGGCCACCGAGCGCCTGCGCCTGGTGATCGACTCCCCCGAGGGCGTCGACATCGCGCTCTGCGAGCGGGTCACCGGCGTGCTCCGCGACATGCTCGAGTCCTATTCGCTCGAGGTCTCCTCTCCGGGACCCGAGCGCCCACTGACCAAGCCCGAGCACTTCCGGCGCTATCTGGGCCGTAGGGTCCGGGTGCGGACACGCGAGGAGGTCTCGGGACACAAGAGCTTCACCGGCCGACTTACCGGCGCAGATGAGGAGAGCGTGAGCGTCGACTCGGGCGATGGTCCCGTGGCGATTCCGCTCGCCGCCGTCCGCCGCTCGAATTTGCTGTCAGACGGAGCCACGAACGGAGGTGTGGGGGCATGACCCAGGAGATCGTCGATGCCGTAAAGATGCTCGAGCAGGAGAAGGGAATCGCGTCGGACACCCTGATGGACGCCCTGCAGGACGCCCTCCTCTCCGCCTACAAGAAGACTCCCGGCGCCGCCAAGTACGCGAAGGTCGAGCTCGACCACGGCACCGCGGACTTCCGCGTCTACGAGCTGAAGGTTCCCGAGGACCTCGAGAAGCGCCTGCTCGACGAGCAGTTCGAGGACCAGCTCCAGGCGGCCGAGGCGGCTGAGGCCGCCGGCGAGCCGATCCCCGAGATCGAGATCAACCGCCCGACGGTGGATCCCGAGACGGGCGAGCGCCGCGAGGCCACCGAGCCGGAGGTCGAGCAGGAGCGCCTCGGGCCCTATCTCGATCAGATCGAGACCCAGGACGTGACGCCCGACGACTTCGGGCGAATCGCGGCGCAGACCGCCAAGCAGGTGATCCTCCAGCGGATCCGCGAGGCCGAGCGGGGGATGATGTTCGAGGAGTACAAGGACCGCGTCGGCGAGCTGGTCACCGGGATCATTCAGCAGTCCGACAACCGCTACACGCTGGTTCAGCTCCGCGAGCGCGTCGAGGCGCTCCTGCCGCGATCCGAGCAGGTGTACAACGAGCGCTACGACCACGGCATGCGCGTCAAGGCCGTGATCACCGACGTCTCGGCCGACACCAAGGGGCCGAGCATCGTCGTCTCCCGGCGCAATCCCGAGCTGATCAAGAAGCTCTTCGAGCTGGAGGTCCCGGAGATCGCCGATAAGCTGGTCGAGATCACCGGTGTTGCTCGCGAGCCGGGCTGGCGCTCGAAGATCGCGGTCGTCTCGCACGCCGACGGCGTCGATCCGGTCGGCGCCTGCGTCGGGCCGCGGGGCTCGCGCGTGCGCATGGTCGTCTCCGAGCTGCGCGGCGAGAAGATCGACATCATCCCCTACAACGACGAGCCCGCCAGGTTCGTCGCCAAGGCTCTCTCCCCGGCGCGAGTTCGCGAGGTCCTCGTCGACGACGAGACCAAGGAAGCGACGGTGATCGTCCCCGATGACCAGCTCTCGCTGGCGATCGGGCGCGACGGTCAGAACGCGCGCCTCGCGGCTCGCCTGACCGGCTGGAAGGTGGACATCACCTCCGAGACCGAGTTCGCCCAGCAGGAGGAGGACATCGAGTACGAGGGCGAGGAGGCCGCCGACGGCCGCTGCATGGCGATCATGACCACCGGCCGCCGCTGCCCGAACGCCGCGCTGCAGGGCTCGCAGTACTGCGGCCTGCCCCAGCATCAGGCGCTGGCACGCTTCGGCACGAATCAGGTCGCGGTGCTCAGCCCGCTCAGCGACGAGGAGGTCGCGACGCTCGCCGATTCCGGTGCGGACGACGCCACCGTCAAGCCGATCGTCGAGAAGGCCGAGAGCCAGTTCGACGAGAGCGCGGAGGCGAAGGAGCCCGAGGAGGAGGAGTCCACCGAAGAGGAGTCTGCACAGGAGCCCGCCGCAGAGGAGCCCGTCGCCGAGGAGGAGGACTCAGACGGGGCCGATCAGCCGGACGAGGGCGATGAGGCCGAGGGGCCGGAGCAGAACCTGGAGCCCGAGACCGAAGGCGAGACCGCTCAGGGCGGAGAGGCGGAGGCCTCAGGGGATGGCGCCGCCCCCGAGGAGAAAACAGCATCTCCGGCGACCACAAACACCGCCGCCGGATCAACAGAGGAGCAGACGACCGGGTAAGAGATGGCGAAGAAGCGCGTACACGAGATAGCCAAGGCGCAGGGCCTGACCAGCAAGGAGCTCCTTGCTGCGCTTGAGGCTGCCGGCGTGGAGGCGAAGGCCGCCCAGTCGAGTGTCGAGGAGTCGGACGCGCTCGCCGCGCTGAAGAACTCGGGCGATGGTGCCTCCGCAGGGGGTGCCGCAACCAAGACCAAGCCTGCGACGAATCAGGAGGCCCCGGCGACGAAGGCGGCTCCCGCCAAGAAGGCCGCTTCCTCGAAGGCCGCCGCATCAGCCGGCGATGGCGCCTCGAGTGCGCCTGGAAAGAAGGGGCCCGCGAGGAAGCGGCGCCGGGTCGTCATCGACTCTCAGGCTGCCCGCCGCGACCACATCGCGAAGACCCAGCCGCCGCCCCGGCCGCCGCGCCGCCGCGGTGGCCGACGCCGCCGGCCCCTGCTCGAGGAGCCCAGCGACAAGGAGCTGAAGCAGCCGGAGGAGCAGCCGCCGATCAAGGTCAACTCCGGCGCCACCGTCCGCGAGGTGGCCGAGAGCCTCGGCCTCTCCGCCGCCGAGGTGATCAAGGCTTTGATGAAGGAGGGTGAGATGGCGACGCTCACCCAAACGCTCACCGACGAGTCGGTCGAGTCGATCGCCAAGCAGTTCGACCGTAAGGTCGAGATCGTCACGGCGGCCGAGGAGGAGGTCGAGGAGCCCGAGGTCGAGACGGACGACCAGAAGGACCTCGCCGAACGCCCGCCCGTCGTCACGGTGATGGGCCATGTCGACCACGGCAAGACCTCGCTGCTCGACGCGATTCGCCAGACCCAGGTGGCGGCCGGTGAGGCCGGGGGCATCACGCAGCACATCGGCGCCTATCAGGTTCAGCACGACGGCAAGACGCTCACCTTCCTGGACACCCCCGGCCACGAGGCCTTCACCGCCATGCGGGCCCGCGGCGCCAAGGTCACCGACGTTGCGGTGATCGTGGTCGCGGCCGATGACGGCGTCATGCCGCAGACCGTCGAGGCGATCGACCATGCCCGTGCCGCCGAGGTCCCGATCCTCGTCGCGGTCAACAAGATCGACAAGGAGGGCGCGGACCCGAACCGCGTCCGCACCGAGCTCGCCCAACAGGACCTCAATCCCGAGGAATGGGGTGGGGACACCGTCTACGCCGACGTCTCGGCCAAGACCCAGGATGGCCTCGACAACCTGCTCGAGATGATCCAATTGGTCACCGACCTGGAGGAGCTCGGGGCCAACCCCAACGCGGCTGCCTCCGGCGCAGTGGTCGAGTCCCGGCTCGATCCGGGCCGGGGTCCGGTCACCGGCGTTCTGGTGCAGCGGGGAACGCTCCGCGTCGGCGATGCGGTGGTCGCGGGCCCGGTCTGGGGCAAGGTCCGCGCCATGCTCGACGACAAGGGCCAGCGAGTCGATGAGGCGACCCCCGGGACCCCGGTGGAGATCCTCGGTTTCGACGGCGTCTCGGAGGCCGGCGAGCACGTCCAGGTCGTCGAAAACGAGCGCAAGGCCCGCGCTCTTGCACAGGAGCGCGAGACCCGCCTGAAGACCGAGCAGCTCGCGCGCCGCGCGGCACGCAAGGTCACCCTGGAGGAGGTCTTCGAGAGGGCGAGGGAGGGTCAGCTCAAGGAGCTCAACATCGTGCTCAAGGCCGACGTCTCCGGTTCGCTCGAGGCGCTCGAGGACGAGATCGCGAAGCTTCCGCAGGAGCAGGTGCCGGTCAACGTCATCCACGCCCAGACCGGCGGCATCAACGAGTCCGACGTCATGCTGGCCTCGGCCTCCGACGCCGTGATCATCGGCTTCAACGTCCGCCCACTCGCCGAGGCCAGGCGCGCGGCCGAGGACGAGGGCGTCGACATCCGAACCTACACCGTGATCTACAAGGTGACGGAGGACCTGCGCGCCGCGATGGAGGGCCTACTCGAGCCCGAGGAGGTGGAGGAGGCGCTCGGCCAGGCGGAGGTGAAGCAGACCTTCAAGGCGTCCAGAGTCGGCACCATCGCCGGCTGCCTGGTCACCGACGGCAAGGTCACGCGAGCCGCCAGCGTCCGCCTGGTCCGCGACGGGACCATTATCTGGAGCGGCAAGGTCGGCTCATTGCGGCGCTTCAAGGACGACGTGGCAGAGGTCGACGAAGGAATGGAGTGCGGGATCGTGCTCGAGGGCTACGCCGACATCAAGGAAGGCGACGTCCTGGAGTTCTTCGAGACGCGGCAGGTGGAAAAGACTCTGGAGTAGGGCGGGTTCTGGGTGAACCCCTTCGTCGAGCTGATCGAGATTCGCCTGCACTTCGGCGACGTGCAGGACCTGAAGGGCAAACGCAAGCTCGTCAAGTCCCTGAAGGACGGCATCCGCCGGCGCTTCGGCGCCTCGGTGACTGAGATCGACGGCCACGACAAGTGGCAGCGCTCGACCCTGCTCTGCGCTCTGGTCGGGGACGGAGAGGTCTCCGATCGCGCCGACGGCCTGGTCCGCTTCGTGGAGAGCCGCTGTCCCGACGGCTGCTCCTTTGAGCGCGACCTGCTCAGCCTGCGTGACATTCGCGACTGAGCGGTGTCGAGGAATCAGGTCTGCCTGAGAGTGCGTGAGGCTCTGCTGTTATCGTCGGCGGCCGAGATGCCTGGCGCTCGGATGCGGCGCGTGAACGAATCGATTCGAGAGATCTTGGGGGACGCGATTGCCACTGAGCTGAAGGATCCGCGCATTGGATTTGTGACCGTGACCGAAGTCGACACCTCCCCCGACCTCCGCTCCGCGCGGGTGTACGTGAGCGTGCTCGGCGACCAGCACGAGCGCGAGCGCTCGCTGGCGGGGCTGCGCTCCTCGCACGGCGTCCTGCAGGGCAAGATTGCCGCCGCGATGAGACTGAAGCGAACGCCGACCTTGACCTTCGAATACGACGACAGCGTGGAACGGGGCGAGCGCATCTCCCGCCTCCTCGACGAATGACTGAATCCACCGAGCTCCTGACCAGCGACATCGATCGTGTCGCGGACGCGATCCGAACCGGCGACCGGTTCCTGCTGACGACTCACGAGGGTCCCGATGGCGACGCCCTCGGGTCGCTGCTCGCCACTCATCGGATCCTCGAGGCGCTCGGCAAGGACAGCGTCATGTTCCTCGCGGCGAAGGAGTTCCCGCTGCCCGTCGAGTACCGGTTCCTCCCGCTCGAGGAGGTCTTCCACGAGCCGCCCGCCGACATCGCCGACCGGGTGGTGATCTTCCTCGACTGCGGGAACATCGATCGCATGCCCGTCGACTTCCTGCAGAACGGGGAGAACGAGGTGATCAACATCGATCACCACCACGACAACACCCGCTTCGGGGCAATCAACCTCGTCGACGTGGACGCCTCCTGCACCGCAGAGATCGTCTACGACCTCTCCGCCCTTCTCGACGTGGAGCTGACGCCCGAGATCGCCAACGCGCTCTACGTCGGTCTGGTCACCGACACCGGCAAGTTCATGTACGAGAACACCCATGCGCGCTCGCATCGGATGGCGGCGGGTCTGATCGAGGCCGGCGTGCAGGTCGACGAGATCTACCGCCGGCTCTACGAGCACGCACCCCTCGAGAAGCTGAAGCTGCTCGCCCGAGCGCTCCAGGGCGTCACCCTCCGGGACCAGGGCAGGCTCGCGGTGACCTACATCTCCAACGAGGACTACGCAGTCACCGGCGCGGACGTCGCGCTCACCGAGGGGATCATCGATCACCTGCGCACCGTCGACGGGGTGGTCGTCGCCGCGGTTGTGCGCGATCAGCCCGACAGCAACCGCGCCGCCCGCAAGGTGAGCATGCGCTCTACCGACGGGCGGGTCGACGTCTCGGCGATCGCCCGGCTGCACGGCGGCGGCGGGCATCGACGAGCCGCCGGGTTCGGCACCGATCTCGAATCCGAGCAGGTGGTTGAGTTCCTGATCGGCGAGATCGAGTCCCAGCTCTAGAGGGCTGATGTGGGTTATCCGCACGCGCGGATTACGCCGCATCCCTTCGCTGGATCGCCACCCGCGTCCTCGCGGGTAGCAACCACTACCCGCTGCGGCCGCGTGCGGCGCCCAGCGCGGCCTGCGGCGCCCCCGCGCGCACGCCTAACCCCCATCAACCCTCTGGGCGGCGAATGAGGGCGGGGGATTCGACTCCCGCCGGCGGGCTCCTGGTCGACAAGCCTGCCGGCGTCACCTCGCACGATGTCGTCGCCGGGATCAGGCGTGAGCGCGGAGGCAAGGTGGGGCACGCCGGCACGCTCGACCCCTTCGCGACGGGTCTCCTCGTGGTCTTGTTCGGCCGGGCAACCAGGTTGCAGCGCTATCTCCTCGGGCTTCCGAAGACCTACCGCGCCACCGCCAGGCTGGGCTGGCGGTCCTCGACCGGCGACCCCGACGGCGAGCTCACCGAGACCGGCAGGGTCCCCGAGCGGCTCGAGCTGCCGACCGGAGAGGTCGAGCAGCGTGTGCCGATGACCTCGGCGGTCAAGGTCGACGGTGAACGGCTCTATCGCAAGGCCCACCGCGGCGAGGTGGTGGAGACCCCGACCCGCACCGTGACGGTCCATCGCGCCGAGCTGATCGACTCCGGCGCGGAGCGGGCGACCTTCGAGATCGAGTCCTCCTCCGGCACCTACATCCGCACGCTGATCGAGACGCTGGAGGATGCCTACTGCGAATCGCTGCGCCGCACCGCGATCGGCGATCTCCACGTTCCCGAGGAGAGCCCGCGGGAGATCTCGGTCGAGGAGCTGGTGCGGTTCCTCCCCGAGCGGCTGCTCGATGTCGAGGAGGCGGCGGCCGTGAGCCACGGTCGGCCGGTTACGGAGCCCTTCGACGTCCCACCCGACCGCGTCAGGCTCACCCATGAGGGGAGGCTGATCGCAGTTGCCCGCGTAGATGGTGAGAATCTCCGACCCGAGGTCGTCCTCGTATGACCATCCGAGTCACACAGCTCCCCGACGCCGAGCCTCGCGACCGCCATGTCGCGATCGGCGTCTTCGACGGTGTCCACAAGGGACACCAGGCCGTGATCGACGAGGCGGACACCGTCCTCACCTTCGATCCCCACCCGCTCTCCGTGATCAACCCCGAGGCGGCGCCGAAGCTGATCATGCCCTTTGACGTGAAGCGCGACGTGATCGACGGGCTCGGGGTCGATGAGCTCGTCGTGATCCCCTTCGACAAGGAGTTCATGAAGATCCCAGCCGAGGAGTTCATCTCCAGGATCCTGGTGGAGAGACTGGGGGCGAAGCAGGTCTCCGTGGGCGAGAACTTCCGCTTCGGCGCGAAGGCAAAGGGAACTCCGCAGATGCTGGCCGAGCGCGATGAGTTCGAGACGCGCATCGTCCCGCTGGTCGAGGTCGATGGTGAGACGGTCTCCTCGAGTCGGATCCGGGGCCTGGTGGCGGCGGGCGAGGTGGAGGCGGCGATGCGCTGCCTGGGGGCACCGTTCATGGTTGAGGGGAAGGTGGTCGAGGGCGACCGCCGCGGTCGGGAGCTCGGCTTCCCCACCGCCAACCTGGTGCCCGACGATCGCCTCGTGGTCCCCGGACACGGTGTCTACGCGGCCTTTGCCAACGGTCATCCGGCGGCGGTCAACGTCGGCATCAGGCCCACGTTCGAGACCGGCAGGGGGCTGCTCATCGAGTCCTTCCTGATCGACTACGACGGCGACCTCTACGGACAGAACCTGCGCGTCGCGTTCGTCAGCCGGCTTCGTGGAGAGAAGCGTTTCCCGAGCGTCGAGGAGCTTGTCGCGCAGATGCACGACGACGTCGCCGATGCGAGTCAGATCCTCGCCAGGTATGAGAACCGCACCCCCTAGATCGCTACCCTGTTGCGCCGATGCCGCTGACGAAGGACAAAAAGCAGGAGCTGATCGGCAAGTACGGCCGGTCGGGCGAGGACACCGGGTCCGCCGAGGTGCAGGTCGCGTTGCTCACCGAGCGCATCAACGAGCTCACCGAGCATCTGCGAACTCACAGCAAGGACCACCACTCGCGTCGCGGACTCCTCAAGATGGTCGGCAAGCGCCGCCGTCTCCTCCGCTATCTCGAGAGCAACGACCTCGAGCGCTATCGCTCCCTCGTCGCGGAATTGGGCCTCCGCCGCTAACCGCGGTGATAGAGGCAGGTTCCAAGGCTCCGGACTTCTCCCTCCCGGACCACGACGGCAATCAGGTCTCGCTCTCGGATTACGCCGGGCGGAAGCTTGTCCTGGCCTTCTATCCGCTCGACTTCAGCCCGGTGTGCTCCGACCAGCTCAGCCTCTACCAGGAGGTCCTGGGGGAGATCGAGTCACGGGGCGCCACCCTCGTCGGGGTCAGCGTCGATTCATCCTTCGCTCACCACGCCTTCCGCAAGCACCGCGGACTCACCATGACACTGCTCTCCGATTTCAACCCCAAGGGCGAGGTCTCGCGCGCCTACGGGGCCTGGATCGACTCGGTCGACCACGGCAACCGCTCGTTGGTCCTGATCGACGAGGAAGGCGTCGTGCGCTGGTCACACGCCTCCCCGACTCCGTTGGAGATCCCCGGCGCCAACCTCATCTTCGACGCCCTCGCGGCATAGGCGGCTACGCCAACCTGCCCTCAGGGTGCTG
>DATDJZ010000160.1:0-5073 GCA_036520315.1 Solirubrobacterales bacterium | reverse complement strand
GCGTGCCCCGACTGCTGCCGAGCTAAGAGTGTGTGCCCACCTCGACACGGACCCGCTCGGGATACCTCGGGTCCTTGTCGCGCAGGCGCTCCAAGACCAGCTCCCGCGGTTCTTGGCGCGCGCGCTCCGTGTCGATCAGATACCGGACCTCCTCGTCGAAGCGCTCCTCACGCCGCCGTCCGCGGCGCATCCATTGCTCATGGCACATGTTTGACCACCTCCGGTGGTTCGTGACTGCGTTAGATGGTCCCACCTGACGGCCGTTCCCCGCACGCGGCTCGCCGTGATTGATGATCCCAAGGGCACAGGGATGTCGGGGCCCCCCGAAAGGCACTACCGTCGGCGATGTGTCCAAAGGGCTTGGTCAGGCCTGGGGCGAAACCGACGAGGTGCGCCGGCTGATTCCGCCCTTCACGCTCCTGGTCGCGATCGTCGCCGCCGTCACCGACCCGTCGGATTCAGCGCTTGACCCGATTCTCGCCGCAATCGCGGTTTGCGCGTTCGCCGCCTGGGCCTTCGTGCCCGCGGTGCCCCTGTGGGCTTTGACCCTGGCTGTGATCTGCCCGGTTGTGGTGGCGCAGCGCTCCGGGCAGTTCGAGCCTCTCCTCTTTGATCTGTCGGTGCTCGGCTTCGTCATCGGGCGCTGGGCACCGTCGCGGGTGAGCGCAATCGCTCTTGGCCTTCTCGCCGTGGCCGGGCCGGTGGTGGCGAGCCAGCTCCAGGACCCCCCCGAGCTCGCTGTCGGGATCTGGATCCTGGGCATCGCCTTCCCCTGGGCGATCGGTCGCGCGGCCGCTCGTCAAAGCCACCTCGCAAGACAACTGAACGCGAGTCGGCACGAGCTCGCCCAGCAGGCGCTGCTGTCAGAGCGGCGTCGGATCGCCCGCGACGTCCACGATCTCGTGGGACACGGCTTGGCCGCCGTGATGCTGCAGATCACCGGCGCACGCCATGTGCTGCGACGTGACCCCGCGGCCGCCGAGGAGGCCCTGCGCACGGCCGAGGAGATGGGCCGGTGGAGCATGCAGGAGCTGCGCGGAACGGTCGCTCTGCTTCGAAGCGACGATGCATCCACCGCCGCTGCGCCGCTTCCGTCGGCGAGGGAGATCTCGGCGCTCGTCGACCGGGCCCGTGCCGGCGGGCTCGCCGTGGAGCTGCGGACACGAGGCGACCCCTCCGTGACCGCGCCCTCCGTCGGTGTCGCTCTCTACCGAATCGCCCAGGAGGCGTTGTCGAACGCCGCACAGCACGCCCCACGCGCGCGGACAGTTCTGCAGCTCGAGGTGGCAGAGGGATGGGTCGGCCTGAAAGCGACCACCAGCGGACCGACCCGCACCGAATCCGGTGACGAGTCGGAGCGACCCCGCTACGGCCTGATCGGGATGCGAGAGCGGGCGGTCGCGCTCGGAGGCGATTTCGAAGCCGGGCCGACAACCGAGGGCTGGCGGGTGAGCTGCCGGATTCCGTTCGAGGCCGAGGACGCGGCATCCAACGGGGAGGTGGGCACTCGATGATCCGGGTCGTTCTGGTCGATGATCAGGCGATGGTCAGGGCCGGCCTGGCGCGGATCCTCTCGCCGACCGACGGATTCGAGGTCGTCGCCGAGTGTGGCGACGGCCTGGAGGCTGTGGAGGAGGTGCCCGCGGCCCGCCCGGACGTGACACTGATGGACATCCGAATGCCGGAGCTGGACGGCATCGCTTCGACGGCGCAGCTGCGTGCGCTGCCCGACCCAGCCCCGATCCTGATGCTCACCACCTTCGGCGAGGACGCGATGCTGTGGGGAGCGATCGAGGCGGGCGCGGCCGGGTTCGTGCTCAAGGACAGTTCGGCGGAGGACCTGATCACCGCCGTCCGGGCGGTTGCCGGAGGCGGCGCCTGGTTCGACCCAGCCGTCGCGCCGCGGGTCCTCGACCGCTACCGCCGGGTGGTGGCACCCGCCGCCCGTGACGCGGGGCGCCTGGAGCTGCTCACCAATCGCGAGCACGCCGTCCTACGGCTGATGGCGCGCGGCGCGACCAACGCGGAGATCGCCTCGAGCCTCCACGTCGCCGAGGCGACGGTGAAGACCCACGTCGGCCGCATCTTCTCCAAGCTGGACGTCCGTGACCGGGCGGCGGCGATCGTGTTCGCCTACGACCACGGCGTGGTCAGCCCCGGCGCGACCGAGTCGCCACCCCGCGCATAGCACCACGGGCGTTCGCGCTCCGACCAGGGGCGGAGGCAAGTCGGTCCCCTGAGCCGATGTGTGAACCGCGAGCGAGATCTAGCTTGGCGTCCGCCGATGCGCGATGGCCTGATACCCAGAGACGACCAGGCGGTGCTCGAGGCTGCCCGCTCGGGCGACCCGGATGCATTCGAGCAGCTGGTCGCCGAGCATCGTCCCGGCCTCCACGCGCATGCGCACCGCATCCTCAGTTCTCGGCACGACGCCGACGACGCCATCCAGGAAGCCCTATTGCGTGCCTGGCGCGCAATCTCCAGCTTCGAGGGCCGCAGCTCAGTACGCACCTGGCTTTACAGGATCGCGACCAACGCTTCACTCGATCTAATTGCGCGCCGCCGAAGGCGCGCGGCCCCGGTCGAGTCGGAACTTGCGGGCAATCCGGCCGCCGGCGTCATCGAGGTCCCCCTGACCGACGACACCAGGCCCGAGCCACACTCCGATGACCAACTCATGCCAGAGGCCCGCTACGAGCGGCGGGAGGCGGTGGAGCTCGCCTTCAGCGCGGCTCTCCGGCACCTTCCGTCGCGCCCGCGTGCGGCGCTGATCCTTCGCGACGTCCTCGGCTTCAGGGCTCGGGAGGCGGCGGAGGTCCTGAGCACGAGCCCGGCCGCGGTCAACAGTGCGCTGTATCGCGCTCGGAACGCCCTGGAGAACGGCGATCCGGACCCGAGCCTGCAGGCGACAGGGCCGGAGATCGAGGGGCCCCCTTCCGACGACACCGCCGAGCGCTTCGTCGACGCGCTCGAGCGCGTCGACCTGGAGGCGATAGTCGAGAGCCTGCGTACGGAAGTCCGGTGAAGAGAGCGAGGTCGAGTTGCCCATCCGCCACACGGATGTAGCCAGCTCCGACCACGGACGGACCCGATCAGGTACCGCGGACCGATGTGCGATTCGCGATCGGGATCTAGCGTGGCTCTGTGTCCGACATGGCGATCGAGGTCCACGAGTTGCGCAAGGCATATGGGGACCTGTCCGTGCTGCGCGGCCTCACGTTCTCGGTAGGCAGCGGTGAGATCTTCGGCATCGCGGGGCGCAACGGCGCGGGCAAGACGACGACGGTCGAGATCCTCCAGGGTTTGCGCCGTCGCGACGCGGGCAAGGTCGCCGTCCTCGGGCTCGACCCCGCCCGCGGGCGCGGAAGGCTGCGGTCTCTGATCGGCGCCCAGCTGCAGTCCTCGGAGCTCCCCGATCGCCTCCGGGTCGGCGAGGCGCTTCGGCTCTTCGCCAGGCTTGCCGGTGACCCAGTCGATTGGCGCGCGCTCGCCGATGAGTGGGGCCTGGTCCCGCTGCTTCGCAGCTATTTCGGCACGCTGTCGGGGGGGCAGCGGCAGCGGCTCTTTCTCGCTCTCGCGATGGTCAACCGCCCCGAGGTGGTGTTCCTCGACGAGCTCACGCAGGGGCTGGACCCGGTTGCACGGCGAGAGACCTGGCAGCTGATTGAGACGGCGCGCGATCGCGGCACGACCGTCGTCCTCGTCACACACGACATGGATGAGGCTGAGCGACTCTGCGATCGGGTGGCGGTGATCCACGCCGGGCGGCTGCTCGCCCTCGGGCAGACCCCGGATCTGGTCGCCAGCGTGGCGCCGGTGCGGGTTCGGTTCTCCTCTCCCAGCGCGGCGGCGCTCGAGGGCCTCGAGCGACTCCCGAGAGTGATCGAGGTCGGCTACGACGGCACCGTCGCCGACATCGCCGCGGAGCCTGCAGCGGTCGTGACGATCGCGGCCGAGCTTGCCCAGCGCGACCTCATCGTCACCGACTTCACCGTGATCCGCCCGTCACTCGAGGACGCCGTTGTCTCGTTGATCAGTGAAGGTGAGCAATGAGTCGCCTCTCCGCGCTCGCGGCCACCGAGGCCCGCTTGCTGACGCGCGACTGGACCGTGGTGGTCTTCGCATTCGTCTTCCCGGCATTCGTGATGCTGATCCTCGCCGGGGTCTTCGGCAACGAACCTGACGAGGGCTACGCAAACCGGCGTCCCGACGACTACTACGTCGCCGCCTCAATCGGGGTGGTGCTGACCGCCCTAGCGCTGGTCGGGCTGCCGGTCGCGCTCGCCTCCTATCGCGAACGCGGGGTGCTGCGGCGGTTCGAGGCGTTCGGGGTATCGGCCGCGAAGGTCGTATCCGCGCAGGCCGCCGTCACGGCCGGCCTAGTCTTCCTCGGTGCCGTGATCGTGCTGGCCGTGGCCGCGCCGACCTACGGCATCCCGGAGATCGAACGCCCCGGGCAGACGGCGCTCGGGCTGGCCGCGGGCACGATCACACTCCTTCTGTTGGGCACGATGATCGGCCTGGCCGCGCCGACGGCCCGAGCAGCTCAGGCGATCGGGCTGCTCGCCTTTTTTCCTCTCTATTTGCTCGGCGGCGGGGGCCCGCCGAAGGGGGCGATGACCGATTCGATGCAGACGCTGTCCGATCTGCTCCCTTCGCCGATCACCGTGATTAGCGACCCGTGGCTGGGGGTCTCCGACGCGGGAACGCAGCTCGCGGCACTGGCCGCGTGGTCGGCGGTGGCCCTCTTGGCGATCGCCTGGCTCGTGCGCCGCGGCACGGCCTCAGCCTCGTAGCACGGCCCAGCCCCAAGGCACCGGAGGAACGGCCGCGGGGTATCTCATAACCCAAACGTCGCGGGTTCGAATCCCGCCCCCGCTATTAGCCAAGGGCCCTCATAACGAGGGTCCTTGGTGTGTCCGGAGCAATGAAGCTGGGCGTTCGACCAGAATGCCAAGCGCTGGTACCTGCACCGCTTCTATGCCCACCAGCCGGACCTCAACCCTGGTAATCGGGGGTCACGGATCAGCTTCTCGTCGCGGGCCATCAGAGCGGTTCGGGCTCGGCGACGAA
>DATDJZ010000159.1:0-16792 GCA_036520315.1 Solirubrobacterales bacterium | reverse complement strand
GGACTGGCAAGACGGCCTTCGCGATCTGCGTCACGGATATGGCCAAGCTCGCCGTCGGCTCTGTGGACACTCCCAAACAGGCGTGCAGCAACCTGAGCAAGAAGCACGTCAAGGGTCAGAAGAGATCGCCTTACGCCGTGTGCGTGTCCGGCGGCCAGGACCTGCTGCAGGACCTGCAGGACCAGAGCCAGCAGAGCACGAGCTGAGCGCGTAGCGCCCCCGGGTGCGCTGGTGTCCGTGTGAATTGCGGGAGGTCCGCTTCGGCGGGCCTCCCGTTTTCGTGTTCGCTAGCCCTTGAGACCCGATCCTCTTCCCGCTGCGAGCGGGAGTAGTTCAGAAACCGCCGCTTTGGACGAAAAGCGGCGCTCCGGACGCCTGGTCTGTGCGTCTCCGGAAGATCGAATCCCAGCGCTCCGGACGAGCAGGTGCTCTCCACCGAGGCCACACCGATGCTGTCGGGCGATGGTGCCGGTTGCAGAGGCGGACGCTTTTGGGTTGGATGAAGAACGTTCGGACATGAGCGCGGCGAAGGATACGCATGCCACCAGTTCCGCTGAGGCTTCTTGTGGCCCTGGCCCTGGCCGGATCGGCGATCGGACCGGGTGCGGCGGCGATGTTCGCGCCAGCCAACGGGCTGGCGCAAGCCAGCCGTTTTGAGCTCGTCGGGACCCACCCTCAAGCGTCCCAGCAGCCGACTGACCGCGGCAGAACGCTCAACTTCCTCAAGCACTGGGACGGCGCGATCTACGTGGGTTATGGCGACTACGGCGCCAACACCGGACCTATCGCGATCACTCCATTCGCGCTGTCCACCAATCGGTTCGCTGCGGAACCCGCTTTTTGGACGGACTCAGAAGAGCTACAGGTATTCCGTTCCCTGAACGGCAACCTTTACGCCCCCTCGATCGATCCCAGGATCGCCGACGATTACTCGGAGACGCCGCCGACGGATCCCTGGACCGGCTTTGACGTCGTGGAGTCGCTGCATGTCTACGACATCGCCGTGCGCGCGGGAGCCGAACTCTGGATGGTCGGGTCCGCCGGATCTAACGCGGTCGCCTGGCGCAGCCTGGATGGGGGCGTAACGTGGAGCATTGCCCTGACCGTGCCGCCTAGGAACAGCGGCGACTTTGGCCGCTTCTACTTTGCCGGGGTCCATCAGAACGCGCTCTACGTGCAAGCTGTTGACAACGGCGCCGGCAAGCATCCGACATCCAAGGTCTTCGACGGCAACGACTGGTCCGATGGACCGGATCTCCTTCCACAAGGGGGCTATGGATACGACACCGAGCACTTCGACGGCCAGCTGCTCTATCTCACCCGCCAGTCGTCTCCGAGCAGCTTGCTGTCCTTCGATGGAGCCGAGGTGACGAACACAGGGCAGATCTTCTACAACTACAGCGTCGACGGCGACACGCTGTACGGGCTCGGGGAGAACGGACAGATACGCAGGACGACCGACCTCAGGCGGTGGACAGAACTCGAGACTGCCGCGCCGGAGGCTGCACGCAGCACCGTCGTCATCAACGGCGTGATCTACGTCGGCACGACAGATTCACGCATATACAGGTTGTCGCCCCCAGGTCCAGCTCCAACTCTGCCTAGCGGGGCGCCGGCTACCTGCAGGGGCATCGCGGCGACGATCGTCGGTACGGAGGGCAACGACGTGCGCACCGGCTCGCAGGGTCCCGATGTGATCGTCGGCCTGGGCGGGAACGACACGCTCTCCGGGCTCGGAGGCGACGACGTGATCTGCGGTGGCTCCGGCAGGGACACGCTGAAGGGTGGGAAGGGCAAGGACACCCTCCTCGGCCAGAAGGGCAAGGACGCGCTCAAGGGCGGGCCCAGCAGGGACCTCTGCAAGGGCGGCAAGGGCAAGGACACCGCCTCCAAGTGCGAGGTCGAGAAGTCGATCTGAGCTAGCAGCCCTCTAGGCCGCTGGGTTGTCGGAGTAGGTGCTCTCGGAGAAGGCCGAGAAGCGCGGCGGTCAGATCACGCCTCATCGCTTTAGTAAGGGCCGGTACCGCAGATGGTCGTGTTGGAGCGGTCCTTTTCCGGATGAGGCGGCCGCTCCTTTGTTTTCCCTGGTACTTCGTCGGTAGTTCTCTTCACATAACTTCGTTGTTTCCTCAGAGTGAAGGAGGGAGTGTCCGTGCGCATCCGGGTCTGCATAATTGCGACCGCCCTGACGCTGCTTGCTCTGTGCACCGCATCAGGCACTCAGGCCTTGACGTTGCCAGCGGGGTTTGCTGAGGAGACGGTGTTCGGGGGACTTAGCCAGCCCACAGCAGTGCGGTTCTCGCCGGACGGCCGCGTGTTCGTGGCAGAGAAGAGCGGCCTGATCAAGGAGTTCGAGAGCCTGTCCGACACGACGCCGCGCGTTTACGCCGACCTGCGCAGGAACGTGCACGACTACTGGGACCGGGGCCTGCTGGGAATCGCCCTGGATCCGAACTTCCCGACCACAAACGTGATCTACGCCCTGTACACCTATGACGCACCGATCGGGGGCACGGCTCCGGTCTACAACGATTTCTGCTCCGATCCCACGGGGGTTTCCGGCGGCTGCAAGGTCAGCGGGCGTCTCTCGCGGATCCTCGCCGACGGGTCGGAACAGGTCCTGATCGAGGACTGGTGCCAGCAATACCCGAGCCACTCGATCGGGTCTGTGATGTTCGGACCGGACGGTCAGCTCTACGCGAGCGGCGGCGACGGGGCGAGCTTCAACTGGGTCGACTACGGTCAGAACGGCGGCCTCAACCGCTGCAACGATCCGGCAAGCGAGGGGGGCGCCCTGCGCAGCCAGGACATGCGCACGACGTCGGACCCGGTCACGCTCGACGGAGCGATCATCCGCGTCGACCCCAGCACCGGGGCCGGATCTGCAGGCAACCCGTTTGCGAGCAGCCCGGACGCCAACGCCCGGCGCATCGTGGCCTACGGCCTGCGCAATCCCTTCCGGGTGACGTTCCGGCCGGGGACGCGGGAGCTGTGGGCGGGCGATGTTGGCTGGAACGAGTGGGAGGAGATCAACACGCTCGCCGACGCGAGCGACGCCGGCGCGGAGAACTTCGGCTGGCCGTGTTACGAGGGCGCGCTACGCCAGCCCGGCTATGACAACCAAAACCTCCCGATCTGCGAGACGCTCTACGGGCAGAACAACGCCGTCACATCGCCCTATTACCGCTACCGGCATTCCGACCAGGTGATTCCGGGCGAATCCTGCCCTGTGGGCGGTTCGGCCATTGCCGGGTTGTCGTTCGCATTCTACGGCGGCGGTCCCTACCCGGCGGAATACGACGGAACGCTCTTCTTCGCGGACTACACGCGAAAGTGCATCTGGGCGATGGAGCGGGGCGGAACGACCAACCCGAGTCCGTCGAATATCAAGGGATTCGTGGGTGGCGCGGCGAACCCGGTCGACCTGCAGATCGGTCCCGACGGGAACCTGTACTACGTCGATATCGGCGGCGGCACGATTCGCCGCCTCAAGTACACGGCCGGCGCGAACCAGCCGCCCGTCGCGGTTGCGCGGGCGAATCCGACGAGCGGCGACGTGGGCGTGACGGTGAGTTTCGACGGCTCGGGCTCGAGCGACCCAAACGCCGATCCGCTGACATACGCATGGGATCTGGACGGGGACGGCGCCTTCGATGACTCGACCGCCGTCAAGCCCACGTGGACCTACAACGCAGCGGGCAACTTCCGGGTGTCGCTGCGCGTAAGCGACGGCAGGGGTGGAACCGCCACGGACGCCATCACGATCGGCGTGGGAAGGCCGCAGGCCACCATTTCGACGCCGACGACCAGCCTCCGCTGGGCCGTCGGCGACACAGTCACCTTTTCGGGCTCGGCGACCGACAACCAGGGCGCGGCCATTCCCGCGTCGCAGCTGACGTGGAACCTGGTGCTCAAGCACGGAGCTTGCCCCGACTGCCATGAGCACTTCCTCCAGACCTACAACGGCGTGACGAGCGGGAGCTTCGTGACGCCCGACCACGACTATCCATCGGAGCTGGAGCTCAGCCTCACGGCCACCGACGCGAATGGCCTCAGCGGCAGCACCAGTATTCAGCTGCTGCCGAGAACCACCACGCTGAGCTTAAACACGAGCCCAACCGGACTCACCCTTACCTTCAATGGCTCGAACGGCACCGCACCCTTCTCGCGGACGGCCATTGTCGGCTCGACCAACACGGTGAGCGCCCCCTCGCCGCAGGTTCGTCGCGGCAAGCAGTACTTCAAGAACTGGTCGGACGGCGTGACGACGCCAACCCGTACGATCGTCGCGCCCGCGACCGCCGCCGCCTATACGGCCATCTTCGGCAAGCGCTGATAGGGATAACAGGGCACCGCTCTCCATCTAACGCGGATAGCCGCTTTGGACGAAAAGGGGCAATCCGCTTTGCATGGAAAGCAGCACTTTCGCTCGGCCAGGAGATACTGCGTGGGCGATGCCGCAGGAGAACCGTGGACGCCGTGCGGAGTTCACTATGGCTGGATCGCGGTGACGCCCTCCTGTTTCCTCGGAGCCGATGGCGTGTTCGACGCGGCTGGGCGCTGGCTGCGCCCTCTGGTACTTCAACGACTTCAAGCTGCCCTAGTCAGCGCGGGCCGCAGATAACTTAGGCCTGCGATGGCGCTGAAGAAGATCGCGTCTCGTCACCGCCTCGGCCATCTGGTTGAGGAATACACTCAGTACTGGCGGGTTTTGTAATCCGACGCGCCCTCTCACCCTCCCTTAAGGGGGCGCGTCGGTCTAGTTGTTCCTCGCTGCCTCGGCTGCATTGGAGCGCCCTCAGCAGCTCTCACGGGCGAGCCGAGCCGGATCGCCGACGACCAGTCGATGGCGGGCCAGCGAGACTCAGTTACCACCGAGGGCGGAACAGGGCTCAGCCCGCGTGAACGATGAGGACCGGGAACGGGGACTGCTTCAGAACGGCCATTGAGACACTCCCCTCCAACCTTGCGCGGAGCCCGCTCAGTCGCCTTGAGCCGACGATGATGGCAGCCACACTTCGCTCGCGGGCCAGCGCGATAATCGTCTCGGCCACGGTGCCCTTGCTGGCCACGGCGAGTGCCTCGGTTTCCAGTCCAAGCGACTTCGCCAACTCAGCCCCTTCCTCTGCGATGCGCTCGGCCGAAGCCTGAAGAGCGTCGTGAACCTCCTCTGCCTCTTCAAGCTCGACCGGAGACGGCGCGATTGTCTGAGTGCCCCCTCGCGTCGCGGTGACCTCGTCTGCCGAAAGGCCCGGCTTCCACACTGTCAGCACTAGTGCGCGGCGTGAGCCGAGGAGCTCGGCGGTCTTGTGGATGGCCCGACGCGCCACGTCTGAGCCGTCATAAGCGATGAGGACCGGCGCGGTGGCGTTCATCGATGCGATCCTGCCACGTTGATGGGCTGGATGTCATCAGTCGGATCGTCGGTTCTCGGCCACAGAAGACGCACCGGGCCTCGCCCATCGGCTTCGTGGTCGAGCACCGGGATCTCGCATTGGCAGCGCCTGGCGACGATCCGCGTGCCTTCTTCGGCGATTCGCCAATCCTCGCCGAGCGCCGGCGGGAACGAGGGCACGCCCCAGAGGTTCCCCAGTTGTCTGGCGACGAAGGGCTCCGACAAGTCGACACGGGTTCGACCCACGGGTCCGGATCATCGCAGCCATCCCGGATTCTCCATCGGAAATATGGGTTTTTTCCATACTGAGGCACCCGGCGGTTTTCTGAGCGAGCAATTCTGCGGTGGCACCCTCCCCTTCCCCCCACTCGACGGTGAAGATGTTGTCCATGACCGACCTCCCTTATCGCCCGGTAGCCTGAGCCGATGTACAAGGGGTATCCGCAGCCCTGGCGAACGTGGCTGCTGGTCTTGACCGCGCTGATCTTCGCCCTGATCGTCGTCCAGTTGGTCACCGGCGGTTTCTGGGCGCTTTTCGTGCTCGTACTCGTGCTGGTCGCGGTCCAGTACGGGCTGGCGCGCTACGCACGTAGACAGTCGTAGTCGAGCATCAGACCTCACGCGATTTCGAAGCTGACGATCCGGAGCGGCTTCGCTGACTTCACGGGGGATACTGCGTGGGCGATGTCGGAGGAGAACGTCGAGCTTGTGCGGCGTGCCTACGCTGCGCTCACCCGAGCGGACACAGACACGCTCAACGATCTGGCCGCTCCTGAGCTGGTAGTTGACTTCTCGCGCCGACTCCTGGACCCGTTGGTCTTGCGAGGTCGCGACGAGGCGCTTCGTTTCATCTTGAGCGAGCCGTACGAAGAATGGGAGGGCTGGCCTCTATGGGAGCCGCAGGAACTGATCGACGCGGACGACAAGGTGGTCGCCTTGATCCGCTTTAGCGCTCGGGGTAGGGAGAGCGGAGTCGAGGTTGATGCGCAAGTCTGGAATTTGTGGACGTTCCGCGACGGGAAGTGGGTCGAGGTCAAGTACTTCGGCGAGGACCGAGCAGCTGCCCTCGAAGCCGCCGGCCTTCAGGAGTAGGCGATGTCGGAGGAGAACGTCGAGTTCGTGGCCGGGATCTTCGATGCCGCCGATGGCATGGACAAGGAGGCTCTGCTTGCGGCGCTGCCCGACCTGGTGCCCCAGTTGTGTGATCCCGACGTGGAGTGGATCGAGGATCCGAGTCGCGCCGACTCCCGCTCCTATCGGGGTCACGCGGGCGTGATCGAGTCGTGGCGACAATGGCTCGAAACGTTCAAGGAATGGAGTTTGAGATCGAGCGCATAAGCGACTGCGGCGGCGACGACGTGTTCGTCGCGATGCGTGAGCACGCAACCGGCGCCCTGAGCGAAGCGCCGGTCGGAGCGACGAACTCCGCGGTGATCACGGTCAGGGACGGAAAGGTCCGTCGATATCGCGAGTTCTACGACGAGTCGACTGCCCTCGAAGCCGCCGGGCTGTCGGAGTAGGCGATGTCGAAGGAGAACGTCGAAATCGTCCGCCGGATGCTCGAGTTGTTCAAACGATGGGGGTCCCTGTGGATTGGGCGATCTGACCGCCAGCCGTGACTCGCTCTGGCAGGCGCTCGAGGACGCTGGCGACCAGCTCGCCGCTGGGCAGGGACCGAACGATCCTGCTCAGTGGCGATCGGATGCGACCGCGGAGCAGATCAGGTTCCTGCCGAGCTTCCCGATCCCGATTCGCTGGACCAACCGGCCCACCTTCCAGCAGGCGATCTCCTACAGTGGTGACCGCTGAGGGATAGGTCGACGGAAGATCTCGCTGCCGTAGTCAGCGCCCAGGGCATCCGAGACCACAGGCTGCTGGCGGCGATCAGGGCGGTGCCGCGGGCCGAGTTCGTCCCGTCCGAGCTCTCCGGCAGCGCCTACGTCGATCAGCCGCTGCCGATCTCCCACGAACAGGTGACGACGCAGCCCTCACTCGTCGCCCGGATGGTGGAGGCGCTCGAGCTCCGCGGACCCGAGCGCGTGCTCGAGATCGGCACCGGGTTCGGCTGGCAGACGGCGCTTCTGGCGCGGCTCGGGGCTCGGGTCTGGAGCGTCGAGCGCTGGCCCGACCTCGCCGAAGCCGCACGGGACCGACTGGAGCGAATCGGGGCGACGAACGCCGTCGTCGTGGTCGGCGACGGCACGGATGGACTGCCGGAGGACGCTCCATACGACGCGATCCTGGTCTCCGCCGCCTTCCCCTCCGTCCCCTCCGCGCTGGTCGCCCAACTCGGGGACGGGGGCCGGCTGGTGCAGCCGCTCGGAGAGGGTGGCGACGAGGAGGTGTTCCTGTTCGAGAAGCGGGGCGGCGATCTGGTCCAGAGGCGGATGCTGACCCGCGCCCGCTTCGTCCGGCTCTACGGCCGGCACGGCTTCCCGTCTACGGGCCGGTGAACCCCCCCGCGTAGCAGGGCCGAGGCAGGTGTCGGTGATCGCGCTCAGGGCGTCCGGCCGGAGGAAGCCGGAGACCATCTGCATCTCCGCCGGGGCAACGCGCGGGTGGCCGTGCGGATCGACGCCGGTGCGGTTGGGAAGGTTCGCGATCGGGGGTGGGTCGGTCCCGATCATCGCCGGGGGCGGCGTCGGGTTGGCCCGCAGCGGGCCGCTGTCCCAGTACAAGGAGTACCAGGACAAAGCCGGGGCCCTCGAAGCCGCGGGGCTCTCGGAGTAGCCGCTTTGGACGAGAAGCAGCTAACCGCTCTGCATGGAAAGCGGTGCTGCGGCTGCACTCAGATGCCGCCGGGGAAATCGGTCCAGCTGTCAATTCGGCGGCTCCGCAGAGTCGTCTGAGTGAGCATCGCCGCAATGCCGGTAAGAAGCCCGTGGTCTTCACGAGCGAGCATCCCTCGGGAAACCTCAGCCCGGAACCCCCGCCGTCGCGGCCAATGGGCTCTCGCGGTCCATAGGCCATCCCCGAGCCCACACGCCGCGGAGTCCCATGTCAGCTCCTCGCCGTCGGCGAACGTGAGCGTGTATCCGCTCTTCGTTGCGACGATGTTGCCGTCCGAGTCGAGCACATCTAGCCTCCCCCGACCGCCGTCTAGACCGGTGCGTTTGGGCCCAGGCGGCCGGAATGGATCAAATCGATCGACTCGCCACTCGCCCTGAGCGGTACGCACAATCGCATAGGGCGGCTTCGCCACGGTGCCAAGTCGGACCTCGATGACGTCGTTGCCGGCGCTATCGACGACGCTCAACTCCTTCCCCCAGGCTCGGGTACGGCCTTCGAGCTTTGAAGTCGTGACCGGTGCGAGGTCCATCGTGGCGATCATCTCACGGCCGGATTTCCTCGCGAAGGAGGAATTCCGGCGTGCCGTCAAGTAGCCGCTTTGGACTGCCATGAAGAAGGGCCCCCTCTGGTGACACGCTCCGGCTGTCACCGAAGAGCGAGCTCAAAGGAGGCCCGACTTCAATGTTGCACGCCGGATTGGATCTCAGCCGAAAGAAGGTCGACGTCTGTTTGCTCTCCGAAGCGGGAGAGCACCTAGACCAGCTGGCAACGCCACCCGACGCCGACTCGCTGCGAAGGCTCGCCCGCCGCATCGAGGAGGTCCACCGCGAGCCGGTCTGCGCCGTCGTCGAGTCGATGACCGGCGCCCGCCTGGTCCACGACACGCTCGAGCAAGAAGGATGGGAGGTCGAGATCGCCGACGCCCAGAAGGTCAAGGGCCTGGCGCCGCTTGCCTGCAAGACCGATCGGATCGACTCCAAGGTGCTCGCCGTGCTCTCCCAGCGAGACCTGGTGCCGGCGATCTGGCTGCCGGACCCGGAGGTAAGGGAGGAGCGAGAGCTGGCCCGCTTTCGCCTCCACCTGGTGAAGCACCGCTCGATGCTGAAGCACCGGATCCACTCGAGCCTGATCAACTTCGGCAAGCCCTGCCCGGTCACCGATCTCTTCGGCGTCGAGGGCAGGAGGCTGCTCGAGCGGCTCGAGGTCCCGGAGCCGTGGCGCGGCAATATCAGCGCCTCGGTGGTGCTGATCGACGACCTCGAGCGCCAGATCGGCGAGATCACTCGGCGCCTCAAGGAGGGCCACGCCCACCACCCCTACGTCCCGCTCTTGATGAGCGCCCCGGGGATCGGCTGGGTGCTCGCCTTCACGATCGCCGCCGAGCTCGGCGAGATCGAGCGCTTCTCAAGCCCCGAGAAGCTCACCGGCTACACCGGCCTTTGCCCGAGGGTGGTGCAATCGGGCGAATCAGATCGCCGCGGCCCCTTGAGCAAGCACGGGCCGCGCTACCTGCGCTGGGCGCTGCTCGAGGCGACCATGCACGCGCTCAAGCACCCCGCCTACCGAGAGCGCTACCGGCGAAACAAGCGCCGGCTCGGCAAGCAGCGCGGCGCCAAGGTCGCCCAGATCGACATCGCCCGCCGGCTCGCCCACGCGATCTGGCACATGCTCTCTCGAAACCAGCCCTTCGCTCCAAGAGGCGCCGCTCTTCGTCTGGCGGCCTGACCGCCCTTTTGGACTTGCGCCCGCGAGCGAACATCCAATTTCGCCTGATCCTCCCGCCGAGGAGGCCATAGAGACATGAGCGTTGCTCCACACCCCGAAGCTGCGAGAGGACCCTGACGACGAGCTACCGACCGTTACTTGACACTCGGCCCTTCTTCATAGAGACGAGAAGCGGCTATCCGCATGGAAAGTAGCGGTTTGACGCTGAACTCCGGCTCCTCGGGCGGGGTGCGGTCGCTAAGCCCGGCCGGAGACGCGGTCGCCGGAAGGACCCACCCGGTCCGCCAGGAATTCCTCCCACGTCCGGCGGCCGACGACCCCGTCCGGGGCCAGGTTCGCTCCGGCGCGGAACGCGCGAGCCGCCTTGCCGGGGAGCCGGATCGGGACGATCAGGCGGTGCTTGTGCCGCGTCTGCAGGTATCCGCGAAGCAGTTCGGCGATCTCGTACACCCGCGGTCCGGCGATGTCGGGCACCAGGCCGGCGGGCTCGCCAAGCGCAAGCTCGACGAGCCGGTCGGCCACCTCGCCGGCGTCGACGGGCTGGGCCCGGAACCCCGTCGGCGCGGGAATCGCCGGCAGCCGGGCCATCCACCGCATCACGGTCAGGATCAGGTCGTAGAACTGGGTGGCGCGGAGGGTCGTCCAGGGCAAGCCGGATTCAGCCACCACGCGCTCGGTGGCCAGCTTCATGGCGAAGTAGCCGAACATCGCGCGATCCAGCGCGCCCGTGACCGGGATCCGGTCGGCACCGACGACCGAGATGTTGACCAGGTGGCGCGTCCCGGCTTGGGGTGCGGCCCGGGCCAGGTTCAGTGCCTTTTCGTCGTCGCCCCTGTTGGTCCCAGCGCAATGAACGATGATCGCGGCCCCGTCGATCGCGGCCTCGACCCCCTCGCCCGTCGCCAGGTCACCCTGCACGAACTCCACGCCGTCCTCGTTCTCGTGGCTTTGCCGGCTGAGCACCCGGAGCTTGGAGTCTCCCCTCCGAAGGCGCGATACGACGAGACGCCCGAGCGTGCCCGTACCGCCGGTGATGAGAATGCGATCGTCGTTGGGCGCGCGTCTGTTCACACGAGCTCCGTTGCAGTGGTTTCTACTTGGCTTCCGAACCGCTCATGTCCGGGACATACTGCTTGTCCTGACCGGGATCCCGGACCGGCTCATACGTGAGGATGGCGACGCCGTCTCCGACCGCCTTCGTGTGGACGAGCCGCACCACCTTCTTGTCAGGGAGCTCCCCGAAGAGGCGCTCGCCGGCCCCGAGCACGACCGGGTAGACCATCAGCCGCAGCTCGTCGACGAGGTCGTGCGCGATCAGCGTTCGCGCGAGCCGGACGCTGCCGTAGACGACTATGTCCCCGTCGAGTTCCCGCTTCAGCCGCGAGACCTCCTTCACCACGTCCCCGTCGAGGACCGTCGAGTTGTTCCACTCGGGATCCTCTAGGGTCGAGGAGACGACGTACTTGGGCAGGCTGTTGAACTTGTCCGCCAACTCGTCGTCGCGGGCCGACCACGCGGCCGCGAACTCCTCGTAGGTGACCCGCCCGAGCAGCAGCGCTTCCGTGCCGCGGTCTCATCGAGCTTGGACTGCTCGGCCTCCTCACCAGGGTCGAGGCTCCAGGTGAAGAACAGCGCGGCGGCGGCGCTCCCCCAGCCTGCGTGCTTGAAGTCCGTAAACCCGCCCGGATCCTCGACGACTCCGTCGAGCGAGACGAACTCGGTTATCACGATCTTGCCCATGGCTTCTTCTCCTTCTCTCGGAGTCGGGGAACTGCCTCTATTGATTGAGACGGTCTCAGCGTCGAAACTCATCGGTCCGGTGTCCAGTCCCCGGCGGCGCAATTCGAGCGGGTACACCTGTGCCGATGAAGGCGGGGGTCGCCGGAGCGCGGAGCGGCTTCGACTCCGTCGCACGGTGCAGCGCGGGGCGGGTCCTCTGCGTCTGACTGGCGGCTGCTTTCGCGTGAAAGCGGAAGCCAGCCTGTCCGTCGCGAGATAGCTGCTTTGGACGAGAAGCTGCTAGCCGCTTTGCATGGAAAGCAGCGGTCTTCACGCGATACTGCGTGGGCGATGTCGCAGGAGAACGTCGAGACTCGGCTAGATACCTAGCGCGGCCCGGCTGACCGTCTCCAGTACCTGCTGTTGGTAATAGACGGGGCCGCCGGAGCTCACAGGGGGAGGATCGGCCGTCACTCCCGAGGGATAGTGGGTCGACACCGCCAGGGTGTACACGTTGGCGTCCGAGATCGCGAGCCCGAAGTAGTCGCCGATGAAGGCGCGGGTCGTGCAGGGGTCTTGGTGCGCCGCGCACGCCATCTGGTCGATGCCGTCGATCGTCTGGTCCGGCTGCTCCGGATCCCAGGTGAACTGCGAGACCCGCACGTTGTCTCCGACCGTAACCGCCCCAGCGCCGTTGTCCTTGAACGCCTGCAGCGAGACATCGATGCAAAAGTTCGTCCGACCGACATGCCCGGGCACAATGCTCGGGTCGCCGGCCGGGCAAGCCGCCCGGCGGTCGTAGAAGTTGACCGCCACGGCGCCCCTGGGCCCGGCCGCGACCTGGGGCTGGAACTGATCGGTGGTGGTCCGGTTCGCGTTGTCGTTGACGATCATCGGCTCGGACCAGGTGACGCCGGAGTCGATCGACTGCGAGAACTTGACGTCGTACTGGCTGCCGTCCCAGTCCTCCCAGACCATATAGAGGTGGCCGGGGTGGTCGGGACTCGCCGCGAAGTGCTCGAGGATGCCGTCACGGAAGGTCGTGTTCGGCAGACAGCAGCCCGGCAGCTGCTTTGCCTCAACGACCGGCATGAACTGTGACCAGGTTCTCCCATCGTCCCTCGAGCGGGTCACGTAGATGGTCTTCTGGTCGTTACCGGTCGGCTTATCGGAGGCAACGGCGATGTAGACGTTCCCGGCCGCGTCCAGGGACGGATAGATGAACTCGGTGACCGGGCCGGTCCCGCTGGGCGTCGAGATCGTCCTCGCGTCCGAGAACGTCTGCCCGCGGTCGCGCGAGACGGCCACCCTCAGCTTCGTGTTCTGACCGTTGAAGACGGCCCAGGTGGCGTAGACGTGGTCCTGGTACGGACTGCCGACGATGTGGTTGACCGCCACCCACTGCTTGTCCTCCACGCGACCGAGGGTCTTGGCCGTCGAGTTGGAGAATTGCTCGAGCGGCTCGCCGCCGTTCCCCTTTACCCAGTGCCTTCCCATGTCGTCGCTGTAGGAGATGGCGATGTTCGAGTTCGGGTGGAGGTTGGCCCAGAAGGCGTTGAACGGCAGTGTCACCTGATAGACGCGGCCCTTGGTGTCGAAGTCGGCGTTCGGATCCGTGTTGTTGGTCCAGCTCGGCGGCATCGCCTGGGTGCCGGTGGAGATGCAGTCGTAACCCTGCACCTGGTTCGCCGCCAGCGGCGTGCCGTTGCTGATCGCGAAGGAGCCGAGGTGGAAATCGTAGAAGGTCGAGTAGGTCTCGAAGAAGAACTTCGAGGTGCCGACCAGGTCCTCGGTGCCGGGCTTGACCGCGAGCCAGGATTCCGAGAAGTTGGAGTTGTACTGCCCGGTCCGGCAGGTGCCGGGATCGGGCGCGGTCTGGCCCGGCGGAACCGGATAGCCGCCCCCGGTCGAGGGCTGGCTGACCACGGTGTTGGTGCCCGCCGGGGTTTCCCAAGCGGCTGTGGCGGATCCGGGGCTTAGAGCCGCGGACGCAACCGCAACCACCGCCGCAACGAGTCCCAATCTCCTCCGACTCATCTCGCCTCCTCCTGGGCTTGTGAGTCGGGGTGAGTATTTCACCGGAGCAGAAGCGGGTCAAATCATCGAGGTGGAACTACTGGATCGTCACCGGGTGGCGCGAGGGAAGGATTCTTCGCGACGAGTGGTTCACCGATCGTGGCGAAGCCCTCGAAGCCGCCGGGCTGCGGGAGCTTAATTCCTTTATCCGTGCGTCTCCGAAAGATCGGATGGATGGCGGGATACGAAGCCGCGAGCTTCGGGTTACGAGATCGCCCGGGCTCGTTCTATCGGGTGCTCGTTGGTTCTTTCACGCGGTATTGGACGCTCTGAGGTGAGCTGAGTTTCGCTCAGTTCGGTACCACAGCTGGTACCACAAGAGTTTCGAATCCTAGGACCCTGAACTAGCCGCAGTGCTGGAAGTCGGCTACGTGACCCGCCTGCAGCAGATGTCGTCATCGCGTCATCGCCGTTGCCGCCTGCCCAGGACGCCAAGACGCTGCCGGCTGAGCGACGTCGCCCAACGAGAAGCTGCCGCGGTCAGGACCCCTTCGTGTACCAGACGTCGCCGCAGCAGTAGAGCGACGAGCCGTCGGCCTCGCCCCAGATCACGTGAGCGATGCCCGTCGAGCTCACCGCGATCCCGAAGTAGTCACCGTCGGTGAAGGTGTAGCCGGCCGCGCTCTTGTACGGAGCACCCGAGCCGAGGTTCGAGAGCCGAACCTGCGGCCCCCAGCTGACCCCGCCATCCGTAGTCCGCGCATACCAGGTGTTGAACTTGCCGGTCCGGTCGTCCTGCCAAGCGAGGCGGAAGTCCCCACGGCCGGGGCCGCTTTCAATCTGCGGCACGCTGCTGTCACCGAGGCCATTCACAAGGACGTTGGGGCTCCAGTTCACGGCGTCGTCCGAGGTGCGAATGTATAGAGACTTCGGCCCATTCGGCACCTCGGAGAAGGTGTACGCGAAGACCAGGTGGCCGCTTGCATCGACTGCGATCGAGCCGGTCGCGGCGAAGTAGTCCGGGTAGCACCCCGGTACCGGACAGGGGGGCGGGTCGGCGGCGGCTCCAAAGGGGATGAGCCTCGGGTTGGCGCACGGCGTTGTCGTCGACGGCGAGCACCGTAGCAGGGCGATCTCCGTCGGTCCGTCGAAGTCGTGCCCGTGTCCCGAGATGCTCGTCTCGCCGTTGAGGGCGAAGTAGACGTCGCCGTTTGGCGCGTACGCCCCACTGTTCGCGTACCACCAGACGTGGTCGTCATTCACCTTTTGGGGCGGGAGGAATGACTGACCGTAGTTATGCGAGGCCACGACCATGTTGTCGAACTTGCGGTTGAACGCCACGTAGACGTCCCGGCCCGAAGGGGAGATCACGAGGATGGGCTTGTCCATGTAGCTGAGTCCGCCGTTCATCGTGATCGGAGCACTCCACGAGCTGCCGCCGTCGTGGGACGTGAACAGCTGCACGCCCGGGTCGAACTGGTCCAGGAACGCCGCGTAGATCGTCCCGCAGCTGCACCCGGAGTTGGTGTCGTTCGCCACCCGGATCTGGGGGTCGTACTGCCACCCGATCGTCTTGCAGGCGGCCGCGCAGACGAAGGTCTCGGGATCGAAGCTCGCCCCGCCATCGGTGGAGCGGCGGAAGAGGACGCTGGTGCCAGGGCAGTTGCCCTTGCAGGCGGGCGCGTTGATGCCGGTGATCAGTTGGTAGACGCGGTTCGCGTGGTTGGGGTCGACCGCAACCACGGGCTCCCAGTTGCTCTGGCGCTTCGGGTTGACGTCGTATCCGGCGGCGCGCTCGTCGTCGAAGGCCGCCCGGGCCTGTGCGGCGCCCACGGCGACGATCGCCAGGGATCCCGCGAGCGCTGCCAGAGCCAGAGCTCGGGTGCGCAACCGAGGCCTCTCAGTTCCTCTGGGCATTCCGGTCGCCGCAATCTATACGCCACCGCCTTCGAAAAGCCGAAAGCCCTCCCGAAGGGGGGCTCTCTGGAGGTGCTGACAAGAGGTAGCGGGGCCCGATTCGTCTCTCGCTATGGCCACCGTGCGGGACGGCCGCGTGGTTCGCTGGCAGGCGTTCACGGACCGTGCCGAAGCCCTCAAAGCCGCCGGGCTGTCGGAGTAGGCCCGGACTCATCAGACCGTGAAGTGCTGACGTTGGTGATTCTGTTGCTGATGGAGCCACCTCGGACCTCCGTGGTTCTGCTCCTGGCCCGCGGTGGCGAAGTTCGCGTGGAGCGGTCCTGCGAACTCTCGGGTTAGCGAATCCTAATCAGCGCGGCGGTCGGAAGCACGCACTTCAGGAGTGCTGCTTTGCATGGAAAGCGACACTTCTCGCGTTAGGTTCCCGCGGGCGTGCTGAAGACAGGAGAGCCGGGTCTGGCGGGAGGACGGCGCCCTGCTGCGCCGGATGGTGGAGAATCCGGACAATCGAGACTCCCGAGGTGACGCACCTCAGCTACCGGATCGCAACCACTGACAGGAGTGCCGCATGAGCACGCAGGCCGGCAACAAAGTGAATCTCTCGATGTCCGTGTCCGCCGACGGCTTCGTCGCCGGACCCAACCAGGACGAGGACAATCCGCTCGGCGTCGGCGGGATCGAGCTGCACAGGTGGCACATCGATGAGGGGCCCGAGAGCGGCGGACACCCCGTCAACAAGCAGGTGATGTCGGAGATGATGGACGGGATGGGCGCCTTCATCATGGGGCGGAACATGTTCGGCCCGATCCGCGGCGAATGGGGCGACTCGGACTGGAAGGGCTGGTGGGGAGACGATCCGCCGTACCACGCTCCGACCTACGTCCTCACCCACCACGCCCACGATCCGATCGAGATGGAGGGAGGCACGACCTTCCACTTCGTCACCGAAGGGATCGAGTCCGCCTACGAGCAGGCGAAGGCGGTCGCCGGAGGCCAGAACATCTCCATCGCCGGCGGCGCCTCATGCGCCCAGCAGGCCCTCAAGGCCGGGCTGGTCGACGAGGTCGACCTCCAGGTGTCCCCGGTGATCCTCGGCGCGGGGGAGCGGCTCCTCGACGGCTTCGAGCCGGGAGAGCCGGAGCTCGAGCTGGTGCGCGTGCTCGAGGCTCCCGGCACGATCCACATCCGCTACCGGGTGGTCAAGTAGCACGCTCGTCCCACTCAGGAAAC
>DATDJZ010000158.1:0-39776 GCA_036520315.1 Solirubrobacterales bacterium | reverse complement strand
CCCGACCAACGTCCCGATGGTCAGGGGCGACCACAACGACCAGATCTACAAGACGAAGGACGGCAAGTGGAACGCCGTTCTCAACGAGATCCAGGCGCGTAATCAAGCTGGCCAGCCCATCCTCGTCGGCACGATCTCGGTGGAGGTCTCGGAGATGATCTCCGACGAGCTCAGGCGCCGCGGTGTGGAGCACGTCGTCCTCAACGCGAAGCCCGAGCACGCTCAGCGTGAGGGCGAGACCATCGCCCAGGCGGGGCGCAGGAGCGCGGTGACGATCGCGACCAACATGGCGGGCCGCGGCGTCGACATCAAGCTCGGGGGGAGCCCCGAGGGCATGGCCATCACAGAGCTCCGCAAGCTCGGCCTCTCTCCCGACGATGAGAGCTATGAGGAGGAGGAGAAGGCGATGATCGAGCAGCTCAAGGCGAGCTGTGACGCCGAGGCCGACGAGGTGCGGGAACTCGGCGGCCTCTTCATCTGCGGCACCGAGCGGCACGAGTCGCGGCGGATCGACAACCAGCTTCGCGGCCGCTCAGGCCGCCAGGGCGACCCGGGCGAGTCGCGCTTCTTCCTCTCGGCCGAGGATCAGCTGATCCGGCTGTTCGCCGGCGAGCGCATCTACAAGATCCTCGACCGCCTCGGCCCGGTGAACGAGCAGGGCGAGGAAGAGCCGCTCGAGGCCAAGATGCTCACGCGGACGATCGAGAACGCTCAGAAGAAGGTCGAGGAGCAGAACTTCCTGATCCGCAAGCGGGTGCTCGAGTACGACGACGTGATGAACGAGCAGCGCCGCGTCATCTACAACTACCGCCGCGAGATCCTCGAAGGCAAGGACATGTCGGATTCCGCCCGCGAGGGCGTCGGCGAGGTCGTCTCGAGCCTGGTGGATCAGTACACCCCGGGCGACGTGATCGAGGACTGGGACCTCGGCGAGTTGCAGACCCAGGTCCAGCAGCTCTGGCCCTCAACGGTCGACGTCTCGGCGATGCTGCCCGAGCAGACCGATCGCGAGGACCTGCGCGAGCAGCTGCTGGCGGACGCTCTGGTCGCCTACGACCAGCGTGAGAAGGACTTCGGCGACGAGATCATGCGCCAGCTCGAGCGGGCGATCCTGCTGCAGATCATCGACAACCGCTGGCGCGAGCACCTCTACGAGATGGACTACCTGCGCGAGGGCATCCACCTCCGGGGCTTCGCTCAGATCGACCCGCTGGTCGCGTACAAGAACGAGGGCTTCTCGATGTTCGAGGCGCTCATGCACTCGATCTGGGAGGAGTTCGCGAGGCTGATCTTCCACGTCGAGGTCGAGGTGGCCCCGCAGGCGCAGCAGGAGTTCGCGCCCGCGCGGCAGATCGGCGGATTCGACTACTCGGGTGGGACGGCCGTACAGCCTTCCGCACTCGATCAGGCCGCCGTCGCGACGGCCTCCGGGCCCGACGAGGCTGCCGAGCAGGCGATGGAGAGCCAGCCCGGCAACGGCGGCGCTATCCCGGAGCAGGAGACGGTGGTCAAGTCCGATCGCGAGAAGATCGGCCGTAACGACCCCTGTTGGTGCGGCTCCGGCAAGAAGTACAAGAAGTGCCACGGGGCATAGGAGATTCGGCCGCGGTGTTTGTGGCGGCCGTTGATGGCGAAGCCATATGCCGGTAGCCGGCCAGGAGCTCGAGGGCTTCGGCGGAATGCGGCTCCTGCTCGTCCGCACCGGGGAGGAGACGGACGGCGAGCTGCTCGAGATGGAGGCGAGCTACTCGGGCGAGGCCGGGATGCCGCCGACGCACCTTCACCCGACCCAGGCCGAGCACTTCGAGATCCTCGATGGAAGGATGCGAGCCATCATCGACGGGGAGGAACGCGCCTACGAAGTGGGGGAGAGCTTCGATGTCCCGGCCGGGACTCCTCATCAGATGGCGGCCGAGGGGCCGACCAGGATGCGCTGGGAGGTCCAACCCGCGCTTCGCACGGCCGAGTTCTTCGAGCGGCTCTACGGCGAGGGGCCGGGGAGCGCCCGCGAAATGGGCGAGACCTTCTTCGCCGAGTTCGAAGCCGAGTTCCGGCTCGCCAGCTGACGGTTCGAAGGCTTTTGGGTGCTATAGCGCTCAAATCCTTCGAAACCTCTAGAGACCCTTCACGACCTCCTCGGCGATTCGCAGTGCCCTCTTCATTGCCGGTTTTTGCAGCAGGCGTGCCCGATCGCACGCCAGGTGGTGGCAGGCGAAGACGCCCTTCCAGACCTCCAGGACCGCGCCGGGCAGGCCCGCGAGCTCGAACTCGCGGTGGTCCGAGTTGCCGGTGCCCGAATCCCGGGACCAGTGGACGGTGACACGCGCGCGACGGGACGCGCCCAGGATCTCTCCCTCGACGCCGCCGCGGACGGCGGGCGCCGGCGAGCGCAGGTAGAAGCGCCTGCCCAGCCCGACCTCGTCCAGCGAAAGTGCGAACCGGAGGTCGGCGGTCCGGTCCTCAGCCTTCACCTGCTTGACCAGGGCCGCGGCGCCGGCGTGGTAGGAGAGACCGGTCACCTGGCGCTCCTCCGAGCCGGTGGCGACCAGCCAGACGTCACAGCCCGGCTGTAGACCGGCGAGCCTCGCAGCGAGCCCGACGAGCACGCCCACCCCCGAGGCGTTGTCGATCGCGCCGCGCCCGGGAGGGACGCTGTCGGTGTGGGACATGAGGACGACCAGGCAGCGCCCAGGGCCGTCGAGCTTCCCGACGACGTTCTGGGACCGCCCGCGCCCCGGCACGCGGAAGTGGTTCACGCTGACGTCCAGGCCGGCCGCGCGGAACTGCCGCGCGACGTACTGGTGGGCCCGCCGCTCGTTCCGGCTGGCCGAGGGACGCGAGCCGATCTTTCCCGAGAGCTGGACGGCGGCCTGGTAGGGACTCGGCGGATCCGGTCCGTCCGGTGCATGCGGGGAGGCGCCCAGGAGCGCCGAGGCGGCCAGCACGGCGAGCGCGGTTCGGATCACGCCCGGATGTGTAACAGCAGGGCGCTTCGTCGTACCATGGCGGCGTGGAGAAGGCGACTGCGGGGAGAGGCGACCAGGCCATCACGGCCGTCGACCCCGAGAACGAGGAGGCGACCGAGGCCTGGAGCGGGGTCCTCTTCGACCGCTTCGTCCAATTCCGCGACCTTGTCGTAGCGGGGCTGAAGGCCCACGGAGACGCGGCCATGAGGCTTCATCCCCCTGAGACGGGAGACCGCGTCCTCGACATCGGTT
Organism: Solirubrobacterales bacterium; assembly: GCA_036520315.1. Classification (GTDB taxonomy): domain Bacteria; phylum Actinomycetota; class Thermoleophilia; order Solirubrobacterales; family 70-9; genus DASUPK01. The sequence goes on along the minus strand of DATDJZ010000158.1, from coordinate 36,558 downwards.
GCGGCTTCGGCGACACCACGCAGCAGTTGGCCGCCCTGGTCCGCGCGGAGGGCCACGCCACCGGCGTGGACGTCTCCGAGCCGTTCATCGAGGCCTCGATCGCCGAGGCCAAGGAGGCTGGGGTCGAGAACGTCGACTTCTTCTCGACCGACGTCCAGATCGGCGACCTGAGAGGCCCGTATGACTACGCCTTCTCGCGGATGGGGGTGATGTTCTTCGCCAACCCCGTCCAGGCGCTCCGCAACGTCGCCGGCTCACTTCGTCCCGGCGGCCGGCTGGTCGCGGTCGTCTGGCGTCGGAAGCTCGACAACGAATGGCTCCACCGAGCCGAGCAGGTGACGGAGAAATACCTCGAGGAGCCCGAGGAGCCCCAGGACGTGCGCTGCGGCCCCGGCCCGTTCTCGATGGCCAACGCCGACACGGTCTCCGACCAGTTCCAGATCGCCGGCTTCGAGCGCCCGACCTTGACCCGTTGCGACCTGCCGATCAAGATCGGCGACGACCTCGAGCATGCGGTCGCCTTCAACATGGCGATCGGTCCTGCGGCCGAGCTGCTCCGAATCTGCCCGGCTGATGAGGTCGACCGGCTGCGACCGAAGGTGGAGGAGGAGATCCGCGGGGCGCTCGCCGACTATGTCCAGCCCGATCGCGAGGTTCGCGGCCCGGCCTCGACCTGGATCGTCACGGCGACCGTCCCGGACTAGCGGCAGCCCCCCGGCTCAGCCGCTCTGGCCGGCGGTCTCCAGCCTGGTCCCGCGCGGCAACCGGGCGAAAACCCGAAATCCGCCGCCCTCCATCGGACCGGCCGCGAAGCGCCCGTTGAAGAGCTCGACACGCTCCCGCATCCCGATCAGTCCCTTACGGGTCCCGATTGCGACGCCGCCCGTCATCCCCGGTCCGTCGTCGATCACCTCGACGTCGACGCCCTCGGGGTCGAACGCGAGCCGCACCGTGGCCGCAGCGCCCGGGCCGGCGTGCTTGAGGACGTTCGTGAGCGCCTCCTGGGTGATCCTGTAGGCGGCCTGATCGACGATCGGCGGCAGGCCGACGTCATCGCCGGTTCGATCGACCGTCACCGTGAGGCCCGCCGCGCGGCACTCCCCGATCATCTGGTCCAAATGCGAGAGGCTCCCTCGCGCCTGCTCGAGCTCGCCGGTATCGCTCGGGCGAAGCAGCCCGAGCAGCTTGCGCATGTCCTCCATCGTGGACCTGGCCGTGCGCTTGATCTCCTCGAGCACCCCGCGCGTTTCCTCGACGTCGGGACCGTCCTCGAGCGCCCGAAGCCCGGCGGCCGCCTGCAGGGAGATCGCGGTCACGCCGTGCCCGGCCGCGTCGTGCAGGTCCCTGGCGATTCGCATGCGCTCGGCGACGACCGCCAGCCGTGCGGTCTGCTCGCGCTCGCGATCGAGCGAGCGCCGCAACCAGGACATCAGCATGCCCGTGACCAGCAGCGTGGCGATTGTGACCACCCAGCGGGTGATGCCGGCGGAGAGGCTGGGCCCGTCGTCGATCAGCAGCACCGCGTCGGCCACGCCGATCAGGCCGAGCTGGAGCAGCGCGTGGCGGAGGTCGAAGAACCAGAAGGCGAACAGGGAGACCCAGAGGAAGAGCACCTCGTTGTCTTCGGCCCCGACGCCGTGTCCGGCCTCGAGCGTGGCGAGCGTGATCACCGCCGTGCCGAGCGCCGCGGCCAGGCCGAGGACCGGTTCGCTCACGCGGCGCCTGCTCAGCATGAGGCCACCGGCGAGCCCCGCCACCGCGCCGTAGCTAAGGATCAAAAGGTCCGAGCCCTCGGCCGATGGCGGCAGGAGGACGGTGACCGCGATCAGCAGGGCCCCGCCGACCAGCAGCAGGCCCGCCACCCGGGTCGCCAGCGCGTGCCCTCCGACGGTCGGTAGGGGAGGCAGGCCGTGGCCGAGTTTCCGCAGCAGCCAGCGCAATGGTGAGCCTGTTCTGTTGAAGCGTCCGTTCTCCCTGGCCATTTCCCAGGCACACCGTAGAGGACGGCGAATACCCTTAACGGGCAATGGCAGAGACAATTCCCAAGGAGGGCATCTCAGCGCGCCTCGCCGAGATCCGGGGGCAGCTCAAGCTGCTCTCGGATTACCTTTGACCCGGATGCGCTGAGCCGGGAGGTCGAACGCCTCGAGGGCGAGATGCAGCGGCCCGGGTTCTGGGACGACCAGGCCGCGGCCGCCGAGATCTCCGCGGAGCACGCCCGTGCGCTGCGTCGCCTGAATGGCTTTCGGGAACTGAGCAAGGACGTCGACGACCTCGGCGAGCTGGCCGAGCTGGCTGTCGACGACGAGGAGATGGCGAGCGAGCTCAACTCGCAGCTGGCATCGGTGGAGCACCGCCTCGCCGAGCTCGAGGAGGAGCGGCTCTTCTCCGGCCGCTTCGACGCCGGCGACGCCGTGGTGACCATCAACGCCGGGGCCGGTGGGACCGACTCCCAGGACTGGGCCGAGATCCTGCTGCGCATGTACTTGCGCTGGGCCGAGCGGCGCGGCTTCAAGGTGGAGATGAAGGAGGCGTCACCGGGAGAGGAGGCCGGCCTCAAGTCGGCCACCTTCGTGGTGCGCGGCGAGAACGCCTACGGGCTGTTCGCCGCCGAGCGCGGGGTCCACCGGCTGATCCGGATCTCTCCCTTCGATGCGTCCGCCCGGCGGCACACGAGCTTCGCCCAGGTCGACGTGGCGCCGCTCGTCGAGGGTGACGTCGACGTCGAGATCGACGACGCCGACGTCCGTGTGGACACCTACCGGGCCTCGGGGGCGGGCGGCCAGCACGTCAACAAGACCGACTCCGCGGTCCGGGTCACCCACATCCCCACCGGAATCGTCGCCCAGTCCCAGAACGAGCGCTCGCAGACGCAGAACAAGGCGACGGCGATGCAGATCCTGCGCTCCCGGCTGCTGGAGCGCAGGGAGCTCGAGCGGGCGGAGGAGCTCGCCAGGGAGCGCGGCGAGCAGAAGTCGGCGGAGTGGGGCTCCCAGATCCGCAGCTATTTCCTCCACCCCGACCAGCGGGTGAAGGACCACCGCACCGGCTTCGAGGTCGGGGACGCGCAGAGGGTGCTCGACGGCGACCTCGACGGCTTCGTGCGCGAGTACCTGAATCAGGCCGCAGCGTCCTCGGGCGCGGGCTCCGGCAACTCCGACTCCGGCTGATGGCGCTCACCGAGCGGTCTACTGTGCAGGTCTCGGTCGGGTCGTCGGAGAGCTTCGACACGGTGGCGGCCGCCGCGGAGGCGGCGGACCGGGCGCGGGCCGGGCTAGCCGGGCGCTGCGACCTCGCCTTCGTCTTCGCCTCGGGCCATCACCTCGGCATGGCGAAGTGGCTGCTCTCCGAGGTCCACGAGCGGCTCGAGCCGGGGGCCCTCCTCGGTTGCGGAGCGGGGGGGACCGTGGCTGGCGGTCACGAGCTCGAGGAGGGCCCGGGGATCGTGGTCTGGGGAGCCTCGCTGCCCTCGGCGGAGCTCCAGACGATGCACCTGACGGCCGAGCGCGATGCCGACGGCTTCCGGCTGTTGGGCTTTCCTGAAACGGGTCACTCCTCGGCTTCGCCTGCGGAGCGCCCTCGCACACCCCTCGCGACGGCGGCCGAGGACCGGCCCGCCGCCCCCGATGAGTCGTTGATCGCGCTCTGCGATCCCTTCAGCTTCCCTCCGGAGGAGCTGCTCGCCCAGGTGGAGCGCTCGAGGTCGCACGTCCCGGTACTCGGGGGCCTCGCCAGTGCGTCCTTCGCCGGGGGCGCGGTGCTGCTGCAGGACGGAGACGTCCACACCGAAGGCGCGGTGGCCGTCCGCATGAAGGGTCTCCAGGTGCTGCCCTGCGTCTCCCAGGGTGCGGGCCCGGTGGGGCCGGAGATGACGATCACCAGCGCGGAGGCGAACGTGATCGGCCAGCTCGCTGGCAAGCCGGCGATGGAGCGGCTCGGCGAGGTGATCGCGGCCCTGCCGGAGCACGAGCGCGAGCTCGCCTCGGCCGGCGTCCTGATCGGGTTGGTGATCGACGAGAACCGTCCGGAGTACGACCGGGGCGACTTCCTGGTGCGGCCGATCATCGGGGCGGACCGCGAGTCGGGGGCGATCGCGATCGGCGAGCAGGTGCGGATGGGCCAGACGGTCCGCCTCCAGGTGCGTGATGCCGCCTCGGCCGACGAGGACCTGCGGGCGGCGCTGCGCGCCCAGGCGCAGGCCCTCGGCTCCGATGGCGCCGCCGGCACGCTGCTCTTCACCTGCAACGGCCGGGGCTCCCACATGTTCGAGGTGCCCGACCACGATGCCGGCGCGGTCGAGGACTCGCTGGGGGCTCCCACCGCTGGCTTCTTTTGCGCGGGCGAGATCGGCCCGGTGGGCGGCCGCAACTTCCTGCACGGCTTCACCGCGACGATGGCGGTGTTCCCGGCGTGATCCTGGTGACGGGGGCGACCGGGAATGCCGGTGGCGGCGTCGTCAACGGGCTGCTGGAGCTCGGGGCGGACGTGCGCGGCCTGGTGCGCGAGGGCTCGGAATCGAAGCTGCCGAGCGGCGCCGAGGCGGCCGTCGGCGACCTGAATGATCCCGAGAGCCTGCGCGGCCCCCTCGAGGGGGTCAGCGCGGTCTTCCTGCTCAGCGGCTATGACGGGATCGATCAGTCGCTCAGGGTGATGTGCGACGCGGGAGTGGAGCGGGTGGTTCTCCTCTCCAGCAGCGCCGCGCCGACCGGCGACCTGGAGAACGCCGTCGCGAGGTACCACATCCTCTCCGAGCGAGCCGTGGACGAGTCGGGCCTGCCCTGGACCTTCCTGCGGCCGAACAGCTTCATGTCCAACGCCCTCCGCTGGCTGCCCCAGCTGAAGGATGGTGACGTGATCCACGCTCCCTTCGGGGACGTGGCTATCTCGACGATCCATCCCGACGACCTAGGGGCGGTGGCAGCCCGTGCGCTGACCACCGCCGAGCACGAGGGCCAGACCTACCGCCTCAGCGGACCCGAGGCGTTCCGGCCGGCGGAGCAGGTCGCGATCCTGGCCAAGTTCAGCGGCCGCGACCTGCGCTTCGAGGCGCAGTCGAACGAGGACGCGCGCGCCGAGATGGAGGCAGCGATGCCGAAGGCATACGTCGACGCTTTCTTCGAGTTCTTCGTGGAGGGGACGGTCGACGAGACCACGGTCCACCCGACCGTCAGAGAGGTCACCGGACGGGAGCCGCGCAGCTTCGAGGAGTGGGCCGAGGCGAACGCGGACGCCTTCCGCTGATGGCGAGGGCTATCCGCCTGCCCGCTCCCGACCTAGCCGTTCTCCCCTCTAGAGGGCGCCTTCGAGGTCGAGCAGCGCGCGCTTCATCTCCGGGCCGCCGCCGTAGTTGCCGATCCCGCCACCCGACTGGACCACGCGGTGGCAGGGGACGATCAGCGGGATCGGGTTGTGGCCGCAGGCGGTGCCGGCCGCCCGGAAGGCGCGCGGGTTGCCGGCCGACTTGGCGATCTCGGCGTACGTCTTCGTCCTCCCGTACGGGATCCGGGAGACGGCATGCAGGGCGCGGTTCCGGAAGCCCTTCGGTGTCAGGGCCCAGTCGACGGGCACGTCGAAGTGATCGCGCTTCCCCTCGAAGTACTCCTCGAGCTCACGGCGCTCCTCGTCGAGCCGCTTGGGGGACTCGAGGATTCGCGGTGAGACGTAGGCCGCGAGCGCCTCGAGCACCTCGTCGTGAGGGCACTGCCGGCCGCGGTCGATGGGCAGCGCCAGCCGGACGACCCCCCGGTCGGTGCGGGCGATGAGCAGCTCGCCGAAGGGCGAGTCCATCTCGGCGTAGGCGATGTCGATCAGCTCGTCGCGCTCGGCTCGGGCGAGCAGGCCCTGCACGGCGCGATCGAGATCAGCGTCTGTGGGCGCTTGGCGCAGCATCTTCTCAAGCTGATTTTCGGTCAACGGATTCATGCGAATTCACCTCTGAGCTTCTCCAGGCCCTCGTGGACGTTGCGGCGCGCGGCCGCCTCTGAGCTGTCCATGGCCCGTGCGATTGCGGAATAAGACATGTCGGTGGCGTAGCGGAGCACCACCGCGCTGCGTTGCTTCGGGGGCAGCGCGCTGACGGCGCGCCAGAGGTCCGGGTCGCCTCCCGCGACGACCTCCTCCGGTTTCGAGTTGGCGCTCGGTACGTACCCCGCGACCTCCTCGGCGTCTCCCGCCGGAACGGCCCGCCTGCCGCGGCTGCGGTGGTGGTCGATCGCCTTGTTGTGGGCGATCGTGAGCAACCAGGAGCGAAGGTTGCGGGCGTGCTCCAAGCCCTCGTAGGCGCGGAGCGCGGCGATGAACGTCTCCTGGAAGACGTCCTCGGCGTCGTGCGGGCCGACGGTTGCGACGAGGTATCCGAGGACGTCGGAGCCATGCTCATCGAGCAGCGCTTGAAAGGGAGGGAGGGACTCACTTGACATCTGCCCAGTAAACGTCGCACACCCGGGTTTCGTGAGACTGTCGGGAATGGAGGTCGACTCGGACACCCGTGAGCTCGTCGCCCGCGCCCTGCTCGAGGACCTGGGATCGGGCGACGTCACTGCGGAGGCGGTGGTCCCCGAAAACGCCTCGGGCCGAGCGACGATCACGCAGAAGGAGCCGGGCGTTCTCTTCGGGTTGGACGTCGCCGCCGAGGTGTTCCGCCAGGCCGGCGCCGGCGAGCTCGGGGATCGAGCCCGGGAGGGGGAGTGGCGCGACGACGTGCCGATCGCCGTGGCGGGCGTCGGCGGCCCCGCCCGGGCCCTGCTCGCCGCCGAGCGCACCGCACTCAACCTGCTCTGCCACCTCTCAGGAGTCGCGACGCTCACCGCGAGGTTCGTCAGGGAGGTCGAGGGGACGGGGGCCCGCCTCCTCGACACCCGCAAGACGACCCCTGGCTTACGCGTCTTGGAGAAGGCCGCCGTCGCGGCCGGCGGCGGGACCAATCACCGGATGGGCCTCTACGACGCGATCCTGATCAAGGAGAACCACGCTGCGCTCGCGGGCGGGGTGGGGGAGGCGGTCCGGCGCGCACGGGAGATGAAGCCCGGCCTGCCGGTGGAGGTCGAGTGCCGCAATCTCGACGAGGTTCGCGAGGGCGCCAAGGCGGGCGCCGACCGCCTGCTGCTCGACAACATGACCCCGGCGGAGCTGCGTGAGGCCGTGGCCGCTGCGCGCGAGCCCGGGAACGGCCCGGAGCTCGAGGCTTCGGGTGGCGTGACCATCGAGACCGTGGGTGAGATCGCTGCGACCGGGGTCGACTACGTCTCCGTCGGCGCGCTCACCCACTCAGCGCCGGCGCTCGATCTCAGCATGACGATCGACCTCTAGCTGGATAGAGTCGCCGCGATGCCGCCCACTGCCGCGATGCGCCAGAAGCGCGAGGAGATCGTCCGGGAGCACATGGACTCGGAGAACCGCCACGAGTTCGACGTGACCCTCGACACCTTCGACCACCCCCGCTACGAGCTGATCGCCACCGGCGACGTCTACGACGGCCCCGAGGAGGTCTCCGGCTACTTTGAGGAGAGCCGTCGCGCATTTCCGGATCAGCGCAACGAGACGCGCGCCCTCCATCACACCGATGACGGCGTGATGGTCGAGGCGGTGATCCGCGGTACGCACAAGGGCCCGCTCCGCAGCCTGCCGCCGACCGGCCGGGAATACGAGCTGCCGATCCTGGCCTTCTTCGTCTTCGAGGAGGACAGGCTGATGTGCGAGCGCGTCTACTTCGACCAGCTCACCGTCCTGCGCCAGCTCGGCATCGCCCGCGACCCGACCAGCCTCACCGGCCGCGTCGAGACGCTGATCGGCCACCCGCTGACCATCGGCCGAGCGCTGGTCCGCCGCGTCACAGGTCGGTAGGCGAGGTCGTCGAGTTACCCGGCGTGTAGCCGGGAAAGTCGACAAATCACTACTTGAGAAGTCGCGAGAGCCGCCGGTCCTTGAGCACGCGGCCGCCCGTCTGTTCCTCCGGGCAGTAGTTCATCTGGTGCTCGGCGAAGAAGACCGCCTCGATCGTGGTCCCGCAACGCGGACACGGCTCGCCCTCACGCCGATGCACCTTCAGCGGCATCGGCATCTTGTCCGGGATCTCGTCGCCGATCACGTCCTCGTAGTGGTCGACGGCGTCGCCGAGTACGTGGAGGGCGTCGTGGATCCGCTTGATCTCCTCGCCCCGGAGCTCCGAGCCCTTCTTGAAGGGCGAGAGCCGGGCCTCCCAGAGGATCTCGTCCACCCAGGAGCGCCCGATCCCGGCGATGTCCCGCTGGTGGCGGAGCAGCGGGTGAAGGTGGCGCGGCTGGCCGAGCCGGTTCGTGAGCTCGTCCACGGACGGCGCGGGCCAGGCGTCCGGGCCGAGGGTGGACACCAACTCGTCCTCGGCGACGGCTTCGCGCGGCAGCAGCTTCGCCCAGGCCGCCTGCTTCGTGCCGAACTCCCGCAGGCGCAGCTCGCGGCCGTCGGCGATCCGGATGAGGATGCGGGATCGGCGGTCCTTCAGTGAGGCGCGTTTGTCGAAGAGCTGGAGGCGTCCCGCCGACATCAGATGGATGAGCAGCGTGAGCGGCTCGCCGCTGTCCTGCGGGGAGGTGTCGAAGTCGACGGCGAGCATCTTCCCGATGCGCCGGACGCCCTCGATGCGCGCCCCGGTCAGCGAATCGAGGCTGGGCTCGAACGTCTTCAGGGTCGCCACGCCGGTGGCGAGCGCCGACTCGACCTCAGCGCCCTCGAGAGCCGTGCTCAGACGGCGGGCGGTGATCTCCACTTCTGGTAGCTCAGGCATGAAGCCAAGGGTAGGCCCGCGCTAATCTTTGGTCAGTTCATTCGTCAGCCTCGAGGGCTCAAGGGTCACAGAGCACCGGGGAGGCGAACATCCAACGTCGAAGGAGCGGCTTCCCGTGCTGGAGCTTCCTACCGTCAACGAGCTTCCCGCCAAGCTGAGCGAGGAGGAGATCGCGATGCTGAGCGAGGAGGTCAGGACGCTCGCCGCCGAACGCGACGCCGTCATCCTCGCCCACAACTACCAGCTGCCCGAGCTGCAGGACGTGGCAGACTTCGTCGGCGACTCGCTCGGCCTCTCCCGCCAAGCGGCGAAGACCGATGCCGAGGTGATCGAGTTCTGCGGGGTCCACTTCATGGCCGAGACAGCCTCGGTGCTGTGCCCCGATAAGACCGTGCTGATCGCCGACCTCGGCGCCGGCTGCTCGCTGTCGGAGTCGATCAACGCCGACCAGCTCCGCGCCTGGAAGGCCGAGCACCCGGGTGCCGTGGTGGTGATGTACGTGAACACCTCGGCCGAGGTGAAGGCCGAGACCGACTACTGCTGCACGTCGGGCAACGCCGTTCAGGTGGTCGAGCACATCCTGCGCGAGCACGGCCCCGACACCGAGATCCTCTTCGGCCCCGACATGTGGCTCGGAGCGTTCGTTGAGCGCGAGACCGGCATCAAGGACGACCCCGACCGCCGCGCGCGCTTCCACATCTGGGACGGCGAGTGCCACGTCCACGCCGGCATCCGGCCGACCGACATCAAGACCGTGCGCGACGAGCACCCGAACGCGGAGTTCCTGATCCACCCCGAGTGCGGTTGCGCGACGCAGGCGATGGAGTACGTCGCCTCGGGCGACATCGATCCGGAGGGCGTCCAGATGCTCTCCACCGGCGGCATGCTCAACTACATGGAGGAGCACCCCGACGGGGAATACATCGTCGCCACAGAGAACGGGATGCTGTATCCCCTGCAGCAGGCCGCGCCGAAGGCAAAGCTGATCGAGGCCAACCGGATGGCCTTTTGCAAGTACATGAAGATGATCACGCTGCCGAAGGTCCGCGACTCGCTGCGTGACTTTCGCTACGAGGTCAAGGTCCCGCCCGAGATCGCCGAGCGCGCCACGCTGCCGATCGAGCGCATGGTTGCGATCGGTTAGACGTCGCTCAAGAATCCTCCGCTGAATCCGATTCAATAGGGGTCATGGGGAGGGTCAAAGTCGCCCTGTTGCCTTGCCTCGTGCTCGCGGCGCTGATCCTGGCGCCGGCCGTGCGCGCGCAGTCGGTCACGCCCAAGATCGTGGGCGGTGCCGCGACGCCGATCGAGGACTACCCCTGGCAGGCGGCGGTCGTCGTCAGCCCCGCAAAGGCGCTCGGTGACGCCTATGTGCGCCAGTACTGCGGCGGCTCGCTGATCACGCCGTCGATCGTGCTCACGGCCGCCCACTGTCTCTATGACAACGATCCCGACTGTGGCCCGAGCGGCGGGGTCGACGTCTGCCTCCCGGACGATCCGGGGGGCGATGGGACCAAGCGGGTCGATCCGGATGACGTCGACGTGCTGCTGGGAGTGGCGAAGCTCTCGACCGCCCTCCCCGAGGACGAGCACCCCGTGCAGGACGTCTCCTATCACCCCGGCTTCAACGCCGAGACCTTCCAGGACGACGTCGGCTATCTGGTCCTGAGCGCGCCCGTCGAGCTCACCCCGGCGGTGCAGACCATCGACCTGGCGGGGGACGACGAGGCCGCCGTCTGGGCGCCCGACACCCTCGTCGACATCAGCGGCTGGGGGAGGACCTCCGAGGGGGGCATGTCCGCCGACAACCTGCAGGCCGCCACAGTGCCGATCGTCGCGGACTCGACCTGCGGCGCCGCGATCATTTACGGCGATGAATTCGATCCGGCGACGATGGTCTGTGCCGGTTATCTGGAAGAAGGCGGCGTCGACACCTGCAACGGCGACAGCGGCGGGCCGCTCGAGTCGCCGCTGGAGGGCGGGGGATATCGCCTCGTCGGGATCACGAGCTGGGGATCCGGCTGCGCCCAGCCGGCTGCTCCCGGCGTCTACACGCGGATCGCTCAAGCCGCCCCGGGTGGCTTGCGAGATGACGTGGTCGCCAAGGTCGCCGAGCTCGAGGACACGTACTCGCTGCCTCAGGAGACGACCATTGTCGGCAGCGGGGGCCAGCCGCTCAGGCCGCCCGACGACCCGCCGCCGCCCCCGGCCGGGGGCGACCCGCCCCCGGCCGGGGGCGACCCGACGCCGCCGGCGACGACGGCGCAGCCGGTCGTTCCGGCCCCACGCGTGACCGATCGATTCGCCAAGTGCCGGAAGCTGAAGAGCAAGCCGAAGCGAAAGCGCTGCGTGAAGAAGGTCAAGAGGAAACTCAAGAGGAATCTGAGCTAGCCGCTTGCGCCGTCCGACCTGGTGCTAGGTTGCGGGCGGAGGGATGTTGGAGATCATTCTGCGGGTCGGGCTTGGCATCGTGCTCGCGGGCGCCGCGCTCGCGAAGCTGGCTTCGCCGCGGGCCAGCATCGCGGCACTGGCGAGCTACGGCTTCCGCGACTCGCCGCTTCGTCCGCTCGCCTGGGCGGCGCTGATCGCGGTCGAGCTGGCCCTGGCGGTCGCGGTCGCGCTCGGGTCGGATGCCGCGGCCTACGCCGCCGCCGGCCTGATGGCCATGTTCGCGGCGCTTACCGTCGGCGCGCTGCTCCGCGGCCGAGCCGGTGCCCCGTGCGCGTGCTTCGGGCCGCGCTCGACCGTCTCCTGGCTCGGGGTCCTCAGGAACCTCGGCCTCGCCGTCGCCTTCGCCGTTGTGCCGTCGGTCGATTCGATCTCGATCGGGACTCAGGGCTGGCTGGCGATCGGGATCGGCGTCGCCCTGATCTCCTGCGCGGGGCTGGGCGTCGCCGTGCTGGCGCTCGCGCGAGAGGTGGGGATGTTGCGCCTCCAGCTGGGTACGCAGGGGGCCCTGGAGATCGAGGGTGAGGGGCCCGAGGTCGGCGCGCGCGCAGCCGATCTCTCGGAGCGCATCGGGCGCAACGGCGCGGACCTCGGCCTGGCGGTCTTCACCTCCGAGGGCTGTCGCATCTGCCAGACCCTCGTGCCGGCGATCGACAACGTCGCCAAGGACCCGCGGGTGGCGGTGGCGGTCTTCGACGAGGCTGCGGAGGCGGAGCTCTGGCGGAGCCTGGAGATCCCCGGCAGTCCCTTTGCGCTCGCCCTGGATCGCGGGGGCATCGTGCTGGCGAAGGGGACCTTCAACAATCTGGCGCAGCTGGAGAGCGTGCTGGCCACGGCGGAGCGGCGGGAGCAGACGGTAGGTGCCTGAGCACCTGGACCGGCTCACGGACTCCCTCGCCCGCGACTCCTCGCGGCGGGGCTTCCTCGCCCGCGTCGGCGGGGCGCTGATGGCGATCACCGCCGCGCGCACGGTCGGCACGCTGATCGAGCCGGGCGAGTCCGAGGCCTTCCACTTCTGCGGGCACACCTTCACCACAGGTTCCTGTCCCCACCCGACGGGGCTGCCGCGGATCGACTCACGCGGCTTCCCGCTTCGGGCCAGCGACGGCCACCCCATCGATGACGTCGGCAGACCGGTGAACGACGCCGGCCAGCCCGTCGACGGGGACGGACAGGTGCTCGAGGGCCCGGACGGCCGGCCCCTGCCGCCGGCTCCCCGCACGCGGATTTGCGACCGCGTCCAGGACATCTACGGCATCCGGACCTCGATCGACGGCGCCTGGTATCGCTGCTGCGGCGGCAAGGTCCGCAAGCTGGTCGACTGCTGCTCCCATCACAACACCCGGATCAACGGCGATGCGGCGCTGACCGGCTACTGCTACGGCGGCCGCAAGGTGTTCTGCGTCCAGTACTACGACACCCGGGTGCCCTGCTGATGTTTGGGCCCCTCGAGATCGCGCTCGGCGTCGCCGCACTGCTGATCGGGGCGACCGGAACGTTCTCGCCCTGCGGCCTCTCGGTGATCGACACGATCGGTCCCACCGGCCACACCGGCGGCAGGCGGACGACGGCCGCCGCCTGCGTCACCTTCCTGCCCGGCGCGATCGCCGGAGGCCTGTTCACCTTCGGTTCGCTCGCCGTTCTCGGCGATCTGCTGCACGGGGCCGGCGGCCGCGCCTCCTACCTGGTCGCGGCCGCGATCGCGCTGTTCGCCGCGGCACTCGAGGCCCGCGGGACCAGGATCGTGCCCCAGATCCGCCGTCAGTTGCCGGAGCACTGGCGGCGGGTGATGCCGACGCCGGTGGCGGCGGCGCTCTATGGCGTCTTGCTCGGAATCGGCTTCACCACCTTCGTCCTCTCGTTCGGGGTCTGGGCGCTGGCCGGGGTCAGCCTCGCCGTGGGGGACCCGGCTCTCGGGCTGCTGCTCGGGGCGTGCTTCGGGGTGGGCCGGGCGATCCCGATCCTGGCCCTGGCTCCGCTGGCCGGTCGCTCGGCCGGCATCCGTGCCACCGAGCTGATGTGCGAGCGGCCTGGCGTCTATCTCGGCCTCCGCCGCGGGGATGCGGCCGCGCTCGCGGCGGCGGCACTGGCGCTGATCGTCATCCCGGGGAGCGCCGGCGCGGCCGGCACCAGCGTCGCCCACGCGACCGACCCCTCGGCCACGGCGGACGCGCTTCTCTTCCAGAGGCTGGGAGGCCCCGCGGTGATCAGCCGCGGTGGCCCGGAGGTCCCGCTGCCGGGCAACCACCCGGCGATCGGTGGGCGCTACGTCGCCACGGTGCGGGGGAGCTCGGTGCTGCTCTTCGACCGGAATACCCTGACGCAGCTCGCACAGATCCCGGCGCCCGGCGCCGACGCGACCGCCGTCTCCGACAGCTGGCTCGCCTACCGGGCCCCGGCGGGCGGCGGCGACGCCATCTACATCCGCTACATCGCCAACCCCGCGTCGCCCGCGCCGCCACTTAAGGTCGCATCTCAGGGTGGAGCGGGACAACTGAGCCGGCCGGCCGTCCACGGGAACGTCCTGCTCTACGCGATCGCAACTCCTGGCGGTAGTCGCGTCGTCCAGCGCCTCATGGGTACCCGGAAGCACCGTGCGCTGGTGCGCTCGCCGAGGTTGCTTCTCTTCGATCCCTCGGTGAAGGGACGCTCGTTCGCATATGTGCGAACGGATGCGCGCCGCAGCCGGCTGATGGTCCGCCGCCGCCATGCGCACGGGGCCGGGCGGGTGCTGTTTTCCCTCGGCCGCTCGAAGGGGGTGCTCTGGTCGAACGCTCTGAGCGACTCGGTTGCCTACGCGACCATCCTGCAGCCGAGCTCGACCAATCCCGACGCGACCATCGTCGGGGTCGGGCGGAAGCATCCGAAGCGCTTCCACCAACGGGGTCCTCGCGGCGGCGGGAACCACCGCTTCTGATCCGGATCTAGGGTGTTTCGATGAACCCGACCCCAGGGAGGTCAGCCTTGAAGAGGTTCCTCGTACCGGCGATCCTCGCGGTGGCACTCGTGCTCCCCGCCCAGGCCGTCGCAAAGAAGCCAAAGCACTACACCGGGACGGTCACCCCGGCCGGCACGATCGGGTTCAAGGTCGTCCAGAAGCGGCACTCAAAGGAGAAGCGCGTCGCCAGTTTCCGCTTCTCCGGCGTCCCGGTCACCTGTGCGGCGGGAGCAAACACGACGTTCGGGGTCGTCAGCACCCCGGTGAAGCTGAAGAAGGGCAAGTTCAACATCGTCGCGTTGAACAACATCACTGGAGCGAAGCTGGAAATCCACGGGAACCTGAAGCGGGGGACCCTGCGGGTGTCCGGCAACGTCCCGATCGAGCCCGGCGGTCAGGGCACGAGCTGCGACTCGGGCGTCCTCGGCTGGACCGCTCACCGCGGCTAACCCCAGCCGGGGGGTGGGGTGAACGCATCAAGCGGAGGCTCCGGGTAGCCGACCGCGCGGTAGAGCGTCCCGCTCGGCTTGGCGAGCAGCCAGCGCCCGCCGACCCGCTGCAGATAGATCACGTCGTCCTCCACCGAGACGTACTTGCGGTCCGAGAAGTGGTGGGTGACGGTCGCGCTGACCCGGGCGCGGCCGTCGCCCAGGTCCTCCGGCTTCACGGCTACCAGCGTCGTCTTCCGCCAGGCCGGGCCGCCGCCGCGCGGGCGCGTCCCGATCGACGCCCGCAGTGACGCACGGCAGCCCCCGCGCCGGCTCGGCAGCTTGCTGAGGTCGAGCGCGCCCGGGACCAGCAGCGCGCAGACCCCGGCCGCGTCGTGGCGGTCGAGCGCCGTGATGTAGTCGCTCACCGCCGCGGCCGCCGCCGAGCGGCTCTCGCCGGACAGCTCCCCGTTCGACTCGGGCCCCTCCGCCTGAGCCTCGGGGCTCGCCTCTGTCGCAGCGGGGCCTTCCTCTTCCTCCTCGTGAGTGTCGACCGGGCCAACCGCGCCCGGCGGCAGCTTGCCGCTGGTCTCGCCGGCCGGCTGGGTGGCGGTCGTCGCAGTCGCCGCATTCGTGGCGGTGTCGCCGTCTCCGGACTCGCCGCCGCAGCCCGCCAGGGCCAGTGCGAGCCCTGCCGCCAAGGTCGCCGCCGTCCTCATGGCCGAGAGGCTAGGGGCCACGCCGCGGCCTGGACGGACCGCGCCGTTCCGTCGGCACTCACTCATAGGCTGCCAATCGAGTGCTGCCCGCTGCTACCCTCGCCGCCCGGTCCTGAGTCAGTTGCGACCTGAGCCTGCCTTCCCCTATGACCAGGCGAAAGACGAGCCGCCGATGGCGCACCTGAAGCCCGTCCCAGATCTCGAGCCAGAGCCCTCCGGCAAGGGTGAGGGCAAGCCGTCGATCCCCGAGCTCGAGCGCTACGCGACCGTGCTGCGGATGCACTGCGTGCGGATGGTCGCGGTGGCCAAGGCGGGCCACCTCGACAGCTCTCTGTCGGCTGCCGACATCGCCGCCGCCCTCTACTACCGCGTCCTTCGTCACGATCCGGGGAACCCGAGCTGGCCCGAGCGCGACCGGTTCGTCCTCTCCAAGGGCCATGCCGCACCGATTCAGTACGCGGCGCTCGCCGAGCACGGCTACTTCCCCGCCGACGACCTGATGGGGCTCCGTCAGATCGGCTCCCACCTACAAGGCCACCCCGACATGACCCGGACGCCGGGCATCGAGGTCTCCACCGGCTCGCTCGGCCAGGGACTCTCGATGAGCGTCGGCATCTGCCTGGCCCTTCAACTGGACGGTCTCGCCGAGACCGCCCAGGTCTTCACCCTGATGTCCGACGGCGACTGCCAGGAGGGGGAGAGCTGGGAGGGCGCGATGTCGGCGGCCCACTACGACCTCCCGAACCTGACGGCGATCGTGGATTACAACCACCTGCAGACGGACGGCACCACCGAGGAGGTCATGGATACCGGTGACGTCCGCGCCAAGTTCGAGGCATTCGGCTGGGATGCGGTCGAGATCGACGGACACGACATGAGCGCCGTCGTTGAGGCTCTGGAGCGCAGCCGCACCCTCGACCGGCCGGCCGCGATCGTCTGCCAGACCAAGAAGGGGCGTGGCGTGTCTTTCATGGAGGACCGCTTCGGCTTCCACGGCAAGCCGCCGACCCAGGAGCAGGCCGAACAGGCGATGGAGGAGCTCGAAGCAATTTACGCCGAGCAGACCAAGGCGCTGGAGGGGAGGGGCTGATGGCGAGCGAGCTGATCGAGGCGGCTGAGCCTCAGAGCGAGTCGATCGCCACCCGGCAGGCCTACGGCGACGCCTTGGTCGCGCTGGGAGAGACCTACCCGGAGGTGGTCGCGCTGGATGCGGACCTCGCCGTCTCGACGCAGTCGATGAAGTTCGGCAAGGAGTTCCCCGAGCGCTTCTTCAACGTCGGGGCCGCCGAGGCGAACATGATGTCGATCTCCTGTGGGCTCGCCGCGACCGGCAAGGTGCCCTACGCCTCGACCTTCGCGATCTTCGCCACCTCGCGATCCTACGACCAGGTCCGTCTCGGGATCGCCCACAACAACCTCAAGGTCAGGATCGGGGCGTCGCACGGCGGCGTCTCCCTCGGCGAGGACGGCGCGTCGCACCAGATGATCGAGGACCTCGCCCTGATGCGGGCGATGCCGCAGATGCAGGTGGTCGTGCCGGCCGACTACAACCAGGCCTACACGGCCGTGATCGAGTCCTACGAGCGTTTCGACGCTCCGATGTACATGCGCTTCGGCCGGCCGAAGACGCCGATCGTCTATGACGAGATCCCCGAGACCCTCGGAGCCGGCGTCGATGTCCTCCGCGAAGGGAAGGACATCTCGATCTTCACTTGCGGCCACATGGTCTGGCGCGGGCTGGAGGCGGCCGAGACGCTCGAGCGCGAAGACGGGGTGGAGGCCGAGGTCGTCAACGTCTCGATCATCAAGCCGATCGACTCGCAGAGCGTGCTCAGCTCGCTCGCCAAGACGGGCGTCGCCGTCACCGCCGAGGAGCACCGCGTCGTCGGGGGCCTCGGCGACGCGATCCGGCAGGTCGCCGCCGAGCAGCATCCGGTTCCGGTCTTCGCCCTCGGAATGCAGGACGAGTTCGGAGTCTCCGGCACCGCAGAGGCGTGCATGGAGCACTTCGGCCTCACCGCCAGCGGCATCGCCGACCTGGCCCGCGAGGCGCTCCTCAAGAAGCCGATCGTGCAGCACCCGCCGATCCACGGCGGGCCCTGGTCATAGGCTCAGCCTCTCTCGGTCAGTAGCGCAGCACGGCCGCGACGCCGCCGTGCTCGCGGATCCGCTCAGCCGCGGCGTCTTCGACCGGCGTCATCTTGGCGCTCGTGCGGAGGGCCCGCTCGACCACCTCGTCCTCGACGTCGGCGAGCTCCGGGTCCTGCGTGTCGGCGTCGAAGATCAGGTGCTCCACTCGTCCCTCGTTCAGGCAGCGCTGCACGTCGGTCACGCCGAGCGCCCCGTGGCCGCCGGGAGTGCGGGCACCGTCGACGGCCCTCTCGATCAGTTCGAGCTCGCGGCGCTGATTCGCCGCGGCGACCGCCGCGTTGACCCGCTCGAGCAGCTTGCCCCGCTCCTCGGGGATCACGTCCACGGCTTCGGCCAGCTCGACCTCGGTGGTCTTCTCGGCTCCCTTGTCGAACTCTCGGACATGCTCGGGATCGCCGAAGCCGATCAGCCGGCGCCAGCTGCGACTTCGAGCCTCGTCGGCGGTCAACCTGCCGGTCTCCTCGAGGAACCGCAACCGGTTGTGCTCTAGGCGCTGGTCGTACTGGTCGCGGCCGGAGCTGGCGGCACCCTGGGTCCGGGAGATGTTCGAGGGTTTCCCGGCCTTTCGCTCGCGCCAGTCGAGGCTGTACATCTCGGCCTCCCAGTCGTGGATCAGCTCGAGCGCTCCCAGCTTCCACTCGTACAGGTGGATGCGCTCGGCGGACACCGCGACGACTCCGACCGCCGCCCCCTCGTCGAGCAGCTTGAGCAGCGGCGTCAGTCGCGGCCGGTCGCCATAGGAGGCGCTGGTCCTGAAGCCGTCCATCTGGGCGGCGGTCCAGATGTCGCGGGCCCTGCGCCCGTCGGTCGCCTCGCAGAAGCCGATCTGGCAGCGGCCGGAGGGCAGTTCCTCGTCGAAGCGATCCAGCACCCGCTGCGCGGTGGCGGTGAGCGCTCGTCCGCGGTCGTGCCCGTCATCGCCGCCCTCGACGGCGGCCTTGAGCTGCTGGCGCAGCTCGGTCAGCCAGCCCTCACTGCGGTTGGCGGGGTCGATGCCGACGCAGACCGTGACCACACCGAGGTCGGGCCGCCAATCGAGCAGCTCATCGACCGAAAGGCCAGATGGCAGAGCGGTGGCGCCCGTCTCCATTGAACGCAGGCTACCCCTACCGGACGGCTGGATAACCGGCCTACTCGAGCTTGAAGATCTCCGCGACGAAGCGCGGCTGGTCCATGCGGGTGGTGCTGGTGAAACCGACCACCGTGCGTCCCGTCGCCCGCTCGATCGCGGCCCGGAAGCTCGCCTGGATCGCGTGCTCATACTGGTGCCTCACCTCCACGACCGTGTCCTGGTGACCGGCCTCGATCAGGAAGTGCTCGTTCGGAAGAAGGTGCGGATCGTCGAGCAGCACGATCACCCAGCCGTCCTCGACAAAGGCATGGATCTCTCCAGTCCCCTTGCCGAAGGACTTCTCGTGGATCTTGAGCATCTCCCGGGAGATCTCTTCGCGCACCTGCGTGGCGGACGGGGCCCCGCGTCGATTCCGAGAGCGCTCGAGCTCCGCAGGCTCCTCTGCGTTGCCGGGTAGATCGGACATCCACACCACCTCCTCGGGTGGATCGATGGTCAGACCCTCCGTCGACCCGCTCAAAAGACGAATCGGCGTCCGATCGTGCTTTGAGGCCCGTCGGGTGTCACTGGCAAGCGCCGCCCCGCTGGGTTTGCCCAGACTACATTCCCGCCGGGGGATCTCGGAAACACGCGACAGAGCCACGGGTCCGGCAAATCGGAGTACCCTCGAACAAGGCGGCGTGGCGTCGCCGCACTTTGACCCACCAGATGCCGCGTGTTCGTTGGGTCTCACCGCAACTCTTCCCTTCGCACCGATCGCTTGTCCAAAGAGGGTGGCAACCGACAGACTCGGAGGTTTGCCGTTTCCCCAGATGGAACAGTCCGCGGGATACCCCGAGGGGAGATGCTGGCCCAGATCTCGACCGGCCTCGTCCAGCTTCACTCCCGCTACTACGGGAAGGGCCCGACCAAGGCGAAGACCCACCTGGTCAACGACACGGCCATCTGCATCCTGCGGGGCGGCTTCACGACGGTAGAGCGCACTTTGATCGAGACCGACCAGATCGAATCCGTCTACCAGATGCGCCGAAGCTTCCAGCAGGCGATGGAGAGCGAGTTCCGCAAGGTCGTCGAGGAATCCACGGGTCGGCGGGTGCTCGCCTACATGAGCTCGATCCACGTCGACCCCGACCTGGCGGTGGAGGTGTTCGTCCTGGAGCCGGCTGAGGACGCCGCGCTGGAGGAGGCCTCTCCGGAGGCAGGGGAAGACTCGCCCGTCTAGCCGCCACCGTCGCCGGGACGGCCGTTTCGGGCCTCGACCAGCTCGGCGAGCGCCCGCTCGCGATCGAAGAAGACCGGCAGAGCCTCGCCGAGGCCAACGATCCCGAAGACGCGCTCCACCTGCGAGCCCCGTCCGATCAGGATGCCCATAGGTGTGCCGTTCGCGGTCCGGAACGCCTGGATCAGGATCCCGATCCCGGATGAGTCGATGAAGGTCAGCGTGCTGAGATCGACCAGAACCGCCGGCCGCTGGCGAAGCTGCTCCAGGAGCGGGCCTTCCATCCGCGGAATCGTGCTGAGATCGAGTTCGCCCCCGAGGGCGACTATCGATGCTCCGCCGTCAGAGTCCAGGATCCGCACGGCGAGCCTGCCCGGTATGTCGTGGCCGCTCCCCCCGGGAGGCGGGGGTGGAGCGGGCCCGCTAAACCGCTCCACCCTCTTGCCTCAAGGCGCCATCCCCTTTTGGTGCGCAACTCCCATGGGGCAGGGAGAATTCGAAGTTCCAGAAGTACCCGGGGCACTTCGCCACCAAGATCTCCTCCTCGGATCGTTCGTCCTTGATCACCGAGGAAACCCGACTCTGCCCCCTGCAGAGCGTGCCTCCAAGCTCCTCTATGTGGAGTCGCGCCGACGCCCAAAACGCCGTGACATCGCTCCTCCTAACTGCGTCCGTTATTCTACTTCCACTGGACGCATGATCGAAAGTACCGGGTAGACGCGAGACGGATTCGGGATCGTGTTTTCCCGCTTTGTGCGCAGGAACGAGTCGCGGCTGGGGGGCGGCGCCGGGCCGGCGAGATGGACGCCGACCCGATGGAATCTCCCACCCCCAATCTTCGACCCACCCCGCAGCCCGGACGAGTCGACCGGGCGACGCGGCATGACACGGGGGACTACCGGGGCGAAGACGTATCTCCGGTGCTTTCGGACGCCACCGGAGTGCGGTACAGCGGCGCGCGGGGCCGAGCGGACGCCACTCGGCCCCGCCGTCGCAACCTCACACACTGATCCCGCCTAGACGATCCCCTGCGCGACTATCGCGGGCCGTCCGTGTTGGGGTGCGAACGAGAACTTGCGCTCGCGGCTGAGGGCGTTCCCTACCCTGTGCCGCGCAGTGAGGTGGGCGTCGGAGGATGCCGCGCCCGGTTCACCGTTTCTCTCCCCCTAGATGGCAAGGCGACAGACATCCGATGTTCTCCGGACGCGACCGCGCGGGACGCGGCGGCCGGAACACGTCACCGAGGAGCGGCCCCGCCCGCCGATCGTCGAGCTGCGCCGGGTCACCAAGGTGTACCCGGGCGGCCATGTCGGCCTGGAGCGCGTCAGCCTCCGGGTCGACCGCGGCGAGTTCGTCTTCCTGGTCGGGCCGACAGGGTGCGGAAAGACGACCCTGATCAAGACGCTCCTGCGTGAGCTCCAGCCCACCGAGGGGGAGGTGCTGATCGCGGGTCGCGACATCGGCTCCCTGCCGGACAAGAAGGTCCCGCAGCTGCGCCGCCGGATCGGCACCGTCTTCCAGGACTACAAGTTGCTGCCGAACCGGACCGTCTACGACAACGTCGCCTACGCGCTCCAGGTGATCGGCGCTTCGCGCTCGGAGATCCGCACCAAGGTGCCCGACGCGCTCCGCCTCGTCGGCCTCGCCGACAAGGTGAAGAACTTCCCCGACCAGCTTTCGGGCGGGGAGCAGCAGCGCCTCTCGGTCGCCCGCGCGTTCGTGAATCACCCACCGCTGCTGCTCGCCGACGAGCCCACCGGAAACCTCGACCCCAACACCTCCATCGGGGTCATGCAGGTGCTCTACCGGATCAACCGGACCGGGACGACCGTCGTCGTGGTGACCCACGACCGCGAGATGGTCGACAAGATGCGCCGCCGGGTGATCGCGCTCGACTCCGGCCGCGTCGTCCGCGACCAGGCGGCCGGCACCTACACCTCCGACGACGAGTCGACTCGCGAATTCGCCAGGCGGGTGCGCGAGGAAATGGGGATCGAGGGCGAGGACCCGCGGTACTGAGCGGCTGAGCGATGGGGCGAATCTTCTTCTTCATTCGCGAAGGACTCAGGGCGTTGCGGCGCAGCGCCGCGCCCAGCCTCGCCGCGATCGTCACGGTCGCGATCACCGTGCTGCTGCTCGGGGTCCTGATTCCGGTTCTACAGACCGCCAACGGCAAGACCAACGAGGTGCGCAGCCAGGTCGGGCTGCGCGTCTTCCTGAACGACGCCTACAACGCCCCGGCGATTCCGCAGGAGCAGATCACTGAGCTCAAGTCCAAGCTCGAGGCCATTCCACACGTGGCCTCCGTCCAGTTCGTCAACAAGGACCAGGCGCTCAAGGAGCTCGGCGGCCAGTTCGAGGCCAAGGATCAGTCGAACCTGGTCACGGCGCTGCCCGGGAACCGCAATCCCCTGCCGTCCTCGTTCAACGTGCAGCCGGACGATCTCGCGAATCTGCCGGGAATCCGGGCCGACATCACACCGCCCGGCGCGAACGGGCAGCCCACTCCGATCAGCCCGGTCATCGACGAGGTCAACGACTCACGCGATGAGGCGAACAAGATCACCGGCGCCACCAGCGCGGTGCGCTGGATACTCGGCGTTCTCGCCGTGCTGCTGCTGATCGCGTCGTTGCTCTTGGTCGCGAACACGATCCGGCTCTCGATCTACGCGCGCCGCCGTGAGGTCGAGGTCATGCGGCTGGTCGGCGCCACCAACTGGTTCATCCGGTGGCCCTTCATGGTCGAAGGCCTGGTCTGCGGACTGGTCGGCGCGCTGGTGGCCATCGGCTTCCTGCTGCTGGGCAAGGAAGTGATCGTGGATCCGCTCGCCAACGACTTCCATCTGATCTCCTCCGGGGACACGATCGGCTTCGCCAGCCTCGCGCTCGTCCTGTTGTGCGTGGCCATGACCGTCTCGGCGATGGGCAGCGGGCTGACGCTGCGCCGGTTCCTGCGGATCTGAGCTTTATTTCCGCCGGTAGGGTCGCGATCCCATGAAACGGGCCGGGACCCCTCTCCTCATCGCCGCTCTGCTTGCCGTCGCCCTGCTCGCGGGGATCGTCGTCGGCGGGCAGGTCGGCTTCGTCCGGGACGCTGTCGACGACGTCTTCGGCAACTCGAGCCAGGACGCCACCTCGCAGGCGATCGACGTGATCCACGACGACTACTTCCACACCGTGGATGACGCGGATCTCGAGAACGCCTCGATCAGCTCGATCATCAACCACATCAAGCGCCGCTACCACGACCGCTTCTCCCACTACTTCACCCCGTCCGAGTACGACCGCTTCCAGCAGGGTTCGCGCCTCTCGGGTGTCGGAATAGCAGTGACACAGGTCAAGGAGGGCCTGCGGGTCGCGACCGTCTACAAGCACACGCCCGCGAGGGAGGCGGGCATCCAGGCCGGCGAGCTGATCACCGGGGTGAATGGGCAGTCCATCGCCGGCAAGGACGCCGACGCGATCACCAACCAGATCCGCGGGCCCGCCGGGACCAAGGTCACGCTGACCATCGCCGGCCTGAACGGAAAGAGCCGGGACGTGACCGTGACCCGCCGTGAGGTGGACGTGCCGCAGGTGGCCGGTCACCTCGAGGACGTCGGCGGCAAGAAGATCGGCTACGTGCGGCTGGCCGGCTTCTTTCCGGGCGCGCACGGCGAGCTGCGCAACGAGGTCGAGCGTCTCTACTCTGAGGGCGCGCAGGGGATCGTGCTCGACCTGCGCGGCAACGGTGGCGGCCTGCTGACGGAGGCCGTGCTCGTCTCGAGCATCTTCGTTGACAGCGGGCCCGTCGTTTCGACCCACGGGCGCACCCAGCGCAACCGGACCTTCAATGCGGCCGGCGATTCACTGCCGCGTCATCCGATGGTGGTCCTGATCAACGGCGACACCGCCTCGGCATCGGAGATCGTCACCGCGGCCCTCGAGCAGTCCGGAATCGCGAAGGTGGTGGGGACGACCTCCTTCGGCAAGGGCACCTTCCAGGAGGTGATCCCGCTGAAGAACGGCGGCGCGCTCGATCTCACAGTGGGGGAGTATCTGACCCGTAACGGGACCTCGATCAACGGCACCGGCATCGCCCCACAGGTGAAGGCCAAGGACAAACCGAAGACCAAGCCCGATGAGGGCCGGGAGCGGGCGCTTCAGGTGCTGTCGCAAGAGCTCTGAGCGCGCGCCCATCAGGCGAGCGGCGGGTGGTCCTCGTCTCCAAGCGGGGCCGCTTTCTGGTCGGCGAGCTGCTCTTCGAGCGCGGCGGTCGCGTCGAGATCGGCGGCGGGCGCCGCGCCGCCACCCCCGGCCGGATGGCACTGGTGGAGCTCGGCCAGGGCCGCGGCCGGGCCAGGGTGGTCCGGGAGCTCGGCGATCCCGCTCTGGCCGCCGACGTGATCGATGCGATGCTCGCGGACCGCGACTTGCGGGTTGGTTTCGGGCGCCGGATCGAGGGTGAGGCGGCCGACGCGGCCACGGCCGCCCGCGATCTCGACTTCGACCGCCGCGACGTTCGCGATCTCCCCACCTTCACGGTCGACCCGGCGAGCGCCCATGATTTCGACGACGCCGTATCCGCCTCCAGGACCAAGCGGGGCTTTCGTCTCTGGATCCATATCGCCGACGTGGCCGCGCACGTCCGGCCGGGCGGGGCTCTCGAGAAGGAGGCGCGCCGCCGCGCCAACTCCACCTACGTCCCTCGGCTGGTCGCGCCGATGCTGCCGGAGGTTCTCTCCAGCGACGTCTGCAGCCTGGTGCCGAACGAGGATCGACTGGCCGTCACCTCCGAGATCGAGATCTCGGAGGCCGGCGAGGCGCTCTCCGCGAGCTTCTACCGCAGCCGGATCCGCTCGGATTCCCGCCTCAACTACGACGAGCTCGACGAGATCTTCGCCGGACGGGCGAGACCACCCGATCGGATCGCCGAGCCGCTCGGGCTCGCCCGCGAGGCCGCGGCCACACTGGCCGGCCGCAGGCCCCCCTCATCGCTCGAGGTTGACAGCTCCGAGCCGGAGTTCCGCTTCGAGCAGGGGCAGGTGGTCGGCGCCCACTCGGTCCAGCAGACCGAGGCCCACCGCCTGATCGAGCACCTGATGATCCTCACCAACGAGAGGGTCGCCGAGCTGCTCGAACGCCGGCAGATCCCGACGCTCTACCGGGTGCACGAGGAGCCCGATCCCGAGCGCATCCGCCGGCTGATCGAGCAGCTCGCGGCCCTCGACATCCCGACGCCGCCCCTGCCGGATTCGATCACGCCCCAGCAGGCGGGCGAGCTGGCGGGCGAGGCGAGCCGGCTGGTCGCCCGCGAGGCCGAGCGCCGGCGCCACGGCCGGGAGGCCTACACCTCGCTCGTGCTTCGCTCCCTCAAGCAGGCCCAGTACTCGGATCGGAACCTCGGCCACGCTGGTCTGGGCAGCCCGGCGTACTCTCACTTCACCTCACCGATCCGCCGCTATCCGGACCTGATCGCCCACCGCGGGCTACTCTCCGCGATCGGCGCGGGGGAGGAGGCGCCGCGCGCCGAGACGTTGAGCGAGCTCGGCGCTCATTGCTCCGAGCGGGAGCGGGACGCGACGCGCCTCGAGCGCGACGCCGACTCGGTCTGCGCCTGCTTCCTGCTCCAGCGAGAGCTCTTTGAGCGGGGGCAGGACACTCGCTTCGAGGGCGAGGTCTCCGGGGTCGTCGGCGCTGGCGCCTTCGTCCGCTTCGGCGGCGCGCTCGCCGACGTCTACGAGGGCTTCCTCCCGGCCCGTCGCATCGGCGGACGCGAGCGATACGAGATCGACGCCACGGAGACCATGCTCGTCGGCACACGCGGCGGCGGCGCGATCCGGATAGGCGACCCGGTGCAGGTGACCGTCGACCGGGTCGAGGCTCCGCGCGGACGCGTCGACCTGCTTCCCTCAGATAATGCGAGGGCGCCCCGATAGGGGCGACCCGTTTGATCATGGCAAAGAAGTCGAAAGGCCCGAGGGCCCCCGCGAGCGGGGACGTCGCCACGAACCGCCGCGCCAGGCACAAGTTCCAGCTGCTGGAGCGGATGGAGGCTGGGATCGAGCTGCAGGGCAGCGAGGTGAAGTCCCTCCGTGACGGCAAGGCCCAGATCAACGAGGCCTACGCGGTGATCGACCGGGGTGAGGTCTGGCTCCGTGGCGCACACATCCCTCCGTATCTCCCGGCCTCCGACCAGAACCACGATCCGGATCGGCCCCGCAAGCTGCTGCTCCACCGCCGCGAGATCGAGCGGTTGATCGGAAAGACCGCCGAGCGGGGCCTGACCCTGGTCCCGACCCGCATCTACTTCAAGGGTCCCCGGGCGAAGGTCGAGCTTGCCCTGGCGAAGGGCAAGGAGGGGCGCGACCGGCGTCGCGAGATCGCCGATCGAGACCTGCGCCGGGAGGTCGAGCGCGATTTCAAGCAACGCTTGAGTTGAGCAAGCTTTCGCCCGATGGGAGGGCAACGCCCTCTTCGCGAGAACGGATCTCCCGTGCGAACATTGGGCGCTCCGATGCTTGTTGCCATCGACACCGGCACCGTCACAGACTTCGTCAACGACAACCCGGCTGCGGCCTACGGGATCGCCGCGGCGGTCGTGCTGCTGCTGATCCTCTTCCTGCTCGTGCGCCGCCGGAAGTCGAACGACGCCGAGGGGGCCGGTTCCGCTCCGCACCAGCTGTCTCGCGGCGACGCGCGACGCGCCAAGAAGGAGGAGAAGCAGATGGTCAGGGCGGAGGCCAAGGCGGCGAAGGAGAAGGACAGGGCCGAGGCCAAGCAGGCGAAGGTGGACGCCAAGGCCGACAAGAAGGCGGCGAAGGCCCAGGCGAAGGCCGACAAGAAGCTGAAGGGCGGGGAGACCGAGAAGCTCGAAGGCGCCGAGCCGAAGAAGGAGCCGGAGACGAAGGACGAGCCGAAGGCCGATGAGACGGAGACCGAGGTGCAGGCCGAAGCGGGCGGGGAGCAGCCCAAGCTGAGCCGCAAGGAGCGGCGCGAGAAGCGCAAGGCGGAGCGCAAGCAGGCCGCGGAGGAGAAGAAGCGTTCCGAGGAGCAGGATCGCGCCGCCTGGGAGGAGGAACGAAAGCGCCGCCGGGAGGAGCGACAGAAGCGCAAGGAGGAGCGTGAGAGGCGCAAGGCCGCCCGCAAGGGCGAGCCCGTTGCGGAGCCCGAGGAGACCGTTGAGGAGCCCGAGGAGAAGCCGGAGCCTGAGCGGGAGGAGGCGGCACCGCTGGCAGCCCAGGCCGAGGCGGGCCAGGGCGACGGTGGCGACGAGGCTGAGAAGTCGACGATGCTCGCCGCCGCGCTGGGCCTCGCCGAGGGCGAGGCGCAGAACGGCGAGGGGAGGCAGGAGGAGCACGATCAGGCCGCGCTCGCGGACGCCACCCACGACGGTGAGGGCGCCACGGAGACCCCGCAGGAGCCCGTCGCGGAGGAGGCCGACGAGGCGACCGACAAGCCGGCGCTGACCCCACTCGCCCCCGAGCCGGAGAGCGCGCCCGGAGGCTTCGCGGCCACCTCCTCGGAGCAGGCGGAGACCCCCGCCGCCGAGGAGCAAGTCGAAACCCCTGCCGCCGAGGAGCCTGCCGGACCCACGCCCGTCCCCGATCCATCCTCGGCAGAGATCGCGGCCTCGGCGCTGGAAGCCCTCGACATCTCGCCGCCGACCGAGGGAGGCAGCTCACTTCAGGATCAGATCGACGCGCTGGCCCGCGAGGAGGGGGAGGCCGCGACGCAGGCGCCCGAGCCGCCGGCGTTCGAGCCGCCAGCCTTCGAGCCGCCGGTAGCCAAGTCCGTGGAGAGCGAGCAGGCTCTCCCGCCGGACACCTCACCCCCGCGGCCATTCGACGCGCCCCCCGAGCGGGAACCGGTGCAGTCCGACGAGGAGGAAACCGAGCGGCTGATCAGGATCGCCGCCGACCAGGCCAGGCGGCAGGCTGAGGAGGAGGCCCGCCAAACGGTGGAGCAGCGGGTCCGGGAGGAGGCCGAGCGTCTCCGCCTGGAGGCTGAGGAGCGGGCGCGAGAGGAGTCCGACCGGGTGCGCCGCGAGGTGGAGGAGCGGACGCGCGAGGCGATCGCGGAGGCCCGCCGCGAGGCCGATGTCCGCGTCGCCGAGGCCGCAGCACAGGCTCGCCGGGAGGCCGAGGAGCGTGTCCGCGCCGAGGCAACCGAGGGTGGCCTTGGGTTCACGGAGACCCGGCCTCAGCCCGAGTCCGAGGAGATGGCCCCGCAGCACACCGAGGAGGAGTTGCCACGCGAGCGTCCGGATTTCTCAAGCGCCGTGGAGGAGGCCGAGGCGCGCATGCAGACAGAGCGGCAGGAAACTGAGCGCGCCATGGAGGACGCCTACAGGAGGCTCGAGGAGATCGAGAGGCGGGCTCAGGAGGCCGAGGAGCGGGCAGCCCGTGCCGAGCGCCTGGCGCAGCTCAAGGTCGAGGAGGCGGAGCGCGAGCGTCGCCTGCGCGAGGTCCTCGAGCGTGTCAGCGCGGCGGAGGAGCGGGCGAAGGAGGCCGAGCGTAAGGCGCGCGACGCCGAGGCGGCGGCGGCGAAGAGCATCGAGGCGACTCAGTCCGAGGACGACGATGAAGGCGGCGGCGGGATCCTGGGCCGCACGGTGGGCGCGATCCTGGGGGTCGGTCCCGGCGAAGAGCCGAGCGAGGAGGAGGCCGCGAAGCCGGAGCCCGATCGCGACGAGCTCGAGAACGTGGAGATCGGCGATCGCATCAACCTCAACGGCGCCAGCTTCGAGGAGCTTCGCGACCTCGGCTTCTCGGTCACGCAGGCCACTCGCGTGATCACCTACCGTGAGCGGCAGAACGGCTTCAAGTCGGTCGACGATCTCGTCAACGTGCCCGGCATGCAGGACGAGTTCGTCGACGACGTAAAGAACAAGCTGACCCTCTAGGGCCGCTAGACGTCCGAGAGGCCGCGCGGCAGGTGCGTCGCCGAGACGCCGATTGCCAGGGCGACGATCAGCAGCAGGTAGGTCGCCGCCACCAGGGCCCGGGTGCGCGCCGGAATCTGGTGGTAGGCGCGGCCCTCGGGGGTGTTGCGGGCCTTCCAGCGCCGCCAGCTCTCCATGCCGCCGAGCAGGAGGATGAGGAGCACGATCGGGCTGGGGAAGAAGAACGCCATCGCCACCAGGCCGGCGATGCCCACCAGCCAGACCCAGGGGGACAGCGCGGCCATCGCGCGACCGCCGTCCAGCGGCAGGATCGGCAGCAGGTTGAAGAGGTTGATGAAGAAGCCGATGAAGGCGAGCGCCTGCCAGAGGTGGCTGCCCGTGGCCAGCCAGATCCCGAGCGGCACGAGCGTGGCGATCGAGCCGAGGATGGGGCCGGCGAGCCCGACGCGGGCCTCCGCCCCGGCGTCATCACCCATCGACTTGGCGGAGATCACGGCGCCCAGGAAGGGAATGAACATCGGCGCCGAGGCCTTGATCCCCTCACGCCGAAGCTGGAAGACGTGGCCGAGCTCGTGCAGCAGGAGGAGAACGACGAAGCCGACCGAGAACGCCCATCCGAAGATCAGCTGGTAGGCGACGATCGAGACGAGCATCGAGCCCGAGGTCGTGAACAGCTTCAGCTTCGGCAGGGCGACCAGCAGGAGCTTCGCCTTCGCGCCCAGCTTCGCAATCAGCAGCCCGATGGCCGCGAGCGCGCCGCCGATGCGCTTCAGCAGCCCGTCACCCCGGCCGGAACCGGGATGGATGGGACCGACTTCCGGTCCCGCCTGCGGGGCGGATGGTGCGAGTTCATTCGCTGCCATGAGCGAGTTCAACGGTAGCGCCGCGCCTAAGCCGGCCCTTAGGGAACTGAGAGGTGGAAGTGTCTCGGCTGCGCGGACGGGCCCGAAGATCTCGCCGACGGCGCAGATAGCCCGGGCGTCGATGGTCCCGTGATTGGAGGGGGCGAGGCCGATCACGTCGTCGACCATGGCCCGGGTATCAGGCCAGGAGCCGCCGCTCGCCTGCTACGTGACGGCCGGCTGCTAACCCCCACGGCTACCATCTATCCACACATAGCACGGGGCCGAATTGGATTCGACTTGGTCATCCGTGCGATCAGGTTGCAGGCCGAGGTTCCAGGAGGCCTCGTAAAACACCTGGACCAACCAATACGTGCGGACCATGAGTTCGCCCTCGCCGCTTAGTTAGAAGCTAAGTAGTGAGCGTCGGCCCACCCGAGCCCGAGGGGTGGGATCCCGGCGTCAGCATCGGGCTCACCCGGTCGGACCGTCCCGACCTTCCGGGGAAATCGAAGGGACTTGGCCCTCCGGCATCTCCCGCCGGCAGCGGAGGCCGTAGGGCGAGACTAAAAGCGCCGGCTATGCCTGTAGACGCCGATCGTTCGTGATCGAGGACGTGGGTTCAAATCCCACCGGCTCCATCCGTCCTTTCAGGCCCGAGACCGCGGCATCAATCTGATTGACGCGCCGCCTGCCCATCACTGGGCGAATGCATTGCATGAGAAGCACTGCTCGGCGCCCGCGGAGGAGCACCCGCCAGTATGGGGAGCGATTGGGCCTTCGGCTTGGTTCGAGATTTGGTCTGATCCGGAGGAGCCTCGCGACTTCTTCGATCACGTCTTTGTCGGAGCTGCCTCCGTGGATCCGTGGCTGACGAGGGCTGGATGGCGGCGGCGCGCTAAAGCTGCCTTCGCCCTCAAGCCAGCCAGCTAGCCAATACAGCTCTTTCCAGTTAAGACCGATCCCCGCCGCGATCGCGCCCCGAACTGCGGAGGAAAGTCGCAACCAGGGCGGACCTTCCTCTGGTGTTCGATAGAACCGCCCGCTCAACACCGCACGGACCGTCGGATGAGAGACGCGAAAGCTGCGCGCAAGTGCAGCGATCGTTTCTCCAGCTTCCTTCCGTTCTCGGATCTCCTGGGCCTTGCAAAATTCAGCTTTCTCACCGGGGGTTGGTAGTCAGAGAGAGCCCGATCTATTGCTCCTTGGCGGCGCGTGCTCATCATCGGGCGCAGGATGCTCATCAGCCGGCAGCGCGTGCACCTCGGACGAGCGTCGCAAACTCCGTCTTGTGCTGCCCTTTGTCGTTGGACTGGGTGCTTGTGCCGAATGCGAACGCAACCCGCTCGATGACATCGAGATCAGTCATCCGGCAAGACACGATCGGGCTGGCGGGGGAGGATGGAATGGGCTTCAGGAAGCTCCCCTCTGCCTCGAGTAGACCCGCTAGCCAAAACAGCGCGGGCCACCCAGTCTCGCCGCCGAGTGGCGGCCCCGCGTTTGCGAACCGGTGGGGCGACATTGGGCAAACATACGTTCGGTACCGGACGAGTGCGCTTGCGACGATCGGGAACTCCACCGGCTCCATTACCACCCGATCAGTAGGCTGAACAACCGCGGCATGGACGGCCGAGCCGATCAAAGAGGGGAGCACGTCGCATGGCGATCAGCGAGCGGGAAGCTCAGCAGGTTGAGAAGGCGAACGCGAGCGGCAACACGCCCGTCGTCTTCATCCACGGGCTCTGGCTGCTGCCGAGCAGCTGGAACAACTGGGTCGACTACTTCGAGCAGGAGGGCTACGCGGGTGTGACCCCCGACTGGCCGGACGATCCCGAGACGGTCGAGGAGGCGCGGGCGAACCCGGATGTTCTCGCCAAGAAGACGCTCAAGCAGGTCGCCGACCACAGCGCCGAGGTCATCGGCGAGCTCCAGCAGAAGCCGGCGGTGATGGGTCACTCGACGGGCGGCCTCCTGGCGCAGCTGATCGCCGACCGCGGTCTTTCAGCGGCGACCGTCGCGATCGACCCCGGTCCGTTCCGCGGAGTACTGCCACTTCCGGTCGCCTCCCTGCGGTCATCCGCGCCGGTGCTCAAGAATCCATTCAACAGGGGCAAGGCGATAACGCTCACGTTCGAGCAGTTCAAGTACGGCTGGGCGAACGCATTGAGCGATGAGGAAGCGAAGCGGCTCTACGACACCTACCACGTTGCCGCCCCTGGTTCGGCGCTGATGCAGATGGCGAACGCGAACCTCAATCCATGGACCGAGGCCAAGCTCGATCCCAAGAACCCCGTGCGGGGCCCGCTGCTGATCATCGACGGCGAGAAGGACCACACGGTTCCCTGGGCGATCGCGAACGCCTCCTACAAGCGGCAGAGCCGCAACCCGGCGGTGACCGAGATCGCACAGATCCCGAACCGCGGACACGCGCTGACGATCGACTCCGGCTGGCGCGAGGTCGCGCAGACGGCGCTCGACTTCGTCAAACGCTTCGTCTAGCTCCAGAGCTCGGTCAGCGGACCTCCGGATCCCTCGACCGGATCGGCGTCGGGCAGCGGCACCGCCCGGATGTTGGCGACCGCCTCGTCGTGCTCGGCGGGATCGCCACGACGGATGTCCCAGGGCATCCCGTTCGGGTAGGCGCCGATCACGAGCAGGTCCGAGCTCGACCCCTGGTTGAAGTGGCCGGTGCCGGCCGGCAGGACGAGCACGTCGCCCGGCCCGATCTCGAAGCTCTGACCGCTCGGGCCTCCCAGGATGACCGTCGCCCGGCCGCCGACGATGCCGAGCGCCTCGTGGGTGATCGAGTGGAAGTGGTGGAAGGAAAAGATGCCGTCGCGCCACTCCGGCAGCCAGCCGTTGGAGGCGAGCAGCTCCTCGCAGGCGTCCGCGTCGTGAGCCGCCTCTACCCCGGGGTAGATCAGGACGGGCAGGGGGGAGTTGGGGATCCCGCCGTCGTCCTCGAAGCGATATGTCTCGGGCTGCCGGGCTTCGATGCCCGAGAGGCTACGCCTGCCCGGCGGCGACTAGGACCTGGTTCGCGAGGCTGACACGGCCGTCGCTGTCCTCCCGCTCGGCGATGGCATCGGTGATCGCCTGCCAGGTATCCCGCTGGACGTCCTCCGGGTGCGGCGAGATCATCGCGATGATCGGTGCCGCGATCGCCCTCGTGAATCGGGTGTACTCGTCGGCCGAGTCGAACTGGAAGGCGACCTCGAGCTCCTCCACCTCGACGTCCGAGAAGCCGCCACCCTCCAGCAGGCCGCCGATCGCCTCCTCGGTGGGCCGTGAGAGCGGCCCGGGAGTCCCAGGCGGCGGCGGTGCGATGTCGAGCTTCTGCATCGCCGTCTTCATCGCGATCGCCAGGAACGGAACCCGCTCGGGCGGTCCCCACGAGCTGATCCCAAACCGGCTGCCGGGCTTCAGGAAGCCCCGAACCTTGGCCGCCCCGCCCTCGCCGTCGGGCTCGAAGATGATCCCCCAGCGCGAGACGGCCGCGTCGAAGCTCTCCGCCGGGAAGTCCAGTGAGCTCGCGTCGGCCTGCATGAACTCGATGTTCTCGACGCCGTTCGCGGCCGCCCGCTCGCGGCCGAAGTTGAGCATCTCGGCGGAGATGTCGGTGGCGATCACACTTCCCTGCGGACCGACCCTGCGAGCCGCGGTCAGCGACGGCTCGCCATAGCCCGCCGCCACATCGAGCACCCTGTCGCCCTCCTTGACGCCCGCCATCTCGACGAGACGCTCGGCGACACCGCCCGTGTGCCCGTCCATGTACTCGGACCACTCGTTCCATCCGACTGCCGCACCGTTCCACTGGTCACGCTGCTTGTCGCGGAACTCCGCCGCGTCGATCGACTTCGCTCCCATGACTCTCCCCTCTCGGTAGCTGGCGCTCTGCCGACACTATCCCTCAGGCTCCTATCGATCTGTGCGAACCCGCACTTGGGACGAACGTTCACACGACCTTCACCTCGCGGGGACAACCTGGGGTCAGGCTCGAGGAGAGCGGATTCCGGGGGTCAGGATGCGCGAGGGACCGATCTGGGCAGTGAGCGCGTGGGGCGGATTCATCTGCCTCCTTGTCGCCATCACCTCGTTTGTTCACGAAGCGCTCGCCGCGAGCGCGGTGATGTTGCTGGGCGCGCTCGTGCTCTTCGCCTGGGCCGTGTGGCTCGAGCACAGCAGCTAGCCGGCGAGCTTTTCATCCGGCTTTCATCTTCGCGGGACAATGTCGCCCGGAGAAGAGATGCGTGTGCTGATCGTCGAAGACGAGGCCAAGATGGCCGGCCTGATCCGCAAGGGCCTGCGCCAGGAGGGGATGGCCGCGGATGTCGCCAACAGGGGCGAGGACGCCCTCTGGATGGCGGGTTCCACAGCGTACGACGCGATCGTCCTCGACCTGATGCTGCCGGGGATCGACGGCTTCGAGGTTTGCCGGCGGCTGCGCGACGACGGGGTCTGGTCGCCAATCCTGATGCTGACCGCGCGCGACGGTGTTGCCGACCGCGTCGCCGGGCTCGACGCCGGCGCCGACGACTACCTGGTGAAGCCCTTCTCCTACGCGGAGCTGCTCGCCCGCCTGCGAGCGCTCGCCAGGCGCGGCAACGCCGAGCGCTCCCCCGAGCTCCGCGTCGGCGACCTGCGCCTCGACCCGGCGAAGCACCAGGTCTGCAGGGGCGACACCGAGATCGAGCTCTCGGCGAAGGAGTTCGCGGTGCTCGAGGTGTTCATGCGCCGGCCCGGCGAGGTCCTCTCACGGTTCCAGCTCCTCGAGCACGCCTGGGACTACGAGTACGAGAACCGCTCGAACATCGTCGACTCCTACGTGCGGCTGCTGCGCAAGAAGATCGACAAGCCCTTCGGGGTCGAGTCGATCCAGACGGTTCGCGGCGCCGGCTATCGGCTGCGCGAGAACGGCGGGGGGTGATGAGCCGGATCCCGATCAGGCTCCGCGTGACCCTGGCCTTCGCCCTCGCCAGCGCCGTGGTCCTAGCCGCGCTCGGCTGGTTCGTCTATGCGCGCTTCGACGCCGAGCTCAGCGACCAGCTCGACCAGAGCCTGCGCACCCACGGGGACGACATCGCCGCCCTGGTGGCGAACGGCGACCTCGCGCGGAATTCGAAGCTGCTCGGCCGTGAGGAGAGCTTCGCGCAGGTGCTCACCCCGGACGGCCGGATCTACGCCAGCACGCCGCAGCTCGGCAACGAGCCGCAGCTCACCCGGCCGGAGGCCGCTCGCGCCTCCCAGGCGTCCTTCATCGTCACCCGCGATCAGGTGCGCAGCATCGACGGTGAGGCGCGCCTGCTGTCGCGCCCTGCCGAGGGTCCCGAGGGCGGGAGGTACGTCGTCGTCGCGGCCGCCTCGCTCGATGACCGCAACGACTCGCTCGCCAGCCTCGGGACGATCCTGCTGATCGGGGGACCGGTTGCCCTGTTGCTCGCTTCGCTAGCGGGCTACGTGGTCTCGGGCCGGGCCCTGAGCCCGGTCGAGGCGATGCGCCGGCGCGCCGCGGCGATTTCGGCGGCCGAGCCCGAGCAGAGGCTGCCGGTGCCCGAGGCCGACGACGAGATCCGCAGGCTCGGGGAGACCCTCAACCAGATGCTCGGCCGCCTGGAGGCGGCGATCGAGCGCGAACGGGCCTTCGTGGACGATGCGAGCCACGAGCTCCGCACCCCCCTCGCAATGCACAAGACCGAGCTCGAGCTCGCCCTCCGCTATGCGAAGACGTCCGATGAGATGCGGGCCGCCATGTCCTCGGCGATCGTCGAGGTCGACCGGCTCATCCAGCTCGCCGAGGACCTCCTCGTCCTGGCCCGTTCGCAAGAGGGTAAGCTCGCGCTCGATCTGAGGCGGGTGGGCGTGGGCGAGCTGCTCGCGGATCTGCGCGAGCGTTTCTCCGCGCGGATCGACGAGGAGGGACGCTCGCTGGTGATCGAGCCGGTCGACGGGCTGACCGTCGAGGGCGACCGATTCCGCCTCGAGCAGGCCCTCACGAACCTGGTGGAGAACGCGATCGAGCACGGCGGTGGCGAGATCACCGTCCTTGCTCGCGAGGCGGACGGCGAGGTGGCGATCCACGTCGAGGATCACGGCCCGGGGTTCGCCCCCGACTTCATCGGGCGCGCGTTCGAGCGCTTCAGCCAGGGCGATCCCTCACACGGGGGCGACGGGACGGGGCTCGGCCTCGCGATCGTCGATGCGATCGCCCGCGCCCACCGCGGCAGCGCCCACGCCGCGAACCGCGCGGACGCGGGCGCGGACGTCTGGATCGAGCTGCCCGCCGATCGCACCTAGCGCGCGTCTGGGCTTTTCACGCTGGATTCATCGGCCAGATCTACAAAACCGGCTACAAGTCAACTGGGAGGGAAAAGGAGAAACAAGGAAATGCACCTGTCACGCAAGGCCATGATCGTTGGAGGCGTCGCCGCCGCACTCGCGGCGGGTGGCGCGGGTACCGCGATCGCGACCAGCAACGATGGTGAGGGTGGAGCGACCGGTCCGCAGGCCGACCAGGCCAAGGCAGCCGCCCTGCAGATCACCCATGGCGGGAACGCCAACGCCGTCGAGCGCGATTCGGAGAACGGCGCCACCTGGGAGGTCGAGGTCACGAAGCCCGACGGGAACACCGTCGATGTCCGCCTCGACCAGAACTACCAGCTGGTCGTGGTCGAGGGCGACAGCGAGAACAGCGGCGACACCGGCAGCTAGCTCCATGAGTTCCGGAGCAAAGAGGCGCGTGGGAGCAGTCGCGGTTACGGCCGCGGTGCTCCCCGCGCTGCTGCTCGGTGCATGCGGGAGCTCCTCTGACGATTCCAACCCGCAATCCGGCACCAACACGTTTCCCCAGTCCTCGGAGCCGGCCAACCTGAACCCGGCCGACTTCACGACGCAGATCGACAATCCCTACTTCCCGCTGCCGGTCGGCGCCCAGTGGCATGTGCGCGTAACCGACCAGGAGGGGACAGTCCAACAGCAGGTGATCACGGTCACCGACAAGACCAAGCGGATCGCCGATGGGGTCACCGCCCGAGTCGTCCACGACGTGGTCAGCGAGGGCGGCAAGCCCGTCGAGATCACCGAGGACTGGTACGCGCAG
>DATDJZ010000157.1:0-11329 GCA_036520315.1 Solirubrobacterales bacterium | reverse complement strand
GCCGACGACCAGCCGGCCAAGTTCGCAGCGATGGAGTGCATCTACAAGGGCGGCCCCGACCAAACCGAGTACCTCGGCGGTGTCTGCACCGACGGCAAGGTCAAGGGCGGAATCGGAATTCCCGGGCTTGACTCATTCCTGGTCGGCTTCAGCACGGATACTGACGTCACCGGGCTCAACGAGATCCCCAAGAACGATCAGCCGCCCGCAAAGACGATGCTGCACCTGGCGTTCGACACGATGGTGGGCATTGCGACCCTGCTCTTCCTGCTCGCCGTCTGGTTCGCAATCGCCTGGTGGCGCAAGCGGGACCTGCCTGAGACCAAATGGTTCCTGCGCGCTGGGGCGCTGGCGGGGGTCGCCGCGGTGGTGGCGCTGGAGTGCGGCTGGATCGTCACCGAGGTCGGCCGCCAGCCCTGGATCGTCAACGGCTTCATGCGCACGACCGATGCGGTGACCCCCGCCAAGGGGATCTGGTGGGTCTTCGGCCTGACCATGGCGCTCTACGCCGCGCTCGCAGCGACGGCCATCATCGTGCTGCGGGGACTGTCCCGGCGCTGGCAGGAGGGACGGCCCGAGGAGCCGGGCGAGGTCCCGTACAGCCCGCCGGCGGATCGTGAATCGAGGGCCTCCACATGAGCAGCGCCGACGTCTGCGCGGCGATCCTCTGGGTGGGGGTCACGCTCTACGCGATCTTCGGCGGAGCGGACTTCGGCGCTGGCGTCTGGGATCTGCTCGCCGGGCGGGGCGAGCGTGCGGAGTGGGTCCGCGCCCAAATCGACCGTTCGATCGGCCCCGTCTGGGAGGCCAACCACGTCTGGCTGATCTTCGTCCTCGTCGTGCTCTGGACGGCGTTCTCCACGGCCTTCTCGGCGATCTTCAGCACGCTCTATATCCCGCTCGCGCTGGCCGCGCTGGGGATCGTCCTGAGGGGCGCGGGCTTCGCCTTCCGCCACGCCCTGCCTGGGCCGGTTGAGCGGCCCGCCAGCCGGATCTTTGGCTTCGCCTCGGTGCTCACACCCTTCTTCATGGGGACGGTGGTGGGGGCGATCGCAGCCGGTGAGGTCCCCGCAGATGGAAACGGCGATCCCACCGGCAGCTGGATCGGTTTCCTGCCGCTGTCCCTGGGCGTCCTGTTCGTGCTGCTCACGGCGTACACCGCAGCTATTTTCCTGGTGAACGACTCGGGCACGGCCGGGGATGACGAGCTGCGCGACTACTTCCAGCGTCGCGCTCTCGCGGCGGCTGTGATTGCCGGGATCGCGGCGGTCGTCGGAGTGATCGCGCTGCACGCGGACGGTCGCTACGTCTATGACGGGCTCACCTCGTGGCCCGGCATCGCGTTGGTGATCCTCTCGGGCGTCTGCGGCATGGCGGCTCTGGGGCTGCTGGTCACCGGGCGGAACTACGGGTTGCGGGCGGCAGCCGTGGGGGCGGGAGCGGCCGTCATCTGGGGATACTTCGCGGCCGCCTTTCCCTACATCCTGCCCACCTCGTTGACGATCTCGGGGGCGGCGGGGGCCTCGGCGACCCTGACCGCGGTGATCATCATCTTCGCCGTCGCGGCGGTGACGGTGATTCCGTCGCTGATCCTGCTCTACGTGCTCTCCCAGCGGCAGACGCTCGAGGGTTACTCGGCGACCAGCGAGGTGACCTCGCCCCGCCAGTAGGTGAAGGGCCCGTCGGGGAGCTCCCAGCTCAGCTCCGCGCTCGCGGGTACGCGGACGCCACCCAGTTCGACATAGTCGCCAAAGGTGCCCAGGAAAGGGGTGTCCTCCGAGGCTCTGCCGGCGAGACGGGGCCTGATCCCCGAGGCGCTCTGGATCAGGCCGGCGTCGTCAATGGTGAGGCGGACGCTCGCGGCCCTCCCGCCGACCAGCGTCGAGACCTCGACGGAGCCGTCCTCGAGCTCCCGCCAGGAGAGCTCCGGGTTCGACCCGATCGCCTGCGGCACCCACGGCAGCTCGGCGAGGTAGCGCATCGCCTCCGCCCGATCGGTGTCGGGGCCGGTGCTGCGCGTCGCCGGGATCAGCCCCCAGATCCTGGCGATGAGCAACCCCTCGCCCTCCCGGTAGCGGTCGAGGACCCTGACGCGGACGAGGGGATTCGGGCCGAAGCTGGCGCGCCACTCGAACCCCACCGTCTCCACCTCGAGCTCCTCGACCGCGCGGAACTCGAGCCGCCTGCCACCCGGCTTCTGAACCATCTCGCCGCGTTGGGTCAGGCGGATCCGGCTTGGCATCGCGGCCCCCTCGGGGAGGACCTGGCTCAGATGACCCGAGATCTTGCTCGGCAGCTGCGGCTCGCTCATGCGCGCAGTCTCCCGCCTGAGGGGCGGGGATAGAGTGGCCGCCAGATGAAGTGGCGGCCCGGCAAGCGCAGCGCCGACATCGAGGATCGGCGGAGCGCCGGCGGGAGCTTCGGCGGCGGCGGCATGCCGATCCCGATGGGTCGCCTCGGGGGCGGCGGCATCGGCACGATCATCGTCCTGGTCATCGTCTACCTCCTCTTCGTCAGGGGCGGCGGTGGCGGTGGGTTCGACGTCCCCGATCCGACCAGCAACTTCCCGCAGGTCCCCGCCACCGGGACGGGCGACAACTCGGTTCCCGGCAGCCCGGACGAGGAGAGGGAGTTGCAGTTCGTCGACTTCGTCCAGGGGGACGCTCAGGATTTCTGGACGCAGCAGTTCCAGGCCGCCGGCAGGCCCTATCAGCGGGCGAAGGTCGTCGTCTTCCACAACCAGGTTCAGTCGGGCTGCGGGCTCGCGAGCTCCGCCACCGGACCGTTCTACTGCCCGCTCGACCAGAGGGTCTACCTCGACCTCGGCTTCTTCAGGGAGCTCCAGGACCGCTTCCAGGCGCCCGGGGATTTCGCCGAGGCGTACGTCGTCACCCACGAGATCGGCCACCACATCCAGCAGCAGCTCGGCATCGAGCAGAAGGTGCGCCAGGAGAGCCAGTCGAACCCGGACGACGCCAACCAGCTCTCAGTCCGGCTGGAGCTGCAGGCCGATTGCCTGGCGGGGGTGTGGGCGCGCTCCACCTACGACCGCGGCCTCCTCGAGAGCGGCGATCTGCAGGAGGGCCTGACCGCCGCCGCGGCGGTCGGCGACGACCGCATCCAGCAGCAGGCCCAGGGCCGGATCGACCCGGAGACATTCACCCACGGCACCTCCGAGCAGCGGGCGCAGTGGCTGCAGACCGGCTTCGACGCAGGCCGGCTCGAGGCCTGCGACACCTTCTCGGGCGACGTTTAGCTCGCTAAGGGCGCTTCAGCTTGTTCTTGTTGCAGCGCTTCTTCCCGTCCGGGCGGGGAATGTCGTTGGCGCACAGGAACGCGGCCAGCCGGCTCGGGACCGAGCTCATGATCCCGTCGACGCCCAGGTCGTAGAGGTGCCGGTAGCTCGCGTCGGTCTCGTCCTGGGGCCCGTTGGTCCAGACGTGCACCGCGTAGCCGAGGTCGTGGGCGTGCCGCGTGTTGAGCAGCAGGTCCGGCACGTCGATGCCGAGCTGGGTGGGCGGCACCTGGAAGGCCGCGACGTCCGGGTCGGGCGTTGTTCCAAATAGCGCGAAGGCCGTCGTGTCGCTCACCCCGGGCGCCAGCGCCACGAAGGGCGGGTCGTCGCGCGAGTGGAACTCGTCGATCAGCGGGTCGCTGAAGGAGACGACGATGATGTCCGTGCGGCCCGCGTACTGGGGCTCGTCGAGGAGGTCCGCCAGAGCGTCAGCGACCGGGATCGAGGCCGCCGGATCGTCGCAGTAGGTGTTGCCGCCCTGCGTCTGGCATCCGCCGGCCGTCCCCGTCGTCGTTTTGATCATCTTGATCTCGATGTTGATGGGGGTCTTCGGGAAGGCGTCGAGCACCTCGCGCAGCGTCGGGATCGTGAAGTCGTCCGCGTGGTACCCGGGTGGCGGCTTGACCGCGCCAGTGCGGACGCCGCGGTAGGGATAGGCCGAGTCGGGCAGTGAGTAGTCATGCGAGTACGTGCCCGGCCGGAACCAGTAGCCGGCGTCGAGCGCCTGGAGCTGCGCTGCGGTCTCGTCGTTCACCTCGGAATCCGGCCGCTTCTTCTCGGTGCCCGAGTTCGGTCCCGGGCAGAGAGCGGCGGTACAGGCGGTCCGCGTCCAGGTGTCGTCGTGGGTCACCATCAGCTGGCCGTCCTTGCTGAGATTGACGTCGAGCTCGAGCGTGTCCGCGCCACGCTCCCGGATCGCGGACTTGAAGGCGAAGAGTGTGTTGGAGGGGGCTTCGTCCTCGCCGCCCTGGTGGGCCATGTTGAGGAAGCGGTTCTGCAGCCAGGGGTTTGGATCCGGCGCCACCGCGCCGGCACTCGGCGCGAGCACGATCGCGCCCACCATCGTGATCGCCGCGATCATGCCGGCTGCACTGAAAGTCCTGCGTCGTTCCATCGTCGCTCCCTTCTTCCCTCTCCCGGCGTCTCTGCCAGTCGGCCGCTGGGGAGACTAATGGAGCGCCCCAAAAGGGTGATTCCCGATGGGGGCCCGCAAACCGCGACTGGTTTACTAGTTGAGGACATGCGGTGTCCGTCCTGTGGGAACGAGAATCGTGAGGGCGCGCGGTTCTGCGACTCCTGTGGAACCGAGCTCGTCGCCGAGCGGGCTCCCGCCGAGGCGCCCGCGGCTGAGCCCCTTCCGGCCGATGTCCCGACCGAGATCGCCGGCCGTTACCAGGTGCGACGCTTCCTCGGCCAGGGAGGACGGAAGCGCGTCTACCTGTCCACCGACACGCGCAGCGACACCGAGGTCGCCCTGGCGCTCTACGACACGGCCGGCGTGGGCGCCGCGATCCAGGCCCGGGCGCGCCGCGAGGCGGAGGCGATGCGCAAGCTGGGTGACCACCCGCACGTGGTCACCGTCCTCAACACGGGCGAGGACGATGGAAATCCGTTCATCGTCAGTCGCTACATGCCGGGCGGCGACGTTCAGGGCCTGCTCGCCGCCGCTGGCGGCCATCTCGAGGTCGCCCGCGCCGTTGAGATCGCGGCGGATGTCACCCGCGCCCTGGAGCACGCTCACGCCCACAGCATCGTCCACCGCGACCTGAAGCCGGCGAACGTCTGGATCGACGACGACGGGCGCGCCAGGCTCGGCGATTTCGGCCTGGCCACGACGGAGGCCCGCTCCAGGGTGAGCGGCGGCACTCTGGTCGGCACGGTCGCCTACCTGCCGCCCGAGCAGGCGCTCGGCGAGGCCGCCGGCCCCGGCAGCGACCTCTACTCCCTCGGTGCCCTGCTCTACGAGATGCTCACCGGCCAGCCGCCGTTCCCCGGGGACGACGCGGTCTCGATCATCAGCCAGCACCTGCACGCCGATCCGGTGCCGCCATCCCGGCACAACCCCGAGATTCCTGAGTCGCTCGACCGCGCGGTGATGGATCTGCTGGCGAAGCGTCCGGAGGACCGGCCGGCAAACGCCACCGAGGCGCGCGAGCTGATCCGCGCTGCGCTGGAGAAGCCGGACGAGGCGGTCGAGGCCCGTGAGGCGAATCCGCTCGAGAGCTTGGCGGGCGGTGTGTTCGTCGGTCGGGAGCGCGAGCTCGAGCTGCTCCGCGAGGCGGTCGACGGCGGTCTCGCCGGCCGAGGCTCGCTGCAGCTGCTGGTGGGAGAGCCGGGGATCGGCAAGACCCGTGCGGCCGAGGAGCTTGCAACCTACGCGCGCGTGAGCGGCGCCCGGGTCTACTGGGGGCGCTGCCGCGAGGATGAGGGCGCGCCGGCCTACTGGCCGTGGGTACAGGCGATCCGCTCCTACGCCCGCGACGCGGACCCGGTCGCCCTGGCCTGGCAGCTGGGCGGCGGCGCGGCCGAGGTCGCGCAGCTGATCCCCGAGATCGCCGAGAAGCTGGACATCGAGCCCGCCAAGGGGTCCGACAGCGAAGAGGCTCGCTTCCGCCTCTTCGACTCGGTGACCAGCCTCCTGCTCGCCGCGGCGCGAGACCGCCCCCTGGTGATCGTGCTCGACGACCTCCACTGGGCCGACGAGCCCTCGCTCCTGCTGCTCCGGTTCGCCGCCAGAGAGCTCGCCTCGAGCGGCCTGCTGGTCCTCGGTACCTATCGCGACGTGGAGCTCGGCCGCCACCATCCGCTCGCCCGGGTGCTCGGCGAGATCTCGGGCATCGAGGGAAGCGGCCGTATCCCGCTGCGCGGCCTCGGGGTGGGAGCGGTCGAGCGCTACATCGAGATGACCTCGGGCGCCCCCTCTCCGCTGGGCCTCGCTGAGGCCGTGCAGGAGCAGACTGACGGCAACCCGTTCTTCGTCGGCGAGGTGGTGCGCCTGCTGGCCAGCGAGGGGAAGCTCACTGCCGGCGTCAGCGCCGCCGAGCTTCACATTCCCCAGGGCGTGCGCGAGGTGATCGGTCGACGGCTCGACCGCCTCAGCGAAGGGACCAACGAGGCCCTCCGGGTGGCCGCGGTGATCGGGCGTGATTTCGACGAGGACCTGGTCGCCCGCGTGGCCAGGCAGCCGCCGGAGCAGCTGATGTCCGCGGCGAACGAGGCGATCGCAGAGCGCCTCGTCACCGACCTCGGGGACGGACGTTTCTCGTTCGCGCACGCGCTCGTTCGGGACACCCTCTACGAGGAGCTCAGCCCCGCGAAGCGCTCGGCGCTCCACGAGCGCACCGGGCGTGC
This sequence comes from Solirubrobacterales bacterium, assembly GCA_036520315.1. Lineage (GTDB taxonomy): Bacteria > Actinomycetota > Thermoleophilia > Solirubrobacterales > 70-9 > DASUPK01. Next base: position 4,683 of record DATDJZ010000157.1, on the reverse strand, counting down.
GATCGAGGAGATCTGCGGGGGCGACGTGGACGATCGCCTCGGCGAGCTCGCCCACCACTTCCTCGCCGCCGCACCCCGCGGTGATCTCGCCAAGGCGATCGACTACGCCCAGCAAGCTGGGGCCCAGGACATGGACCAGCTCGCCTACGAGGACGCGGTCGACGTGTACGGCCGGGCGCTCGAAGTGCTGGAGCTGATGGACCAGCGCGACGAGGCCCTGCGCTGCAGGCTGCTGCTCTTGCTCGGCGGCGCCGAGGCCAAGTCCGCGCGGGTGGCCGACGCCCGCGCCGCCTTCGAGCGGGCGGCGGAGTCGGCCCGCCGCCTCGACGACGCGGACAGCCTGGTCGGCGCCGCGATCGGCATCGCCATGATGAGCGACGCGGGGCGTCTGGACGAGCAGCTGCTCGCCCTGCTCGACGAGGCTCTGGAGAGGATCGGTCCGGAGCACACCGCCCGCAGGGCGGCCCTGCTGAGCGCCAAATCGGCCGAGCTCTACTGGGTCGCCAACGACGTCAGCGAGTCGGAGCGACTGGTCAACGAGGCGATCGAGATCGCGACGGAGATCGATTCTCCCCCGGCTCTGGCCGCGGCGCTCACCCGCAAGATCTTCATCCCTGCCGGCCCCGACGCCCCTCGCGTTCGGCTCGCGATCGCGGATGAGCTGGTCGAGCTGGGTGAGCGCTCCGGCGACCGCGAGGCGGTGGTGCGCGGGCATGCCTACCGGCTGTGGTCGTTGCTCGAGCTCGGCGACGTTCCGGCAGTCGATCGCGAACTGGCGATCTACGCCCGCCTGGCGGACCAGCTGCGCATGCCGGAGCACACCTGGCACACCTTCGCGCTGCGCGGCATGCGCGTCCTTCTGGACGGGGACATGGAGGAGGCCGAGCGCCTCGCTCAGCAGGCGCGGCACGCCGGCGACCGCGCCGAGCAGGCGCTAGCGGAGCAGTACTACGGCATCCAAATGATTCAGATCCGCAGCATGCAGGGGCGAGCCGCTGAGCTCCTGCCCGCGGTCCGCGACCTCGCCGAGCGCTTCCCGGGCATCCCGGCCTGGCGAGGCGGCGTGATCACGCTCGGCGCTCGGTCGGGGGACCTCGAGCTGGCGAAGCGAGAGCTGCAGCGGTTCGCCGGAGACGATTTCTCGGCACTCCCGCGGGACGTCAACTGGCCCACGGCGATGAGCCTCCTCGGGGAAGCGATCGCGATGATCGGCGATGCCGACCGCGCGGCCGCGGCGTACGAGGAGCTGCTCCCTTACGAGGGGCTGGTGATCGTCGTGGCGAGGGCCGCGGCGTGCAACGGGCCCGTCGATCGGGTGCTCGGAATGCTCGCCCGGACCATGGGCCTCCTCGACGACGCGGAGCGCCACCTCGGCAACTCGGTCGAGATCGCGACCCGGATGGACGACCGCCCGGGAATGGCGCTCTGCGGCCTGGCGCTAGCGGAGGTGCTGCTGGAGCGCGACCGCGACAACGACCGCGAGCTCGCCCTGGAGCTGCTCACGACCGTCCTGGGCACGGCCCGCGAGATGGGCGCGCGCTGGATCGCCGACCGGGCGCTCGCCGACCGGCTGGAGGCGCAGGGCCTCGCGGGCGTCGACGTGACGACCTCGATCGACGAGATGGTCTCGGCGCTTGAGGAGGAGCAGCCGGACATGCGCGCGCACATGGCGCCCGACGGCACCGTGGCGATCCTGTTCAGCGACATCGAGGACTCGACCGTGCTCACCGAGCGGCTCGGAGACGAGCGCTGGCTGCAGCTGCTGCGCGAGCACAACTCGATCTTCCGCGAGCAGGTGTCACGGCACGACGGCTACGAAGTGAAGAGCCAGGGGGACGGGTTCATGCTCGCCTTCCCGGATCCCTGCAAGGCGCTCGAGTGCGCGATCGATGTGCAGCGAGCCTTCGCCGAGCGGGAGCGGAGCGACTCCGCTGAGCCACTCCGCGTGAGGATGGGCCTGCACACCGGAGAGGTGATCTCCGAGGAGGGCGACTTCTTCGGCAAGAACGTGATCCTGGCCGCCCGGATCGCGGCGCAGGCGCTGGGCGGCGAGATCCTCGTCTCCGAGGAGCTCCGGGAGGTGGCCTCGAGGGGGAACGGGGACGGCCTCCGCTTCGATGACGGCCGGGAGCTCGAGCTCAAGGGCCTCGCCGGAAGCCACCGCGTCTACCGCGCCGAGTGGACCGAGTCGGACGCGGCCCCGTCCGCATCAGTTGCCTGAGACCGGCTCACTCGAACCGCTCACCCAGGCCCACCACGAGGGCGCGGCGAGCACGCTGGCGGAGGCGTTCATCGAGGACCCGGGCTGGGTCTCGATCGGGCCGGCCAGGCCGGAGGCTCGGCGGAAATTCATCTATCGGACCTGCCTCGGCGTGGTCCGCGTGGCAGACCGCTGGTGCGGGCCTTCCTGGTGCATCTGCGATCAGGGCACACCCGTGGGCGTACTGGTCGGCTGCGTTCCCGAGCGATGGCCGCCGCCTGAGCTGCGCACGCTCCTCACCCTCGCTCCCGGCCCGGTGCTGGCCGGCCCGGCGGTGCTTTCTCGTTCTCTCCGGGCGGAACGGCAGTTCGAAAAGGCAGAACCGGACTACGACCACTTCCTCGTTTGGATGTTCGGCATCCGGCCCACCTACCAGCGCCAGGGTCTCGGCCGGCGGCTGATGGGCGAGGCCCTCCGGGTCGCCGACGACGCCGGCGTGCCGGCGTATCTCTACACCTCCAACTCGGACAACCTTCCCTACTACCGCTCACATGGCTACGAGGTCACCGGCGAGTCGACACTCCCGGGCGGCGGCCCGAACTGGTTCATGGAGCGACCGGCCACCGCCGGCTGACCAGCGGCGGCCCAGCGGCGCAGGCGCTCCGCTTCCCGCCTAGAGTTCGACGGCCAATGGAGGGCGCTCGGGCAGTGGTGAGAGGAGGGCGGATCCGGATTCGTCCCGCGATTGTGGTTCCGGTGGTGGCGATCGTCGCGATCGTGGCCACAGCTCTGATCGCGGTGCCGAAGCTCACCAGTGGCTCGGGCTCCAGTTCCAGCTCGGCGAGGCTGGGTTCGGTGAAGGTCGCGCCGGAGCCCTGGCAGGGCCGGGCCAAGCCCGAGTATCGATCCGAGGAAGCGCTCCAGAAGGCGGCGCCCTGGGATACGCCGTCCCCGCGGACGGCGCCGGGCGCGATCGACCCGAAGACCGGAATGCCCGCCGCCTCGGCCGGCAGCAATGGGTCGTATGAGCCGCCGTCGCCGGCCGAGCGCAAGCGCGTCTACACGGCCACCCATCCGGTGGGCGGGGTCGAGTCCGCGCTGCTCCTCAACAGGACCGCGCTGGCGCCGGCATCCGCACCGGACCCGATCAGGCAGATGATCAGCGCGGCGAACCTGATCGTCGGGCAGCCATACCGGTGGGGAGGGGGGCACGGCTCCTGGCAATCGAAGGGCTACGACTGCTCCGGCGCCGTCAGCTACGCGCTCGCCGGCGCCGGGCTGCTGAGAGCGCCGCTGACCTCGGGACAGTTCATGAGCTACGGCATCCCGGGGTCGGGACGCTGGCTCACTATCTACGCGAATCCGGGTCACGTCTACGCGGTGATCGCCGGACTCCGATGGGACACCGTCGGCGACGCCCGCGGCTCCGGCCCGCGCTGGCATCCGGCCGACGCCTATCCGCAGGGGTTCACCGCGCGGCATCTTCCGGGGCTTTAGGGCTCGCCGGACCGTTCCTATCTAGGCTTCCGCGATGCTTTCGGCCGTACTGGCGGGCGCGCTGATCGTCGCCGCCTCCCTGATGCTCGGCGCGGCGATCATGGCGATCGCCGGCCTGCCACGCCATTCGGCCGCCGGACCGGCCACCGGAATCTCGGCGCTGCTGGTGATCTGCGGCATCGCGGTCAAGCTCCCAGGGCATGCGGTGACTGCGGCGATCGCCGTGGGCCTGGTGCTGATCGGCTGCCTGGTGGTCTTCGGCCGCACGTGGGTGCCTGCGGGGACCTTCCGGGTGGGAGCGATCGTTGTCGTGGTCGGCGCCGCGCTGGTCGCGGCGATCCCGTTCGCGGCGAGCGGGCGCGTCGGCATCCTCGGGCAGGGCCTGGTCAACGACGACATGGCATCCCACCTGCTCTTCACGGAGTGGATCTCGACACACGCCGGGCCGACTCCGGACCTGATCAAGGACGGCTATCCGCTCGGTCCGCACGCGATCGTCGCCGCCACCTCGAAGGTGAGCGGCGCCAGCCTGATCGAGGGCTTCGCCGGGCTCACCGGAGCGATCGCCGTCCTGCTGGGACTGACGGCCTACGGCGCGCTGCGCGGTGTCCGGGGCTGGCTGCGGGTGCCGGGCGCGGTGCTGTCGGCGAGCGCCTACCTGGCGGCGGCCTACCTCGCGCAGGGGGCCTTCAAGGAGCCCCTGCTGGGCCTCGCCCTGCTCGGCTTCGCCCTGGCGCTACCTGCTCTCCTCCCCGAGTGGACCCTCCCGCGAACGTCCCGCACTGTCCCCCAGAGGGGCCAACCCGGGACGTTCGACGTGCGAGCTGCGATTCCGCTGGGTCTGGTCGGAGCGGGAGCGATTTACAACTACAGCTTCCCCGGACTGGCCTGGCTGCTCGGCGCCGCGGTGATCTGGATGTTGGTGATCGCCGTGCGTGAGCGCGAGCGGGCGACGTCGTGGCTCGCCGCTCTTCGCCTGGGGGAGC
>DATDJZ010000156.1:0-19161 GCA_036520315.1 Solirubrobacterales bacterium | reverse complement strand
TCCGGGGCTCATATTCAAATGTGGTACATCCCCGCGCCGGCCGACTCGGCCTCGCGACGGGCGATGTCGGCGATCGAGGTGGAGCGGAAGGTGGCGCGGAGCGCCTCCACCCCCTCCTCCCAGATACCGCCGGCCTCCTTGCCCTCCTGGCCGACGACTCCGTCGAGCGCCTGAACCACCTCGAGGACCGTGATCTGGTCCGCGGGACGGGCGAGCGTGTATCCGCCCTTGGCGCCACGGTGGCTGATCAGGATGCCGGCGCGCCGCAACGTCGAGAAGAGCTGCTCGAGAAACTGCACGGGGATGCCGCGGCGCTCGGCGACCTGGCCGATCGGCATCGGGGTGTCGCCGGTGCGCGCCAGCTCCGCCAGCGCCACCACCGCGTAACGTGACTTCGAGGTGACCGAGATCACGACAACCCTTTTACCGCGCCGGGCCTTATCGCGATGAACCGACGCAACCGAGCCGTGCTCCGGGCGATCGCCCCGCTGCTCCTCATGGGCCTGATCTTCTACCTCTCGGCGCAGTCGTCAACCGGCGAGCACCCGTGGTGGGACGTGATCGTCCGCAAGCTCGGCCACGTCAGCGGCTATGCGCTGCTCACCGCCCTCTGGTGGTGGGCCCTGCGCGGCGTGACCGCCAGGCCATTGCTGTTCGCGGCCAGCATCGCTCTGGCCTACGCGTGCACGGACGAGTTCCACCAGAGCTTTGTGCACGGCCGGACCGGCACCCCGGTGGACGTCGGGATCGACGCGATCGGCATTGCGATCGCCGCTCTGCTGATCGGAGCGCGCCAGCTTCCCCGGGGGCAACCGGGAAAGCTCGGCGGAGGAAAGGGGGTTCCTAGATCCAGCCCTGCTCGGTCGCCATGAGGACCGCCTGAGCGCGGTCCAGAGCGCCGAGCTTGCCGTACACGTTGTGGAGGTGGCTGCGGACCGTGCTGGCAGACAGGTCCAGCTCGGCGGCGATCTGCTTGTAGACCTTGCCCTCGGCGAGGCGTCGGAGGACGTCGAGCTCCCGGCTGGAGAGCGGACAAGGGCCGGTGGCGCGACGACGCGTGCCCTTGCCCTGGGGGAGCTCGTAGAGGACCATGCGGACCGCCCGCTCGTCAAGACCACAGTGTTCGGCGGACTCGATCAGGTCCTGGGTCGAGACCGGGCAGTCCTCGAGGTGGGCGCCGACCATGTCGGCGAAGCGGAGCACGGCCCCCATGCCCTCCGCCTGATGGGTGTGGTGGCGCTCGATGGCCTCGGCGATGCGCGCGTGCACGCCCCAGCGCCGGGTGAGCACGCCGCCGACGAGTGCGTGATCGATGCCGAGCTCGCGGCGCTCGGCGGCGATTCGCTCGTCAGGGGTCGCGCTGCGACGATCGAACCGCTCCGCGTAGCCCGGGTGCAGGCGCGCCAGCACCGGCCTGCCGATGTCGTGGAGGATGGCTGCTAGAGCGATCTCGTCGCGGTCTCCGATCCCGCTGAGCTCGGCGATCCGGTCGGCCGCCCGCTGTACGTCGAGCGCGTGCAGGCGGAAACGGTCGGGCGCGAGGGCCAGGCGGCCGTCGCCGTTGAAGATGTCGTAGGCGGGTGCCGAGCGGAGAATCGCCTCGACGGCGCCCGGGCCGAGGCGCTCGATGCCGTCGGCGACGCTGCGAATGCGACCGCCGCCCTGCAGTTGCCCCGCGGCGCGGACGACCGCGCAGGTGAGTCCCACGTCTGACTCGACGACGCCCGCAACCTCGTGCGGCGGAGCGCCTCGGTTGACCTGCTCGAGCGCCTGGTCGCGGCCCTCCTGGAGTGCCGGCTGCCGTTCGGCCTCGTCGAAGGCCGCCGCGAGAACGCGCCCGCGGCCCTCGCCCCGGATGCCGTTCTGGGCGGTACGCGTCGTGGTGGTGGCGGTAGCCATGCGGTACTCATCGGCACCGCCTGGCCGATTGTTTAGCCCATGTGTCGACTACGAACGGTTTCCGTCAGCGGCCTCCGTAGAAAGCCGCTCGACAGCCCGCTCAATCCGCTCCACAGAGCGGTTTTTGCCCAGTACGGAGAGCGATTCGAAGATCCCCGGTGAGACCGAGGTACCCGTGATCGCCACCCGAATCGGCTGGTAGAGCCTGCCCGGCTTGACGTCGTGCTCGGCGAGGATCCGCCCGAGCGCCGTTTCGAGCTGGGCGGGCTCGAAAGAGTCCGTCCCACGCAGTGCCTGGAGCGCCTCTTGCAGCAGCGGCAGCGCCCCGTCCTTCATCACCTTCCGCCACGCCCGCTCGTCGGTTTCGGGCTCCTCGAAGAGAAACCCAATCAGAGGCCAGACCTCGTTCAGGATCTGCGCCTTCTCCTGGGCGATCGCGCAGGCGGCTCGGAGCCGATCGTCGGGTTCCCGCCCGACGTGGCGCGCAACGGCCTCGGTGTAGGAGTCGAGGTCCATCTCCCGCATGAAGCGGCCATTCAGCCAGCGGAGCTTCTGCTCGTCGAAGATCGCACTCGCGCGGCCCACCCCCGAGAGGTCGAAGCGCTCGACCAGCTCCTCCGTGCTCAGGATCGTCGTGTCGTCCTGCGTCCCCCAGCCGAGCAGGGCGATGTAGTTGCGCACTGCGGCCGGGAGGTAGCCGGCCTCGCGCAGTTCCTGCACGCTGGCCGCGCCGTGGCGCTTGGAGAGCTTCTTCCCGTCCGGCCCGTGCAGGAGCGGCAGGTGGGCGTACCGCGGCGGCGCGATGCCGAGCGCCTCCATCACCTGCAGCTGCTTGGGGGCGTTGGAGAGGTGATCGTCGCCGCGGATCACGTGGGTGATCCCCATGTCCGCGTCGTCCACAGCCACCGCGAAGTTGTAGAGAACCGAGCCGTCGCCCCTGGCGATCACGAAGTCGTCCGAGCTCTCGTTCGGAAAGCGGACCTCGCCGCGGATCTCATCGACGACCACGGTGTCGCCGGACTCCGGGACTCTGAGGCGGACGGCCGCATCCGGCTCATCCGAGGGCAACCCGCGGTAGCCGCGATTGCCGTGTTCGGACTTCCAGGCGGCCACGTCCTCGCTGGTCGCCGAGTCCCGGTAGGCGGCGCCCGATTCGAGCAACCGCTCGAGCGCCTCGCGATGGCGGTCGGACCGCTCGAACTGGCTCACGGGGCCCTCATCCCAGTCGAGCTCGAGCCAGCGCAGCGAGTCGAGGATCTGCTCGACGTTCTCGGGCGTGGAGCGCTCGCGGTCGGTGTCCTCGATCCGGAGGACCATCGCACCCCCCCGCCCCCGGGCGTAGAGCCAGTTGTACAGTGCCGTCCTCGCTCCCCCGATGTGCAGGGCGCCCGTCGGTGACGGGGCGAAGCGAACGCGGACCGGAACTGATGGATCGGAGCTCATCTTGCTGATCGGTGCCCATGTTTCCACAGGGGGTGGGCTGGCCCGGGCGATCGAGCGGGCGCAGGAGCGCACCTGCGATGCGATTCAGATCTTCAACCAGAGCCCGCGGATGTGGCGGCCGACTCGCTACTCCGACGGCGACTTTGCCGAGTTCCGCGAAGCGATGAAGAACTCTCGGGTCGAGTTGGTCGCCATCCACATGATCTACCTGATCAATCCGGCGGCCAAGGACCGCGAGATGCGGAAGAAGAGCCTCGAGTCGCTGACCCATGCGCTGCGGGTCGGCGATCAGATCGGCGCGATGGGCGTGGTCGTCCATCCCGGGGCGCTCAAGGACGACACGCGGACAAACGCGCGCAAGCGGGCGGTGAAGCTGATCAAGGAGGCCCTCGCCCGCAGCGAGAGCTGCCCGATCATCTACGAGAACACCGCCGGCTCACCTCAGCTCCTCGGCCGCGACTTCGACGAGACCGCCGAGCTGATCGACAAGACGGGCGGCCCGAAGCGCCTCGGCCTCTGCATCGACTCCTGCCACCTGTACGCGACCGGCTATGACATCGCGACCAAGGAGGGAGTGAAGGACCTCGTGGATGAGATCGACGCCAAGGTTGGGCTGAAGCAGCTCAAGCTGCTCCACGTCAACGACGCCACCGACCCGCTGGGCTCGAATCGCGACCGCCACGCGCCGATCGGCAAGGGAGAGATCGGGCGCACGGGCTTCCGCGCCTTCCTCGGCGAGCGCCGGCTGCAGGATGTGCCCGCCATCCTCGAGGGACCAGGGATCGACGGTCACGACGTCGAGAAGAAGGACGTGCAGCTCATCCGGCGGCTCTGGCGGGAGGCGACGCGAGGAAAGCACTGATGCTCTTCAACCGCCGAGCCCTCGACGGGATTGAGGCGGGAGAGATCGATCTCGCCTTCAGGCGGTGGAAGCGCCTGACGGTCAAGGCGGGCGGCACACTCCGCACTCGCGCGGGCGTGCTGGGCATCGATGCCGTCGAGCGGATCAGCGAAGAGCGGATCACTGCGGAGCAAGCCCGCCGCGCGGGATTCGCCAGCAAGCGGGAGCTGACCGAGAGCCTGCGGCCGGAGGGCCGCCTCTATCGCATCCGCTTCCACCGCATCGGCGACGACCCACGCGTGGCGCTGCGGTCGCGAGCCAGGATCAGCCGCTCCGAGCGCGTAGAGCTCGATGCCCGGCTCGACCGCATGGACCGCGCGCGAGGCGACCCCTGGACGCGCCGGGTCCTCGCGCTGATCGAAGACCGCCCGGAGACACTCGCTGCCGATCTCGCGGCTTCTCTCGGAATGGAGAAGGCTCCGTTCAAGCAAGACGTGCGCAAGCTTAAGGAGCTGGGGCTGACCGAGAGCCTGCCGGTCGGCTATCGGCTCTCACCGCGAGGCAGGGCGTACCTGCGCGGCTACGGCTCCCAGCAGTAGAGGTAGTAGATCGCGTAGGGGTTTCTGGCGATCTCCCTCGCGTAGCGCGTGACGGCGTTGACGTAGAGCCCGGAGGGGTTGTAGGCGCGCAGCGCCGGCCCGTAGCGGCCCGGCGCACCGTTCGCCCGGAGCAGGCGGGCCGCGGCGAGGATCGCGTCGTGCGGGTCGCGGATGTTCCCGCCGCGCCCGTAGATCGCCCAGGTGGAGGGGATGAACTGCATCGGCCCCTGGGCACCGGCGACGCTGTTGCTGATCACCCGCCCGAACTTGGTCTCCACCAGATGGATCGCGGCCAGGTAGTTCGCCCCGATCCCGAAGCGCCGCTCCGCCTCGTCGTAGAAGGAGACGAGGCCGGCGAGCGGGGGCCGCTGGCCGAGCTTCAGCTTCTTGTGCTTGGAGCCGGCGGACAGCCGCAGGAGTGCGCGCCTCGCGGCGTAGAGCCGCCCGATCTCGCCGCGGAGGGCGCCGCCGAGCATTGGTATCACCCGTGTGGCCAGGTTCGGGTGATCGCCGAGGAGCGCGATCTCGTCCTGCAGGGCCTCCGACCGATCCAGCACCTCCGCCGGCGGAGGCCCCGCCGGCGGGTCGCCCGCCGAACGCCAGGCGTCGATCGCCTCTCGAAGGGCGGCGTCGTTCTGCTGGATCTGGCCGGCCACCCCCTGGGGGGAGGTCGCTCCGGCGTCGCCGCAGCCAAGCAGTGCGATCGCGCCGAGCACCGCCAGAGCCGCCATCGATCTGCTGCGAAACGTCCCACCCATTCCCTGCACTGATAGCGAGTCCGGGCCTACGATGCACACATCCCTCGGAGGTGAGATGACATCGGGTGAAGCGCTCTCATTGCGAATGACCCGCACCCTGCCCGCCCGGCGCGCGGTGGTCTGGAGCGCGATGACCGACCCGGAGGAGCTCGCCAACTGGTGGGGCCCGAGCGGCTTCACCACCCCTAGCGTTGACTTTGAGCCGCGCTTAGGAGAGAGCTACCGGATCGCTATGCAGCCGCCCGACGGCGACGTCTTTCGTCTCGGTGGCGAATTCCGCGAGGTCGATCCCCCTTCACGCCTCGCCTACACGTTCAGCTGGGACCCGCCCGATCCGCACGACCGGGAGACGGTGGTGATGCTTTCGCTGCGAGAGCTCGGCGATCAGACCGAGGTGGAGCTCAGCCAGGGCGAGTTCGCCACCAAGGCTCGGCTTGAGCTGCACGAGGGTGGTTGGACCGACAGCTTCGACAAGCTCGAGGAGCTGCTCGGCTGATCGGGTCGCTGAGCTAGGTGAGCGAGTTGCGGAGGTCGAACGCCCGGATCGAATCCGGGTGTTCGTCCGGCGCGTCGAAGAAGCGCCGGTTGACGCACTCGTAGGCGGGCCCGTCTCCCTCGAAGGCCCGCTCGACCGAGAACTGGCAGTGGGGCAGCGGGTCGCCGGTCATCTTGATTCCGCCGAAGCCCTCCCGCGTCCGCTCGGCCAGCAGGAACATGTCGAAGTCGATCTCGGCGCTGAACACCTTGTTCATGCAGCCCATGTAGCGGCCGCCGGTGCGCGCGTCCTCGTAGGTGTAGAGGAACTTGCAGCCCATCTCCAGGCAACCGGCCGGGTTGACGAGCTTGTCGCAGGTCGAGCGGCACTGGCGGCACTCGCCGGCGGCATTGCGCTGTTGCTTGGTCTGTCCTGACACGACGCGTTCAGTCTAGGACGCGTCGGCGGACGGATGGAAATGTTCGAATGGGTCCCCCCTTGCGGATTAGGGGCCTGATCTGCTAGCGCGCCGGCGACTCGACGGCCAGGAAGGAGGCGATCTCCTCGGCCGGGAGGGGCGGCGAAAAGGGGAAACCCTGGCCGTTGAGGCAGCCGATCTCCCCGGATCGAGGTGATCGGCGAGGGGGTCGAATCGAGACGGCAGGCCGCGGTGCTCGCTCGAGCAGGGTCTGCCGTTCGCGAAGCTGGCCGATCAGGCGGATGCTCCGCAGGGCGAGGGCGAGCACGCGGCCCATGCCGCGGAGCAGGTCCAGCTCCTCCTTGCTGAAGTCGACTCGCCCCGTTCGCGCGACGAGGAGGGTGCCCTCCTCGCCGACCAAAGAGCACATCCCCGTGCAGAGGCCGAGCTCCCCGAGCTCGCGCTCGAAGCGCAGGTCGCCCGACGCCTCGACCAGGTCGGCGACGGGTATCGATCCCTCGGGGGAAACCGACCGAGGCGGCGACCTTGCCGCCCTGATCACGACGGAGAGGAACTCGGCCAGCTGCCGGGTGGTCCAGCTCTCGGCCCCGAACCCCCCGGGCCATCGTCCATCGGTCTTTGCTGAGTTCCTCTCCCCATGGAACCCCGCCCGGACGGGAGCCGTCGGATTCTATGCCGCTCGGGCGGCTCCTCCCAGCAGTGCGTCGATCTCGGCGTCCAGCGCGGCTGAGCGGCGAACACGGTACTCGCGCCCGAATTGCAGCTCGCGAATTCCCTGGCGCGTCTTCATCACCAGGAAGACCTGGGAGTCACCGGGGAAGTGGCCCAGGACCGTCTTCAGCTCCTCGACCACGGTGACGCCGAAGGCGGACGCGTCGATGTGCAGCCGCAGCGGCCCGCTTTCCCTCTCCCGAGCAGCTCGAGCCTTCGCGACCTCGTCCTCGCTGGGCTGGAAGAGCTCGAGTTCCTGCGCGACCAGCTTGGTGTCGCCTCGCCCCTTGTGGTCGAGCCGGCCGCGCACGATGACGATCGCGTCGGCCGCGAGGAAGTCGTGGGATTCCTCGTAGGCCTTACCCATGACGAGCATCTCCACCTGCCCCTCGACATCGTCGAGGGTCGCGAACGCCATCTTCGACCCGTTCTTCGAGGTGTGGCGCTTGAACTCCGTGACGATCCCGCCGACGGTCACCCAGGAGGCGTCGGGCCGCTCTGCGAGGCCGGAGAGCGAGCAGTCCACCCGTGTCCGGAGCACCTCCTTGACCTCGGCGAGCGGATGCGAGGAAAGGAAGGTGCCGAGCGTCTCCTTCTCGAGGCGAAGCAGCTCGCGCTGGTCGAACTCCTCCGCCCTGATCGGCGCATGGTGCTGTCGCGAGGGGCCGGACTCCTCCGCCCCGCCCCCCAGGTCGAAGATCGAGGATTGGCCGAGGCGGGAGTCCTCCTGGGCCTTCTGCCCGAAGGCGATCGCGGCGGGGAGCGCCTCGAGCATCCCCTTCCGCGACCCGCCGGTCGAGTCAAATGCTCCGCATTTGACCAGGCACTCAACCGCCCGCTTGTTCACGGCCCGGCTATCCACCCGCTCGCAGAAGTCCCACAATGAGGTGAAGTTGCCGTCGCCCGAACGTGCGTCGAGGATCGCCTGGACCGCGATGTGGCCGACGTTCTTCACCGCGTCGAGGCCGAAGCGGATGCAGTTCCCCGAGACGACGAAGCCATGATCTGAGCTGTTGACGTCCGGGGGCAGCACCTCGATATCCATCTCGGCGCACCGGTTGACGAAGAACGGGACCTTGTCCTTCGTCGACATCACCGTCGAGATCAGGGCGGCCATGTACTCGGCCGGGTAGTTGGCGCGCAGCCAGGCGGTCCGGTAGGAGATCAGGGCGTAGCAGGCGGCGTGGGAGCGGTTGAAGGAGTAGTCCGCCGCCGCCTCCATCAGCGACCAGAGCTCCTTGGCGACGCGGCGGTCGGTGTTCGACTCGCCCATGCCCTCGAGGAACTTCTCCTTCATGGTGGCCATCAGGTCCCGCTTCTTCTTGCCGACCGCTTTTCGCAGATCGTCCGCCTCGGCTGGGCTGAAGCCGGCCATCTGCTTGGCGATCTCCATGAGCTGCTCTTGGTAGATCACGCAGCCGTAGGTCGCCTCGCTGATCGAGCGCAGCCGGGGGTCGGGATAGCGAATGGAGTCCGGGTCCCTCTTGCCCTTGGCGTAGTCCGGGATGTAGCGCATCGCCCCGGGGCGGTAGAGGGCGTTCAGCGCGACCAGGTCCTGGAACTCGGTCGGTCTCACGGTCTTGAGGGCGTCCTGCATCCCCTCGGACTCGAACTGGAAGACGCCGATCGACTCTCCCCTGCGGAGCATCTCGTAGGTCTTGGAATCGTCGAGCGGAATGTCCTTGATGTCGATCTTCTCGCCGCGGGAGCGCTCGATGATCGCCGCCGCATCCTCGATCACGTCCAGGTTGCGGAGCCCCAGGAAGTCCATCTTGAGCAGGCCGATCTCCTCGATCGGGCCCATGGAGTACTGCGTGACCGTCTTATAGGCGCGCTCGACCTTGCCGTTCCCGTTTCCGTTCCCGTTGGCCGCCCCCCGGTCCTCCGCGAGCTGCAGCGGGACGATCTCCTGCAGGGGCCGGTCGGCGATCACCACCGCAGCGGCGTGGATCGAATGGTTGCGGACGATGCCCTCGAGACCCTGCGCCGTGTCCAGGATCTTCCGCGCATCGGGATCGGAGTCGTAAGTGCGCTTCAGCTCCTCCCCCGGCTTCAGGCACTCCTCGAAGCTCGGGCTGCGTCCGAAGATCGGCTCGGGGATCTGCTTGGCGAGCCGGTCGCCGGTTGCGTAGTCGTAGCCGAGGACGCGGGCACCGTCCCGGATGGCCGCGCGCGGCGCCATCTTGCCGAAGGTGATGATCTGGGCCACGCACTCGCGCCCGTACTTGTCGGCGACATAGCGGATCACGCGCTCTCGCCCACGCACCGAGAAGTCGATGTCGATGTCGGGCATCGACTTGCGACCAGGGTTGAGGAAGCGCTCGAAGAGCAGCCCGTTCGCGAGCGGGTCCAGGTCCGTGATCTCCAGCGCGTACGCGACGATCGAACCGGCGGCCGACCCGCGCCCGGGCCCCACCGCGACGCCGTTCTCCTTCGCGTACCTGACGAAGTCCCAGACGATCAGGAAGTAGGACTCGAAGCCCATCTCGTCGATGACCCCGAGCTCGAACTCGAGGCGCTCCTGCGCGTCCGCGGGGATCGGGTCGCCGTAGCGGAGCCGCAGCCCCTCGGTGGCGAGCCCGCGAAGCATCTCCCCCGGCTCCACCCCGTCCGGGGTCGGGAAGCGCGGCAGGAGCAGCTGCCCGAGCTGCATCTCGACCTCGCAACGCTCGGCGATCTCGAGCGTGCTGGCGACGGCCTCCGGCAGGTCGGAGAAGGAGTCCGTCATCTCGGCGGGGCTCTTCAAATAGAACTCGTTGGTGTCGAAGCGGAGCTTCGGCTGCTCGATCGTCGACTTCGTCTGCACGCAGAGGAGCGCGGCGTGCGAGTCGTAGTCCTCGCGGCGGAGGTAGTGCACGTCGGCCGTCGCCACCAGTGGCCGGCCGAGCTCCTTGGCGGTGCGCACGATGCCCTCGTTCGCCTTCTCCTGCTCGGCGACGCCGTTCCGCTGCACCTCGAAGTAGACCTGCTCGGGCCCGAAGGCCTGGATCAGGTCGTCGACGTGGGCGCGGGCATCGGCCGGGCGGTCCTCGACCAGGCGGCGGCAGAAACGCGACTGCAGGCAGCCGGTGAGGGCGATCACTCCATCGGAGTGGGCGGAGAGCAACTCCATGTCGACGTTCGCTTTGCCGCGCGAGAAACCCTCCAGGAAGCCTGCGGAGCTGAGCTTGACCAGGTTGCGCAAGCCGGTCTCGCTGGAGGCCAGCAGGGTCAGGTGGTTGCGCTCGTACCTCGGCTGGGTCGGCGTCGTGTTGCGGTCATCGACCAGGTAGGCCTCGAGACCGATGATCGGCTTGATCCCCGCCGCGACGCAGGCCTTGTAGTGCTCGACCGAGCCGTTCATCACGCCGTGGTCGGTGAGGCCGAGCGCCGGCATCTCGAGCTCCGCGGCGCGGGCGGCGAGGGCGTCGATCTTGCAGGCCCCGTCGAGCAGCGAGTACTCGCTGTGGACGTGCAGATGGACCGCTCCGGCGCTCACCCAGCCATCCTCGCAACCGCGCCCGACGCCACGGGCGGCCTTCGGCGGACTTTCGCGCGTGCTTAGCGCAACTTGGGGAGGATTGCGCTCACCAGCTTTCCGGCCTGCCCTCCTCGTAGAGCCAAACCTGGAAGAAGTCGTCCAGGTTCTGTCCGCTCTTCTGCTCGGCGAGATCGATGAAGTCGGCGGTGGTGACGTTGCCGTATTTGTTGTTCGCGTACCAGTCGCGCAGGGTCTGGAAGAAGACCGGATCACCGACCTTCTCCCTCAACGCCTGCAGCGTCATCGCGCCTCGGTCGTAGACCGGCGTGTGGAAGAGCTGGCTCGGATCCTCGAGTGCGGCCGGCGCGGGGAACCAGAGGTCCTCGAAGAACGGATCGTCCTCGGGGATCGCGTAGAGCTCGTCGAACGTCTCCGCCGCGGGCGTGCCGCCGTGCATCTCGTCGTAGATCCACTCCGAGAATGTTGCGAATCCCTCGTTCAGCCAGATGTCCGGCCAGAAGGCGGGCGTCACCGCGTCCCCGAACCACTGGTGGGAGATCTCGTGGACGACAGTCGTCGCTGAGGGGATCCGGTCGTAATTCGGCCGCGTCTGCGATTCAAGGGCGTAGCCGACGTCGGGCGCCCAGTCGATGATGCCTCCCGCGCTCCGGAACGGGTACGGGCCGTAGAGACTCGAGAAGAAGGAGACGATCTCCGGCTCCGGATCGAGCCGCTGGAAGGCGAGCGTCGGGTTCGGCGGATCGGTGGCCAGTCGCCGCGTGTTCGGATCCACAGCGTCGTAGAAGGGCAGGCCGTTGGCGCTGTAGAAGTCGGTCAGGAACTCGCCGTTGGTGGCGGTGGCGAGATAGGACGCCATCGGGTTGCCCTCCGCCCAGCGCCAGGTGGTCTTACCGCCCGCGGTGACCGGATCGCCCACGAGCTCACCGTTGGCGATGACCTCCCTGCCGGCGGGCACGCTGACCGTGAGGTCGTAGGTCGCCTTGTCGCGCGGTGTGTCGTTCACCGGGAACCAGCCCGGGGAACCCTGCGGCTCGTTGACGACGAAGGCGCCGTCATCGGTCGGGACCCAGCCCTCGATCGACTCGTCCGGATCCGTGATCGGCTGAGGCTGGCCGCCGTAGACCACCTCCACCCTGAACTGCTTGCCGTCCTTGAGCTTCGGTCTCGGGCTGATCGTCACCTCCTGTCCGTCGTGTTGAGTGAAGGTCGCTGACTTGCCGTCGACCCTGACACTCGACACCGTGTAGAGGTCGCGCAGGTCGAGGTTGAAGCTGCGGAGGTTCTGGGTCGCGGTCGCCCGGATCACGGCCGTGCCGCTGAGGAGGTTGGCGGGCTGGTCGTAGTCGATCGTGAGCGAGTAGTGGCTGACGTCGTAGCCGCCGTTGCCGGCCTGTGGGAAGAACGGATCGCCGGAGCCGGCTGACCCCGCGACGTACTTCTCCGCCGAAGCCGACGGGACAACCGCGACCAGAGCCGTCGCGGCGATTGCGACCGCCAACCCCAGCTTCCCTGTGAACACAGTGACCCTCCTCATCCGTGACTCGTCGCCTGTGTCGCGCAAGGCCAGACTACCCAAAATCTTGAGAAGTCACCGGGCTCGAAGTTAGGCAAGGATTAGGCCAGTGATCTGGCTGCTCAGGCATGGAGACGCCGAGGATGGCGAGGGCAAGCCCGACGCCGCGCGGGATCTGACCGAGAAGGGGGAGCGCCAGTCGGTCGCCGCGGGCAAGGCATTGAAGAAGCTCGGCGTCGAGCTGGACGTCTGCCTCACCAGCCCGAAGGTCCGGGCCAAGCGGACCGCGGAGCTGGCCTGTGAGCCACTCGGTTGCCCAGTCGAGCAGGACGACCGCCTCGCCGGAGGGGACTTCGACCCGCTCGAACTGGCCGCCGGCCGCGGCGAGGTGATGCTGGTCGGCCATGAGCCGGACTTCTCCTCGGCCGTTGCCCAGGTCACCGGCTCGCGGGTGAGGTTCAAGAAGGGCGGGATCGCGGCGGTCGACGACCACCTCCTCCACGCCCTGCTTCGCCCGAAGGACCTGAAGGCGATCGCGGCGCGCTAGCCATGGGCGGATTCGGGAGAAGACCGCAATTCCGCTCACCCTGGAGAAGGGCGTAAGCGTCGAGCCGGTGAAGCTGACCGTTCGGGGCGTGAACGGCTAGATCACTCCGGCGATTAATTCCGTCCCCGGCAGCGGTCTCTTAGGGAAACTCGAGACAGGAGACCGAGATGACCGTTGCCGAGATGACCACTTCAGCCGATGGAACGGCGATCGTCTTCGAGCGAGCCGGCGAAGGGGCGCCTGTGATCATCGTCGGCGGCGCCTTCAACGACCGCCACTCCGCGACTGCGCTCGCCGAGCAGCTCGCCCCGAGCTTCACCGTCTACACCTACGACCGCCGTGGCCGCGGCGACAGCGGTTTCACCGAGCCGTACGCGGTCGAGCGCGAGATCGAGGATCTGGAGGCTGTGATCGATGCCGTGGGCGGTTCGGCCTCGCTTTTCGGTCACTCCTCGGGCGGTGCGCTCGCCCTCGAGACCACCGCCCGCGGGCTGTCGGTCTCCCGGCTCGCGATGTACGAGCCGCCATACATCGTCGATGAGACCAGGCCGCCGCTGCCCGAGGACTACGTCGAGCACCTCGAGGAGCTGACCGCCGCCGGCAAGCGCCGTGAGATCGTCGGCTACTTCATGACGAACGCCGTCGGCATGCCCGCGGAGATGGTGGAGCCGATGCTCGATTCGCCGATGGTCGGCGACATGGAGAGCCTCGCCCACACCGTCTCCCACGACGGGCGGGTCCTGCTCCGGGGAAGCATGTACGGCGAGCCGCTGCCGGCCGAGTGGCGGGATTCCGTAACGGTGCCAACCCTGGTGATGGACGGTGGAAACAGCCCCGACTGGCTGCACAACTCCTGCCGTGCGCTCGTCGCGCTGCTCCCGGACGTCTGTTACCGCACGCTCGATGGCCAGGACCACGGGGCGAGCCCTGAGGCCATCGCTCCGGCGCTCGAGGACTTCCTGGACTAGGCGCAGGACCAGGCGCTCGGGCCCGAGTCCCGCCAGATCTCGGCGGCGATCCGGTCCTGCTCGGCCTTGGTGGCGTCCTGCGGGGCGCCCTGGCCGCCGTAGGCGCGCCAGGTCGAAGGGAGGATCTGATACGCGCCGCCGGCCCCGCTCGACTCGTTGAGGGCTTCGTAGTTGCCGCCGGACTCGCACATCACGATGTAGGTCGGGATCGCGTAGGGACCGCCCAGGTAGGCAGGCGCGCTGGAGGAGGCCTGCTGCTGGGCGGCGAGCTCCCGCTCGAGCTGCGCGACCTGTCCCTTGGCATTGGAGAGCGATGACTCGGTCTGCGCCCGCGCATCGGTAACGGCCGCCGCGGCGCGGTTCGCCGCCGCCTGGCTCGCGATCAGGCTCGCGCGGGCGGCGGTCAGCTGCTGGGCCTCATCATCCACCTGCTGCTTGAGGTCGGCGACCTGATGGACGTGGTCGGCCACCTGGTCGCGCAGCGACGCCACGCGCTCGGCGACGCGCCTGTCGGCATTGTGGAGCGCCTGGAGATAAGCGGAGCGGGTGGCGAGGTCGTCGTAGCCGTCGGAGTTGAGCAGGACCGTCATCTCGTCCACGGTGCCGCCTTCGTAGATCGCGACCAGCCGCTTCTCGAGCTCCTTGACCGCGACGGCGTACTCGGCGCGGAGCCGGGCGAGCCTGCGCTCGGCGGCCTGGAGCTCACTGGCGAGCTCGCGGGACCGAGCCTCGGCCTCCTCGACCTGCGCGTTCACGACCATCGCGCGCGCGCCGGCCTGGTGCGCTTGCTCGGTGAGGGAGACGATTCGGGCTGTCTGGGCGGAGACCCGAGCGGAGAGCTGGCCGGCGTTGGACTTCGCCGACTCGACCCGGTCCTTCAGGGACGGCTCAGCCCCGGCAAGGCTCACGCCGAGCGCGACGAGGATGCCGGCCGCGAGGAGCATCCCCAGCCCGGCACGGCGACGCCGGGCGGAGCGGCTGATGCGCTCGCGCCGGGTGCCGCCTACGAATGTCTGCGCTGCTGCCATCTCCTTCATTGCCTGCGGGGTTAGCTGACGGGCTCACGCTGAAAGGAGTCGCGTTACGCCGGAGCTGCATCGCCGGCGACTCGCCCCAACGGCCGCTCGCGGCCGCCTCTGGGTCCCCCGCTCCCTGGAGTCCAGGGATTCGGCTCTATTGGAGCCCGGAACCGTAGCGAACGCTCTCACAGGCCCGCTGCGGCGGTGGCGCCGGGGCCGGGACGCTCGCCGGGTGCAAGAAATCGTGCAGCGTCAGGCGGCCGCGCGAAGGTGCGTCCCCTCGCGGTACTCGCGGCAGACCTCCCGCACGATGCCGAGCATCTGCTCGGCCGCCGGCGGGCGCGCTTCGCTCTCGCGGGTCACCGCCCAGACCTGGCGCACGGGCTTCTGCCCCCGCACCGTTCGCAGCTCGATGTCCGGGTGCCCGCCCGCGAGCTCGGGCAGGATCGAGACGCCCAGCCCACCCGCGACGAAGCGCTTGATCACCTCGTAATCCTCGCTCTGGAAGGTGATCCTGGGCTCGAAGCCCGCATCGCGGCAGAGGTTGATGACCTGGAAGCGGCAGGAGCTCGGCATCGCTCCGCAGAGCCAGTCCTCGTCGGCGAGATCCTCGACGCGGACGGACTTCGCGGCAGCCAGAGGATGTCCCGGAGGCAGCGCCAGCCGCATCGGCTCCTCGTAGATCAGGTCGGCCTCCACGTCGCGGGAGAAGTCGAGCGGGAAGGCGGGGTAGTCAAAGACCACGGCCAGGTCGGTGTCGCCTCGCTTGAGGGCCGGGAAGGTGTCCTCGGGGTCCCCCTCGGTGAACTCGAGCTCGACGTTCGGGAAGCGCTGGCGGAAGATGGAGAGCGCCCGCGTCATCAGGGTCGCGCTCGCGGTCACGAAGCTCGACAGCCGGAGCCGGCCGGCCTCGAGCCCGGCGATCTGGGCGATCTCGCGCTCGGCCTCCTCGAGCCGGCAGATCACTGCGTCACCGTGCTCCATCAGCGCCTCGCCGGCTGATGTCAGCTTCGGCCCGTCGCTCGTTCGCTCGAGCAGCGGGATGCCGACCTCACGCTCGAGGACGGCGATCTGCTGGCTGACTGCGGACTGCGATAGATGCAGGGACTCGGCCGCGGCGGAGAACGAACCGCGCGCGATCACCTCCCGAAGGACCTTCAGCCTCCTCACATCGAGCATAAGGACAACTTATCACGTCGAGAAGGAATCCATGTTGCGCTGATACCTCACGTGCGGGACCATCGAGTCGTTCCATGAATGAACTGCCGAACAAGGGGAGCACGAGATGATCGACCAGGACACGATTGAGATCAGGTTGCTGGGCCTCGAGGACGGCGACGCGGTCGCTCGGCTCGCGGAGCTCGACACGACCAAGCCTCCGGCCTCCCCACTGCTGGGCGCGATCGTCGAGGACCGGCTGCTGGCCGCCCATTCACTGGCGACCGGTGCATCGATCGCCGACCCGTTCCGGCACACGGCCGAGATCCGCTCCCTGCTCGCGGAGACGGCGCGTCAGCTGCGCGGCGGTCGCGACCGAGGGCTGCTGAAGCGGCTGCGAGGGCGGTTCACCGGCGAGATCGGAGCCGGTCCGGACGCGCCCGAGCCGATCCGATGAATTCGGGCGGAACGGCGGATCTGATGAGCAAACGAGCGAGAGGAGCGGCAATGGAGGCGCATGCGGGCACCATCACGATCGGCACACGGAACAGGCGCGGCGCTCGTCAGCGCCGCCTCGGGCAGCTCCGCGGGCGAATTCGACAGCGCCGGCTCCAGCGAGCGGAGCGCGCCTACAGCCTGCGGAGGAACGAGATCAGCGCTCGGTCCGTCCCCGGATCGGAGCACACCCACCTGCTTCGGCAGAAGGGTTTCTAGGCGGCCTCCTCTTCGTCCTGGCCGCGCGTCGCCAGGTAGGCGCCGACGCCGAGCACGGCCAGCACCACCCCCGCACCGGCGGCGATGCGGATCTCCCTGCCGTAGCGCAGCTTCAACGCCTGAACAACCAGCCGCCCAATCAGCTCGTAGATCACTCCTCGGCCTCCTCTCGGATCCTGTGGGCCAGTCGGCTCTGCATCGTGAAGAGCTCGATGAACCCGGGACTTGCGTGTTGTGAGAACTCTCCCCCGGATTCGCCGAAAGATGCAAGGGAGCGGTCATAGAGCGCATACGGAGAGCTCCGGCGGACGGGGGTCACGGAGCCGCGGTAGAGCTTCAGCGCCACCTCCCCGGTGACGAACTCGTTGACCGACTCCATGTAGGCGTCGAGGTCGTGCCGCAGAGGCTCCAGCCAGAGCCCGGCGTAGCAGAGGTACGCCCACTGGCTCTCAAGCGCGCCCCTGAAGTTGTTCTGGTGGATCGTGCAGACGAGCTTCTCGAGCTCGCGGTGGGCCGTCAGCACGATCGCCGCCGCCGGCACCTCGTAGAGGTCGCGCACCTTGAGGCCGACCACGCGGTCCTCGATGTGATCGACGATGCCGACGCCGTGGCGCTCGCCGATCTTGGCTGCGCGCTCGAGGAGCTCGACCAGGCCGAGCCGGTCGCCGTCGAGCGAGACCGGGCGGCCGCGCTCGAAGCCGAGCGTGACGACCTGGGGCTCGTCGGCGGCCCTCTCGGGAGGGGTGACGAGCTGAAAGACGTCGTCGGGGGCCGGCTCGTCGAGATCCTCGATCGTCCGCCCCTCCGAGGAGCGGCCCCAGAGGTTGTCGTCGATCGAGTAGGGAGAGACCTCGGTGCCGCCCTTCACCGGGATGCCGTGCTCGCGGGCGTAGGCGATCTCCTCCTCGCGGCCCATCTGCCACTCGCGCACAGGGGCGATGATCCGTAGCTCGGGGTCGAGCGTCGCGATCGTCGCCTCGATCCGCACCTGGTCGTTGCCCTTGCCGGTGCACCCGTGGGCGATCGTGTCGCAGCCGTGCTCCCGGGCTACCTCCACCGCCAGCTTGCCGATCAGGGGCCGGCCGAGGGCCGTGAAGAGCGGATAGCCGCCGCCGTAGAGCGCATTCGCCTTGATCGCCCGCAGCACGTACTCATCGACGAACTCCTCGCGGGCGTCCACAAGCACCGTCTCCACGGCGCCGAGCTGCTCCGCCTTGCCGGTGACGACCTCCCAGTCCTCGCCGGGCTGCCCGAGATTCACCGTGAGAGTGACGATCTCGGCCCCGTAGCGCTCTTGGATCCACTTCAGCATCACGCTCGTGTCGAGCCCGCCCGAGTAGAGCAGCAGCACGCGTCCGACCTCCGCGGGGTCGGCCTGGTAGGTCGCGATTCTCGGTGAAACGGGTTGCTCCTCGGGCCTCGCCCTGCGGGGCTCCCTCGCATTACCCTCGGCCATAGAGCCGGGAAGTGTGGCGGGTTTGTCCGGGGGCCGCTGCGAGAATCCGGGCAGTGCAGCGGGCGGTACGGATCGTCTCGACGATGCTGATCACGGCGGGGATCGTTGTCCTCGCCGACGCCGGGCTGACCCTGGTCTGGCAGGAGCCGCTCTCGGCTGCCTACGGCTCGCTCGAGCAGGGGAAGGCGGAGGACCAGCTCAAAGACCTCGAGGCGCAGTATCCGAGCGCCGCCGACCTGGCCGCGATTGCCGGCGTCAGCGGCAGCGCCGCAAAGGCGCGCATCCTCGCCGATCGCTTCGAGCCGCACCTCGAGGAGGGCCATGCGATCGGGCGGATCAAGATCGACCGCATCGGCCTCGACATGGTCGTGGTCCAGGGCACCGACACCTCCTCACTGCAGAAGGGGCCCGGCCACTACAGGAACACGTCCCTTCCGGGCCTGCCCGGCACCGTGGCGATCGCGGGCCACCGGACCACCTACCTGGCGCCCTTCCGCCACATCGACCAGATCGAGGACGGCGACGAGGTTCGGATCGAGATGCCCTACGCCGCCTTCACCTATGTGGTCCAGAGGCACGAGGTCGTCGACCCGAGCGACGTCGGGATCATCAGGCCGGTGGGCTACGACCAGCTCCTGATGACGGCCTGCCACCCGCCGTACAGCGCCTCCCACCGCTACGCGGTCTTCGCGAAGCTCTCGCGCATCGACCTCTTCGCGGTCAGCGGCGAGGGCCGCTGGCCTCCGCCCTAGCGGCGGCCTTTGCAGTCCGTGGAGCCTCGCTTGTCGCGTTTTAGTTCCGGACATCCGGAGCTAAAGCGACAGCTAGCCGCTTTTCGTCCAAAGCGGCTATCTGTCGGCTAAGGCTCCGAGCGACTCAGTCTGCTGCATTCACGCGAAAGCGGAGGAGGTGGGACTGACTAACGGGACGTTGCTGATTTAGCTTGGCGTGGAGTCGGCCCGGGCGTCTGCGGCCGCCCGCTTCCGCGCAGCCTTCTTGGCCTGCTTCTCAAGCCGACGCTCGCGGACCTTGCGTTCACGGTTGAGCTTCGCCATCGTGGTCTTCCGCTTGCTGCCTGAGGCCATGCCTCTTCTCCTTAACCCGCCTGGACGTTCGCGGCCGCCGGGCCCTTGTCGCCCT
>DATDJZ010000155.1:0-7688 GCA_036520315.1 Solirubrobacterales bacterium | reverse complement strand
GGCATGCCCACTGACAAGGCGATCGAGCGCGGCATCGGCTCGACCGCGGGCACGGTGACGAGCGCGGCGATCGTGATGGTGGCGGTGTTCTCCATCTTCGCGACGCTCAGCTTCATCGAGTTCAAGCAGATGGGCGTGGGCCTGGCAGCGGCCATCCTGATCGACGCCACCCTGATCCGCGGGGTCCTGCTCCCGGCGACGATGAAGCTGCTCGGCGAGCGCAACTGGTACCTGCCCAGTTGGCTCGAGTGGCTGCCGAGACGGCGAGGCGTTGTGCCGCACGATGCCCCGGCGGGCGCCCTGCCGGAGCCGGCGAGGGCATAGGCCAGAATCAGAGAAGTTGTCGCGACCCCGGCGAGAGCCGGGCCCGCGGCATGCTCGGGCGGAGGAGCCGGGTTTCCTAGGATCAGGAGGCAGCTGTTCAACGATCGGAAGGCGGCTGAGAGATGAGGATCGGAATCGTTGGCGCGGGCCGGATCGGCGGGAACTGCGCGGTCCAGCTCGCTAGGGGCGGGCACGAGGTGAAGCTCAGCTCCCGTGATCCGGCCAAGCTCGAGCCGCTGGCCGCGGAAATCGGCGAGGCCGCCAGCGTCGGTACTCCGGCGGAGGCGACCGAGTTCGGCGAGGTCGTCGTCCTCTCGGTGCCCTGGGACGGGATCGGCGACGCCCTGGAGCGAGCGGGCTCGCTCGAGGGGAAGATCGTCATCGACACCACGAACTTCTACGGCAGCGCGAGCCCGCCAGCCAAGAATGAGACGCAGGCCCAGCACAACGCGGCCAGAATGCCCGGCGCCCGCTACACGAAGAGCTTCAACGCCCTCAACTTCGGGGTCCAGGCTGAGGCGGCCTTCCGGCCGGAGCCGGACCGAGCGGTCCAGTGGGTTTGCGGCGACGACGAGGACGCGAAGAGGGTGGTGATGGGCCTGATCACCGACGCGGGCTACGTCCCGGTGGACATCGGCCGCACGGCTGACGCCGCCGTCATCGAAGCACCCGGAGGACAGGGGTCGGTCTACGGCGAGGAGTACCGGCTTCCGGACGCCGAGAAGGTGGTCGAGGCCGTGCGGGCAGGCGAGGAGATCCCGCCGACTCCGAGCTACTCGTGAGCACCAGGGCAATCGCGCGGGACCAGTGCCTCGCCCCGGAGCGGTCTGGCGATGGCGTCTACGGGGGTCGCTACCGCAGATTGTTCGAGTCGCTCCCGGCGCTGGACGCCGAGGACGAGGCGCTCCATGCCCTGGGCGCCCCGGGCGGCATCTGCGACGACGACTCGGATGCAACGACCGACGGAGAGATGGCGGCCGGCTGGCCCTTCTTCGGTCAGTTCATCGCACACGACATAACCGCCGACCGCTCCCCTCTGGGGCATCACGCGGATCCCGACCGGATCAGGAACTTCCGGACGCCGCGCGCGAACCTCGAGGGCATCTACGCCGCCGGTCCGACCGGGTCGCCGTACCTCTTCCAGAAGGACGATGCCGCGAAGCTCCTGCTCGGGGAGGGGGGTCACGATGTCCCGCGCAACCACGAGGGGATCGCGCTGGTCGGGGATCAGCGCAACGACACCCATCTCTTCATGAACCAGATGCAGGTCGGCTTCATCAAGACCCACAACCTGATCGTGGACCGTCTCCGCGAGGACGGGGTGGAGGAGGCCGAGGTCTTCGAGGACGCCCGGGGCGCGACGACCTGGCACTACCAGTGGGTGATCCTCCAGGAGTTCCTGCCTCAGCTGATCGGCCCGGACCTGGTGGACGAGCTGCTCGACGGTGGCGCAACCGTGTTCGTGCCGGGGGATGACCCCTTCATCCCGTTCGAGTTCGCCGACGCTGCCTACCGCTACGGCCATAGCCAGGTCCGCGACTCCTACCGGGTCAACCGCGAGTTCGGCCCGGTGCCGGTCTTCCCGGACCTGATCGGCTTCGGCGCGGTCCCGGTCGACCACGCGATCGACTGGTCCCTGCAGTTCGACGTTCCGGGCCAGGATCCGGCGCAACGATCGAAGAAGATCGACGGGAAGCTTCCCCGGACGCTCATCTCACTCCCGCGTCAGATCAGCGGCGAGGACGAAGGCTCGGCCTATTCATCGCTCGCGAACCGCGACCTGCAGCGCGGGCAGGCCGTGGGCCTCCCCTCGGGAGAGGCGGTCGCGCGCGAGCTCGGCGTCGAGCCCATCACCGAGGGCGAAATCGGTCTGGCGGGCGTCGGTTGGGAGCAGGAGACCCCGCTCTGGCTCTACGTGCTGAAGGAGGCGGAGGTGCTCCAGGACGGCGATCGCCTCGGGCCGGTCGGCGGCCGGATCGTCGGCGAGGTGCTGGTCGGCATCGTCGACGCGGACCCGGAGTCCTACCGTTCGGTCGACCCCTCGTGGAAGCCCACGCTCCCCTCGCGTGACCCGGACCGCTTCGGGATTGCGGACATCCTGGTTCCAGCCGAGTAGCAGCGGCTACTTGAGCAGCTGGTAGATGAAGTAGACGATCACGACGATGTTGACCAGCCAGGCGTTGCTGGTGAGCCAGTCGCGAATCCTGGGCATTGCGTCCCGGGCCCGGTGACCGAGGAGCAGGTAGCCGAGAATCGGCAACGCCATCAACAGCGTGGTGGCGGCGACCAGCGGCCAGCCATGCAGCAGATCCTTGTCGTTGTCGTGCAGCCAGTTGGCCGTGGAGATGACCGCGACGATGTCGGTGGGCATCAGGAGGATCAGCAGGAAGGCGAGGGTGAAGGCTCGCTTCGGCTCAGCCTCCTGAAGAGCCGTCATCCACTTCGGGACGCTGGCGGTCCCCCGCCCGAGGAAGGTGTGGATCGCGGCGAGCGCCAGCAGCCCGGCGACGATCCAGTCGGCGGTGGTCGGACCACCGCCCTCCTTCGGGTCGATCCCGACCGCCTTGACGATCCCGAACCAGATTGCGAGGCTCAGGCAGGCGGCGAGGACGACGCCGATCAGCATCGCGACCGAGTTCTTGACGGGCTCCTTGCTCGTCACCAGGAAGATGGACGTCAGGATCTGCGGCCCCATCACCATGATCAGGGCCAGCGGGAGTATCTGCAGCGATGTGGTCGTGGAGGACAAGTCGAGGCCTCGCGGTGACGCCCGGCGATCCTATGCCCTACTAGGCTTCCGTTGATGGCAGACGGAAAGAGCGCCGACCAGCTCGCTACCCAGGCCGCCGAGGCCGTTCGGCGAGTGATGGCCGA
This sequence comes from Solirubrobacterales bacterium, assembly GCA_036520315.1. Classification (GTDB taxonomy): domain Bacteria; phylum Actinomycetota; class Thermoleophilia; order Solirubrobacterales; family 70-9; genus DASUPK01. Next base: position 4,490 of record DATDJZ010000155.1, on the reverse strand, counting down.
GGCCGAGGAGAGAGCCGCCGAGATCGTCCGCGACGCCGAGGCGAAGGCGGCGAGCATCCGCGACCAGGCTCAGGTGGAGGCCTCTCAGATCCGCGAGCGCGGGGAGGCCGACGCCCGAACTCAGATCGAGGCTGCCAAGCGGGCTCTCGACGAGCTGGGCGGCACCCTCGCCGCCGCTGCCTCCGCGGCGGTCCCGGAGGCCGAGGCGGCGGCGAGCGAGCCCGAGCCCGAGCCCGAATCCGAGCCGGAGCCCGAGCAGGCCGCTCCAGCCGCGGGGAACGGCGACGATGCCGCCGAGCGCCTGGTCGCAATGAAGATGGCGGTCGACGGCAAGGACGCCGCCTCGATCGAGGCCGAGCTGACGGAGAAGTTCGGCGCGCGAGATCGGGCCGAGTTGCTCAAGGACGTCTTCTCGCGGGTCCCCCGCTAGCGGTCACCCACCCGACCGGAACGTGCCCGGCCCGCCGCCCTCGCGGGCGACCTCGGCGTAGGCAGCCATGTCCTGGCTCCAGAACTCGACGACGTTGCCGTCGGGATCGGTGACGTAGATCGCCCGGCCGGGGCCGAGCTGGATCGGGCCCTCGATCTCGGCCCCGGCCGCCTCGATCCGAGTTTTGAGCCCGTCGATCTCCGCGTCCGGAACGCTGAACGCGTAGTGGACGTGCGCTCCTCCACGGCCGCCGGCCAGCCCGACCTGTTCGGTCCAGAGGCCAAGCCGAGCGGTCTCGCCCACCAGGTACCAGTAGCGGCCCTCGGCGCCCTCGCCGTAGAGCGTCTCCTCGAAGCCGAGGACGTCGCGGTAGAAGCGGCGCGCTGCCTCGAGGTCGGATACCTCCAGGACGAGTTCCGAGATCCCGTTGACGGGGGGTGGGGTCGCCAAGGCGGCGAGCTTAACCTGAGGCAGGATGTTTCCCGAGGCCTACAAACGCGTTCTCGGATCTCCCGGGGTCCTCGCGCCACTCGCCGGGGTCACGCTCAGCCGGCTGGCGATCGCCGCGCAGCCCCTTTCGACGATCCTGCTGGTCCGAGGATCGACGGGCTCCTTCGCAGCGGCGGGCCTTGTTCTGGCCTGTTACTCGCTGGCGGCCGCCGGCTCGCTCCCGGTCCAGGGTCGCGTGATCGACCGGGTCGGCCAGACCTCGGTGATCGCGCTCGTCACCGTTGTGAATTCGGTCGCGTTCGCCGCGCTCATCCCGCTCGCCGCCACGGATGCCCCGGTCGCGGCAATGGCCGTCGCGGGAACGATCGCGGGACTGTGCACGCCCCCCCTCGGGTCCGCGATGCGGAGCCTGTGGGCCGGGCTCGTTCCCGATCCGGACTTGCGACAGGCCGCGTTCACACTGGATGCAGTCGCGATAGACGTAGCCTGGATCCTCGGCCCGACGATGGCCGCGGCGGTGATCGCGGTGGCATCGCCCTCGGCCTCACTCGGCGCGTGCGTCGCGCTCACGCTGCTCGGTTCGGCGGTGTTCGCCGGCTCGGCTGCGTCGCGGGCCTGGCGCGGGACCCCGGCCCACGAACGAGGATCGAGTCCCCTGCGTTCGCCGGGGGTCATGGTGCTGATGGGCGCGGCCCTCGGAGTCGGGATCATGGTTGGAGGCATCGAGATCTCGATCACCGCCTTCGCATCGGATCACGGTGCAGCCGAACTGGGTGGGACCCTGGTCGCGATCCAGGCCGTTGGGAGCGTGGTCGGCGGCCTCTGGTTCGGCGCTCGGGCCTGGCGGATGCCCCCAGGGGAACAGCTCCCGGCCATTGCGCTGGTCTTCGCGCTCTGTTCGGCTCCGCTGGTCGCCGTCCCGTCCCTGGCCGCGGCGTTCCCACTGATGGCGCTCAGCGGGCTCGGGCTTGCGCCGACCATCGCCCTGATCTACCTGCTGCTCGACTCGCTCGCGCCCACGGGTACCGCCGTCGAGGCTACGGGCTGGGTCCTGATGGCGATCGTCACCGGCGCGGCGCTGGGCAACGGCCTGGCCGGTGTCGCGGTGAGTGAGGTGAGCCCGCACGCGGGCCTTGCCGTGGGGGTGGCCGGCGGGGCGATCACCCTGGGGTCCACGTGGCTTGGGCGCGAGAACCTGGTTCCCCGACCGGCGATGTCCACCTAGCGGCGAGACCGCCTCGACTCAGACGCTGAAGGTGAAGCTCAAGAAGAAGATCTGAGGCGGCAAGCGTCAAGGGCGGGTCTGGGCACGCTCGTACACTTGTTCGTATGGCTCCGTCGGAACGAATAGTCATCCGCGGGGCGAGGGAGCACAACCTCAAGGACGTTGACCTCGAGCTGCCTCGCAACTCGCTGATCGTGATCACCGGACTCTCCGGGTCCGGCAAGTCGAGCCTTGCCTTCGACACGATCTACGCGGAGGGGCAGCGGCGATACGTCGAGTCGCTCTCCGCCTACGCCCGCCAGTTCCTGGGCCTGATGGAGAAGCCCGACGTCGACTCGATCGACGGGCTCTCGCCTGCGATCTCGATCGACCAGAAGACGACCTCCCGCAACCCGCGGTCGACCGTCGGCACGGTGACCGAGATCTACGACTACCTGCGCCTGCTCTGGGCGCGGATCGGGAAGCCCCACTGCCCGGAGTGCGGCGAGCCGATCGAGGGACAGTCGATCGAGCAGATCACCGACCGCGTCATGACCCTCGACGAGGGGACGCGGTTCATGGTGATGGCGCCCGTGGTCCGCGGCCGCAAGGGCGAGTTCGAGAAGCTCTTCGAACAGTTCCGGCTCGAGGGCTACAGCCGGGTGCGGGTGGATGGCGAGCTGCGGCGCCTCGACGAGGAGATCAAGCTCGACAAGAAGTACAACCACGACCTCTCGGTGGTCGTCGATCGCCTGGTGATGAAGGGCGACCTGCGTCGCCGGCTCTCGGAGTCGGTCGAGGCGGCTGCCGCGCTGGCGGGCGGGGTCGTTGAGGTCGACATCGTGGCGAGCAACGGGCAGGCGCCGGAAGCCGCTGCCGGCGAGCGCAAGGGAGGCGTCAAGGGGGCGAAGGGCGCCGGTGAGCTGCCGCCCGATGTCAGCGACCGCCTCACCTTCAGTGAGCGCTTTGCCTGCCTCAACTGCGGCACCTCGATCCCGGAGCTCGAGCCGCGCATCTTCTCCTTCAACTCACCGCACGGTGCCTGCGAGCGCTGCCACGGGCTCGGCTTCCAGCGGGTCGTCGATCCGGAGCTGGTCGTGCCGGACCCGACCCTCTCGCTCGGAGAGGGCGCGCTGCAGCCGTGGCGCACCGGGCATTCCCGTTACTGGAAGAGGCTGATCGAGGCCGTCGCCGAGGACTACGGGATCGACATCGACACGCCCTGGCAGGACCTCTCCGACGAGGACCGCGAGATCTTCCTCTACGGCACCGGGGGCGAACGCCACAAGGTGAACTACACCAACCGCTTCGGCCGGCGCCGCTCCTACAGCGTCCGGTTCGAGGGCATCGTCAACAACCTCGAGCGCCGCTACGACGAGACCGATTCCGATTCCGTCCGCGAGCGGGTAGAGGGCTACATGGCCGAGCAGCCCTGTCCGGTCTGCAAGGGCGCGCGGCTGCGCCCGGAGAGCCTGGCGGTGAAGGTCGGCGGAATCTCGATCCACGAGTACACGGAGATGTCGGCCCGGGCCGCTCTGACCTGGATCAACGAGCTGGAGATGACGGACACGGAGCGGGCGATCGCGCGACTGCTGGTTCGCGAGATCGACGAGCGGCTCGCCTTCCTCGACAACGTGGGCGTGGGCTATCTGAACCTGGCGCGGTCGGCGCGGACCCTTTCCGGAGGCGAGGCGCAGCGGATCAGGCTGGCGACGCAGATCGGCTCGAGCCTGGTCGGCGTGCTCTACATCCTCGACGAGCCGTCGATCGGGCTGCACCAGCGCGACAACGCGAAGCTGATCCAGACCCTGGTGCGGCTGCGCGACCTGGGCAACACGGTGATCGTCGTCGAGCACGACGAGGGCACGATGCGCTCGGCAGATCACATCGTCGACCTCGGACCGGGCGCCGGCGAACACGGCGGACACGTGATCGCCGAGGGGACCCCCCGCGAAGTCGAGGCCGATCCGGCCTCACTCACGGGCCAGTACCTGGCGGGCCAGCGCCAGATCGAGGTGCCCGAGCGGCGTCGGGCGCCGCGCGGTGAGCTGGTGGTCAGGGGAGCGCGGCAGCACAACCTGAAGGGGATCGACGTCCCGATTCCATTGGGGGTCTTCTGCTGCGTGACCGGCGTCTCGGGGTCCGGGAAGTCGACCCTGATCAACGAGACGCTCTATCCGGCGGTGGCCAACAGGCTGCACCAGGCCAAGCTCCGGCCGGGGTCCCACAAGCGCATCGACGGCATCGAGAAGGTCGACAAGATCATCAACATCGACCAGTCGCCGATCGGGCGGACGCCGCGGTCGAACCCCGCCACCTACACGAACGTCTTCGACCACATCCGCCAGCTCTACGCCCAGACCCGCGAGGCCCGCGCGCGCGGGTACAAGCCGGGACGATTCAGCT
>DATDJZ010000154.1:0-5862 GCA_036520315.1 Solirubrobacterales bacterium | reverse complement strand
GGGCCACGCCCCGGCACGCAGGGAGTAGGCGGCCGAGGGCGAAGATGGTTATGTGAACTCAGGCATGAAACCGCGCCCGCCGCTGCCCCGCGGGCCGTTCCTGATAGTCGGTTTGGCGCGCTCGGGGGCAGCGGTCGCAAGCGTGCTCGCCGAGCGCGGCGAGACGGTCATCGGCGTGGATTCAGGCAGCCCCGAGGAGGCGGCAGGGCTGGAGCAGGCGGGCGTCGAAGTGAGCTTGGGCGTGGATGGAACACGGCAACTCGATCGTGCCCGAACGCTGGTCAAGAGCCCCGGCGTGCCGCAGGACGCGCCCGTGGTCGTGGCGGCCAGGGAACGGGGCATCGAGGTCACCGGCGAGCTCGAGCTCGCCTGGCGGCTGATCCCGAACGCCTTCTGCGCGGTCACCGGGACGAACGGGAAAACCACGACCAGCGAGCTGATCGGTCACCTCCACCGCACTGCCGGCAGGCCGGTGGCGGTGGCGGGCAACGTCGGTACGCCGCTGGCCTCGCTGGTGGGGGCGGTCGACGCCGACGCGACCGTGGTCTGCGAGGCGTCGAGCTTCCAGCTCGAGGACACCACCTACTTCAGCCCGGAGTGCGCGGTCTTCATCAACGTCGCGCCCGACCACCTCGACCGCCACGGCACCCTCGAGAACTACCTGGAGGCGAAGCTGAGGATCTTCGCCAACCAGGGCAACGACGACGTCGCCGTCTACAACGGCGACACGGAGGAGCTGCGAGGGCGCGACCTCGGGGGTTGCGCCCGCCTGGTCCGCTTCTGCCCCGCCGAGGGCGAGGCTGCCGACCCGGATTGCGAGCTCAGCCTCCGCGACGGGGTGATCTTCGCCGCCGATGAGCCGCTGATTCGGGAGGACGAGCTGCAGCTGCTGGGCTCGCACAACGTCGAGAACGCGATGGCGGCGGCGGCCGCGGGTATCGCGTCGGGCCTGCCGCGCGACGCCGTCGCCGCAGGCCTGCGGAGCTTCCCGGGCGTCCGTCACCGCCTCGAGCGGGTGCGGGAGCGCGATGCGGTGCTCTACGTCAACGACTCGAAGGCGACCAACGTCACGTCCGCGCTGGCGGGAATCCGGGCATTCGAGGGCGGCGTCCGGCTGATCGCCGGGGGTCGACCGAAACAGGAGAGCTTCGAGCCGCTCGCGCCCGTGGTCGCCGAGCGCTGCGCCGCCTGCTATCTGATCGGCGAGGCCGCTGACCGAATGGAGGCCGAGCTCGCTCCCGCCGCCGAGGCCGGCGTCGAGATCTCGGTGGTCGAGACCCTGGAGCGGGCCGTCGAGGCGGCGGCCGGCGAGGCCAGGCCGGGCGAGGTGGTTCTGCTCTCCCCGGCGTGCGCGAGCTTCGACGCCTTCAAGGACTTCGAGGAACGCGGGGACCGCTTCCGCGAGCTGGTGGAGGCGTTGGGGTGAGGGCTCAGGCGAAGAGCAAGCAGGCGGCGCCGCCGCTCGAGTACTCGCTGCTGCTGACCGCCACGCTCTGCCTGCTCGCCTTTGGCGCGGTGATGGTGTTCAGCGCCAGCTCGGCGCGATCTCTGCTCAACCACGGCGGCAGCGGCTTCTACTACCTCGAGCGGACCCTGCTCTTCGGCGCGATCGGCCTGGTGGTGATGAGGATCGCCGCCGTCCGCGGCGTGGCCGCGGTCAGGACGCTGACGCCGCTGCTCCTGGGGACCGCGATGTTCCTGCTCTTCGCGGTCCTGCTCCCCGGCGTGGGCCACACGGTGAACGGCTCGCAGCGCTGGGTCGGCGCCGGGCTGCTCCAGTTCCAGCCGTCCGAGCTGGCGAAGCTCGCCCTGGTCCTCTACGGGGCCTTCCTGCTCGCGAAGGAGCCGAAGCGAGCCGCGACCCTGTCCGGCCTCGGGCCCTACCTGCTGATCGTCGGCCTCGCGCTGTTGATGATCGCGAAGGAGCCCGACCTCGGTACCTCGATAGTCGCCTCAGCCGCGGTCTGCTGCGTTCTCTTTCTGGGCGGCGTGCGGGCACGGACCCTGGCACCCGTCGGGATCGCCATCGCGGTGATCGGCGTCGGGATGATCGCCACCCACCCCTACCAGGAGGCGCGCCTGACCGGCTTCCTCCATCCGAACAGCGACACCAGCGGGACGGGGTTCCAGGCGAAGCAGGCGACGATCGCGATCGGGTCCGGAGGCCTCTTCGGCGTCGGCCTGGGCGCGAGCGTGCAGAAGGCTTCCTACCTGCCGGAGGCCCACACGGACATGGTGGCCGCGGTGATCGGCGAGGAGCTCGGTCTGGCCGGCATGTTCGTGCTGATCGGGCTCTTCGGGATGTTCGGCTACGCGGGGTTCAGGGCGGCACACCGCGCCCGTGATCGCTTCAGCAAGTTGCTCGCGGCGGGCCTGACCTCGCTGGTCATGGCCCAGGCCGCCCTCAACCTGTTCGCCGTGCTCGGGCTCGCTCCGTTGACCGGCGTTCCGCTGCCGTTCGTCTCCTACGGCGGCACCAGCCTGGTGATGACGCTCGCGGCCGCCGGGCTGATCCTGAACGTCGCGCGCCGGCCCGCTCGGGCCGCCAACTCCGGGCGCACCGGATCCAGCCGCTCGCGCGGCGGGCGCACGGCCGAGGGCCCTGCGAGACTGCGCGTTGTCGAGGGCCGTAGTGCGAGGGTGCTCCGAGGGAACCGAGGAGCAACCCGTAATACGAGGAGGAAGCGCGCAGCAAGTGGCACGAGTCGTGATAGCGGCCGGCGGCACGGCGGGGCACGTCGTGCCGGCGATCGCCGTCGCCGACGCGCTTCGCGCTGAGGGCGCAGAGGTCAGCTTCCTCGGCACTCGCGAGCGCGCCGAGGCGGACCTCGTCCCCGCCGCCGGCTACGAGATCGATTACCTGCGGGTCAGCGGACTGGACCGGCGCAACCCGCTGAAGGCGGCCATCGCGGCAGGCCGAGCCGTCCGGGCGGTGGGCGCCGCGCGGCGCCTGCTCGGCTCACGGCGGGCCGACGTCGTCCTCGGGGGCGGCGGATACGTGGCGGGCCCCGTCGGGCTGGCGGCGGTGAGGATGGGATTGCCGCTGGTGCTCACCGAGGCCGACAGCCACCTCGGTCTCGCGAACCGGCTGCTGGCGCGCCGCGCCCGCCGGGTCTGCCTCGCCTTCCCGATCCCAGGCCGCGACGGCGGCCCCTACGTGGTTACCGGCCGGCCGGTGCCGCGGGCCGTGCTCGAGGCCGACCCGACGGTGGCGCGCCGGCGCTTCGGCATTCCGGGGCCGGCCGACTGCCTGACGATCATCGGGGGCAGCCTCGGGGCGCGGTCGATCAACCTCGCCGCCTTCGACGCGTTCACCCGTCTCGAGCGCGGCCTTCCCCACGATCACGTCGGCGAACCCTGGGTCGTCCACGTGGCGGGGCGTCGCGACTATCCCGAGTTGCGGCGGCGCTGGGAGGAGCAGGGCAGCCCCGAGCGCTACACGCTCCTGCAGTACGAGCCGAACCTCGGTGACGTCCTGGCCGCGGCCGACCTCGTCGTCGCCCGCGCGGGCGGATCGGTGATGGAGATCGCAGCAGCAGGCCGCCCGGCGATTCTGGTCCCGTACCCGCACGCGACCGGCGACCACCAGACCACCAACGCACGGTGGATGGCCGAGGCCGGGGCGGCCGTGGTCATCCAGGACGGCGAGCTCACCGCCCTGAGCCTGAGCGCCGTGATCGCTGAGCTGCTCGCCGACGAGGATCGCCTCCGCTCGATGTCGATCGCAGCCCGGCGGCTGGCTAAGCCCGATGCCGCGGACAGGATTGCAAGTGAGATCCTGGAGGCCGCAAGAGGTGGCTGAGGAGATGAAGGGCCGCAGGCTCCACTTCATCGCGATCGGGGGCGCCGGCATGAGCGGCCTGGCGCTGGTGGCGAGACAACTGGGGGCCGAGGTGACCGGATCCGATCGCGCCGAGTCCTCCTACCTGGAGCGGCTGCGCGCCGCTGGGATCGAACCGTGGCTCGGCCATGATCCTGAGCACGTCCCGGCCGAGGCGGAGGCGGTCGTCTCGACGGCCGTGCCGGAGGACAACCCGGAGCTGGTCCGAGCCCGGGAACGCGGCCAGACCGTGATCCATCGCGGCGAGCTGCTGGCGGAGCTCTCCTCCCAGCGGCGTCTGCTCGCCGTGGCGGGCACGCACGGCAAGACGACGACGACAGCGATGTGCGTCTGGGCCCTCCGTGCGATCGGAGCCGACCCGGCGTTCTTCCTGGGAGGAGAGCTGCCCGGGGCCGGGCCGGACGGGGAACCCGCCAACGCGGGCTGGGGGGACGGCGAGTGGGTGGTGGCCGAGGCCGACGAAAGCGATGCCAGCTTCCTCAAGCTCCGCCCCGAGGTCGCGGTCGTCACCAACCTGGAGCTCGACCACCACTCCCGCTGGAGCTCGCTGGCCGAACTGGCCGAGGCCTTCGCCGCGTTCACCGCCCCCGCGGTGGGTGTGGTGTGCGGAGCCGACGTCCGCCTGCCCGGGCGGGAAGCTCAGCGCGTGGTGCGCTTCGCGGTGGAAGCCGACCCCGGCGAGCCGGTGCCGGAGGCAGACCTGGTGGCGAGCGAAATCCAAACCGACCCGAGAGGCGTCCGGTTCCGCGCTCGGGGTGCCGGCCTCGACGTCCAGGTGTCACTGCCCGTTCATGGGCGGCACAACGTCGCCAACGCCCTCGCCGCCCTCGCCTCGGCGTCCCTGGCCGGCTTCGACGCCGAGCGCTGCGCACAGGCGCTCGGCGACTTCCCCGGTGTGGCGCGCAGGCTCGAGCTCAAGGGGGAGCACGACGGCGTCCGGATCTACGACGACTACGCCCACCATCCGACGGAGGTCTCGGCCACCCTCGAGGCGGCTCGGGAGCTCGAGCCGCGCCGGCTGATCGCGGCCTTCCAGCCCCATCTCTACTCACGCACCAAGGCGCTCGCCCCTGAGCTCGGGGCGGCGCTGGCCGCTGCCGATGAGGTCGCCGTCCTCGACGTCTATCCGGCGCGCGAGGAGCCGGTCGGGCCATTCGCCGGGGTCAGCGGACTGATGGTCGCCGCGGAGGCGGCCGATCGCGCCGGAGGGGCCCCCGTCTGGTGGCTTCCCACGGCCGAACAGGCTGCTGAGGCGCTCGCACCGCGGTTGCGGGAGGGGGACCTGCTGATCACGATCGGCGCCGGCGACATCCACAAGCTCGCCGAGGCTCTGGTGGACGGAAGAGGGGAGGAGTGAGCACTCCGCCCGGCATTGAGCGCGACTACGCCCTGGCGCGTCTCACCACGGTGCGGGCCGGGGGTTCCGCCGACTTCCTCGCTCGCCCCTCCTCCCAGCAGGAGGTGATCGACCTGCTGGCCTGGACGGAGAGGGAGGGCCTCGCCCTCGGGGTTGTCGGCTCTGGTTCGAACCTGCTGATCTCGGACGACGGCTTCCGTGGCCTGGTGATCAAGCTGGCCGGTGACCTGACGCGGATCGAGCGGGAGGGAACCACCGTTCTCTGCGGAGGCGGGGCGCGCCTCCCCTCGGCAGCGGCGCGGGCGGCCGGCTGGGGCCTGGCCGGACTCGAGTTCGGAGTCAACATCCCGGGCACGGTCGGCGGGGCGGTCAGGATGAACGCCAACGCCTACGGGGGCGAGCTGGGCAGGGTGCTGGACGTCGTCACGGTCTGCACCGCCGCCGGTTCGAAGAGCCGGCGGCCGGAGGATCTCGGGCTTCGCTACCGCGGCTCCGATCTCGGCGATCACGAGGTGGTGACCGGGGCGGGCTTCGCCCTCTCCCAGGCGGATCCGGCCGACGTGAAGGCCACCATGGGCGAGATGCGGCGCAGGCGGAAGGAGGCCCAGCCGTCGGGAATCAAGACCTTCGGGTCCACCTTCATGAACCCGGACGACCCGCGAGC
>DATDJZ010000153.1:0-16304 GCA_036520315.1 Solirubrobacterales bacterium | reverse complement strand
TGTTCGCCTGGGGGCTCGGGATCTTCTCCGCGGCCTCGCTGCTTTGCGCTCTGGCGCCCGATCCGACCTTCTTGAACATCGCCCGGGCCCTGCAGGGCGTGGGCGGCGCGGTGATGTTCGCCGTCTCCCTGGCGCTGCTGGCGCAGGAGTTCCCCGCCGGCCGCGAGCGCGGTACCGCGATGGGGATCTACGGCGCCACCATCGGGGTGGCGGTGGCGATCGGCCCGCTCGTTGGCGGTGCTCTCACCGACGGGCTCGGCTGGGAGTCGATCTTCTATCTGAACGTGCCGATCGGCATGGCCGCGATCGGAGTCACCTACACGAAGCTGCGGGAGACGCGCGACCCGAATTCGACCCGCGTGGACTGGGCCGGCGTAGCCACCTTCAGCGCCGCCCTCTTCATGCTGGTGCTGGCGCTGGTCCGCGGCAATGACGAGGGCTGGGGTTCGACTCTGATCGTCTCGCTCTTCGCCGGCGCCGGTGCGCTGCTGGCGGCCTTCGTGACGATCGAGAGCCGGGTCAGGGAGCCGATGCTCCCGCTAGGGCTCTTCAAGCGACCGTCGTTCACCGGAGTTCAGCTGGCGGCGTTCGCCGTCTCGGCGTCGGCGTTCGCGCTGTTCCTCTATCTCACGCTCTACCTCCAGAACTATCTGGGCTACTCGCCGCTACAGGCGGGTCTGCGCTACCTGCCGCTGACGCTGGTGAGCTTCTTCGCCGCTCCGGTCGCGGGAGCCCTGCTGTCACGCGCCCCCGCCCGCCTGATGATGAGCGGGAGCCTGGCCGTCGCGGGGCTCGGCCTGCTGCTGATGTCGGGGATCCACGCCCAGTCCGAGTGGACCACCCTGCTCGGCGGCTTCCTCGTTCTGGGAGCGGGCGTCGGATTCCTCAACCCGGTGATCGCGGACGTCGCGCTGAGCGTGGTGCCGAAGGAGCGGAGCGGCATGGCCGCGGGGATCAACGACACCTTCCGCCAGGTCGGCGTCGCGGTCGGCGTGGCCGTCTGGGGCGCGATCTTCGTCGGTCAGGGAGCCGCCAAGGTGAGCGAGCTCACCGCGGGGACTCCGGTGGCGAGCGGCGATCAGCCCCGCCACCTGGTGGAGGCCATGTCCTCGGGGAGCCTCAATCAGGCCCTGTCGGCGGTGCCCCCACAGTCCCAGCAGGCGGTTTCGAACGCGGCCCACGAGGGCTTCCTCACCGGGCTCAACGACGTGCTTACCCTCGGCGGTTTGCTCTGCCTCGCCGGCGCCGCGCTCGCCCTCTGGCTGGTGCGCGAGCGGGAGATCGAGCGCGAGCCGGTGGAGTCGGAGAGCGAGCGGGAGCCTGAGACCGTCCCGCAGGCCGTCGCCGCCTGAACCCGGTCTGTCATCCCCCGGCAGAACGAGGCGGGCCCCTTCCGGGGCCCGCCTTCGCACCCCCGCCTCCGGGCGGTCCGTTCAGCGCACCCGGTGATAGGTGAGGTCGAAGTCGGTCTCCCAATTGGTGCCGTCCTTGGCGGCCTCCCAGCGACCCTCGATCGTGTTGCCGTCCTCTGAGATCGTCGCCGTGAAGCGCTGTGAGAAGGGCTCGCCGTCTCGCCAGAGCTTCCACTCGCGGCCCTCCAGGCTCATCTCGTAGACGCGGCAGACGTTCCGGTCGTCGGTGTAGAGCTGGAGATAGCGGCCGTTGGCCGCGTCGCAGCCGATCACGCAGACGCCATTCGGGGCCTCGGGCATCTCGACACTCGTGCGCTCGACCAGCAGCCGGTTGTCTGAGCCGTCGAGCCACTCGAAGGTCGCGCTCGCCTCGCCGGGCCAGGGCTCGCCGCCCGGCGGGGTCGCCTCCTGGGTCCACTCTCCCACCAGGACCTCGAGCTTCTTCAGTGCATCCTCGGCGGTCGGCTGGTCCATGGCTCCTCCTTTCAGGCTGGTTCCGGCTGCCGCTGGGCGGCCGCGAGCAGGTCCGGGTCGTGGGAGCAGATCATCGTCAGCTCGTCCCCGTGCTTTCGCCGAAGCTCGCGCAGGCGCCCCTGGTTGCGGGCGCGCGCCTCACCGTCGTGCTGGTTGATCCGCTCGAAGACGCGCCAGCCGACCGGGATGCGGGGCGGCGTCTCGAGGGCCCCGGCGTGGAAGAAGGCATCGCCGCAGTGGACGAGCCAACGGTCCCCGGTGTTGATCGCAACGCCGCTGTGGCCCGCGGTGTGGCCCGGCAGGGGGATCATCGCGATCTCCGCGTCGAGGCCGGGGACGAGCCGGATGCTCTCGAAACCGAACCAGGTATCCCCGCCGGCGCCGTGCTCGACCCAGCGCGGCCCGTGCGCCCACTGTGCCTTCACGTAGCGGGTTCGCTCGCGGAGCGACGGCGAAAGCGCCGCCTCGAGCTCGGCCGAGAGGACGTGCACCTCGGCCTCCGGGAAGTCGCCGAGACCACCCGCGTGGTCGAGGTCCAGGTGTGTGACCACGATGTGGCGGACGTCGGCAGGGTCCCGCCCGAGCGCCTCGATCTGCCGGATCGCCGCTTCGCCCACATCACAGCTCGGGTCGACCAGTGCCCGGAAGGGCCTGCCGAGACGGCCCGGATCCGAGCAGTCGCCCAACCCGAACCCGGTGTCGACCAGGACCAGCTCGTCCCCAGCCTCGACCAGCAGGCAGTGTGCGACCACCTCGGTCCGCTCCAGCCACCCGCCGCGCCCGGTGAAGGCGCGCGCCCCCCGAGGGCACATCGAGCCGCAGTTCAGGTGATGGATCTCGATGCGCGCCAGCCTACTGACGCGGCCGGTAGATCTGAACGAGGACGCCGTCATCGCCGACCGGCCTCGTCTCGACCAGCTCGAGCGGGTTCTTCGCGGTGTGGTCGAGGAACAGCCGGCGGCCCTTGCCGAGCACGACGGGGAAGACCATCAGGCGCAGCTCGTCGACCAGGCCCTCGTCGAGCAGGAACTTGAGCAGCTTGGCGCCCCCGGCGACGAGGATCGGGCCGTCGATCTCCTCCTTGAGCTTGCGGATCTCGGCCGCCGGGTCGTCGCCGCCGATTACCGTCGTGTTCTGCCACTCGGGGTTCTCGAGGCTCGTCGAGACGACGTACTTCGGCATCGAGTTGAACTTGTCGGCGAACTCTCCCTCGCGCGAGGGCCACGCCTTGGCGAACTCCTCGTAGGTGCGCCGGCCGAGCAGCTGGGCGTCGGCCTCCATGGTCTCGTCGACCTTGAACTGATTGCCGTCCTCGCCGCGCTCGAACTCGAACGCCCAACCGCCGCGCTCGAACTGCTCGGATCCGCCCGGGTCCTCGAAGACCCCGTCGACGGTGACGAACTCGGTCACCACCAGCTTCCCCATCTCAGCTTCCTCCTCTTGCTCGTTTGACCATTCGACCGTCCTGCCCCAGGAAACTCATCGGGCGGCAGCCAAGGTGTCTATCCCCAATAATCCGCCAATGAACGAGGATCGCGACTGGGTGTCGATCGGCCGGGAGATCATCGACAAGAGCCTCTACATGGTCATCGCCACCGCCGATGACTCCGGGCAGCCGTGGGCAAGCCCGGTCTACTACGCCCCCTCCGGGTACGGCGACTTCTTCTGGATCTCCCAGCCCGACGCGACGCACTCGATCAACCTGCGCGACCGCCGCGAGGTCGGAATCGTGATCTTCGACTCCACGGTGCCAGTCGAAACGGGCCAGGGCGTCTACGTGCTCGGCGTCGCCCGCGAGCTTCCCGCGCACGAGACGGCCGAGGGGGTCGACATCTTCTCCAAGCGCTCGGTCGGCCACGGTGGCGGCGAGGTGACCGTCGACGATGTCAGCCCTCCGGCTCGCCACCGCCTCTACCAGGCGACCGCCGAGGCCCACTACGTGCTCGACGAGCACGATCACCGCGTCGAGGTGAGCCTCTGAAGGCGGTCGTCGCCTGCGAGCTCGGAGGGCCCGAGGTTCTCGAGGTCCAGGAGGTCGATAGACCCGAGCTGGTCCAGACCGAGGTTCTGATCCGTGTCGCAGCCGTCGGGCTCAACCCGGTCGATTCGAAGACCCGCCGCTACGGCGGCAACCCGAAGGCGGTCGGCGAGCCGCCGTTCATCCTCGGCTGGGACGTGGCGGGAGTCGTCGAGGGGATCGCCGAAAGAGAGACCCGCTTCGCCGCCGGCGAACGCGTCTTCGGCATGCCCTGGTTCCCTCGCCTCGCCCGCGGTTACGCCGAGTACGTCAGCTCACCCGCCCGCCAGCTCGCCCGCACGCCAGACGCGCTCTCCAACGAGCAGGCCGCCGGTCTGCCGCTTGCCGGCCTCACCGCCTGGCAGTCGCTCGTCGACCTCGCCGGGGTGGAGGAGGAGGATCGCGTCCTGATCCACGCCGCCGCGGGCGGCGTCGGCCACCTCGCAGTGCAGATCGCCAAGGCCCGCGGCGCCCACGTGATCGGCACTGCCCGCGCGGCTAACCATGACTTTCTGCGCGAACTTGGGGTGGACGAGCCAGTCGACTACACGACCACGCCCTGGGAGCAGGTCCTCTCGGAAGTCGACCTCGTGCTCGACGGGGTCGGGGGCGACGACTACGGCCTGCGTTCGCTCGAGACTCTCCGCGAGGGCGGTCTGCTGATCGTCCTCCCGGGCGGCGTGACCGACGCCGTTGCCGCGGCGGCCCGCGAACAGGGGAAGCGCGCCGCCGGCATCCAGGTCGAGCCCGACTACTGCGCGCTCGAGTCGCTGGCCGCGCTTGCCGACGAAGGCAAGCTCACGGTCGCGATCGAAGAGACCTTCCCGCTCGCCCGGGCCGCCGAGGCGCATGAGCGTCTCGAGGACGGCCGGTCGAGGGGAAAGATCGTGCTCCTGCCCTAGCGAGCACCCTCACTCCAGGCGTAGAATCGTGGGGCCTTGATTCAGCAGCCTGGGCTTGGCTATCTGGATCGGCAGTCGACTGGTATCGGTCGGCCGCTGCTCGCGCTGTTGGTAGTGGTCCTTGTCGGCACAGCGGTCGTCTTCCCGATGCGTGATGCCTGGGGCCCGACGCCGTTACTCGTCGTCGTCTACGTCCCCGGGATCGTCGTAATGGCAATTCGTTACGGGTTCTGGTGGGCTCTGGCGACCATCGTCGTCGCCGAGACCGCCTTCGGCTTCATCCACATCGAGCCCATTGGCGAGGTCGGCGGTAAGAAGGGTGCCTACGTCGACCTGGCGGCGCTTGCCGGCGCTGCGGCGGTGGTCAGCTTCACGGCCGGCCGCGCCGCCCACAGGGCCGCGGACGCCGCGCGCAGTCGGCAGGCCGCCGTGCTGCTGGGCGAACTCTCGCAGCGCCTGCTTCCGGTGGCCAGCGAGGATGCTGCGCGCCAGGTCACCGGCGAGGTGCTGAGCGAGGCTCTCGGCTGCACGGTTCGGCTGCGGGGCGACGGCGAGCTCAGCGACGGACCTGGCGGAACGGCGTTTCCAATCCGGTCCGACGGCCGCTTGATGGCGACGCTTGTGACACAGGACCCGCTTCCGGCCGACACACCGGCCTCGATCGAGCGGTTGTCGCCCGCTGTCGGCGCAATGCTCGAGACCGTCTCGCTTCGGGTCGAACTCGAGCGTGAGGCGGTCGACGCTGAGGCTCTGCGGCGGAGCGACGCGGCCAACACGGCCATTCTCCGCGCCGTCTCCCACGACTTCCGCTCGCCGCTGACGGCGCTCTCGACGGCGGTCGAAGTGCTTGGAGAGGCGAAGGTGGATGATGCGGCGAGAGCAAAGATGGTTCGGATCGCGGCCGCGTCGACCGCACAGCTGCGGACCCTGGTCGACAACGTGCTCGACCTGGCACGGCTCCAAGCCGGCGTGGCGCACCCCGATCGTCAATGGATCTCTATCGAGGAGGTCCTCGCGAGAGCGCTCGCCACCCAGCCCGGCATGGATGTGCGCGTCGAGGTCGACGAGCTACCGCTGGTCCCGGCCGATCCGGTCCACTTGGAAAGGGCCTTCGCCAACCTGCTGCAGAACGCGCGCCGCCACGCCGCGGGCCTCGGTGTCCGGGTCCGCGGCGAGGCTGGCGAGGACGGAATCGTCCGAATAGAATTCGCCGACGAAGGGCCGGGCCTCGATCGCTCCCTGGGAGACTCCGCCTTCGAGCCGTTCCGGTCCGGCCAGCCCGAGTCTGGGACCGGCCTCGGGCTCGCGATCGTCCGCGGTTTCGTCGAGGCGAATGGGGGTCGCGTCAGGGTTGGCGCGGTTCCGGAGGGAGGCGCCAGCTTCGTCATCGAGCTGCCGCTCGAGGAGGGCGACACCAGAGCGCCCCGGGAGGCTCAGTGAATCCCAGGGCCCTCGTCTGCGATGACGACCCACAGATCCGTCGCTCGATGGAGGTGCTGCTCGGCTCCGAGGGTTACGAGGTGGTCAGCGCAGCTACGGCCGAGGAGGCGCTCGACGCCGCGGCGACCCAAACCCCGGATGTGGCGATCGTGGACCTCAGCCTGCCTGGCAAGGACGGGATATGGCTCTGCGAGCGTCTCCGCGAGTGGAGCGACCTACCGATCCTGGTCCTCTCGGTCGTCGACGAGGAACCGGAGAAGGTACGCGCGCTCCAGGCCGGCGCTGACGACTACGTGACCAAACCGTTCGGCAAAGACGAGCTGCTTGCACGCTTGCACGCAATCGTCCGACGGGCAGCCAACGGGGATGAGCCGGAGTCCGTGGTGACCGCCGACGGATTGGAGATCGACCTCGCCGGGCGTACCGTCCGGCGCGATGGCGAGCGCGTCAGCCTGACCCCCACCGAGCTCCGCCTTTTGGGCGCCCTGGTCCGTGGCAGAGGTCGGCTGCTCACTCACCGCCAGCTTCTCACTGACGTCTGGGGCATCGAGAGCGCCGACGACGTGCACCTCCTCCGCGTGCAGATGGTCGGCCTGCGCCGCAAGGTCGAGCGCGAACCCTCTCGTCCCGCTCTGATCGTCACCGAGCCGGGGTTGGGCTACCGCTTCATCGGCTGAGCAGGCCAGATCTGTACGAGATCTGTATCGCGGTCAGGCGAGGGACCGTATGCGGACCTTATGGGACCCCGGAGAAGCTTCGTCAGACATGGCTGTAGCCAAGTCTCGATAGGGGGACGAAAGAGAGGGAGAGGGAATGGGGAATGGAATCCGAAAGAAGGCGGGCGGAGTACTCGCAACGGCGATACTGGCCACCGTGCTGGTCGGCGTCGCTCCCGCCCACGCAGCTTCCACGCGTGCCGAGTACATCGGGCAGGTGGATCCGATCTGCCAGGCATCCGTGGCCCCTATGGCCACGGCGGCGTCTGCATACAAGAGAAATTACAAGCGGTGGGTCCGTCTCCTGTTCCACGGAACGGCGAATGCCTGGGTGAAGCAGACCGGGCGAACCGCCCGATCCCTGAGCCAGCTCAACCTGGTCCACGCCGCCGTGACCAACCAGATCGCTGCCGTGCCCCCTCTGGCGAGCGATGCCGGGATGATCGGCACGTGGCTCAACGACCGGAGACAAGCCGAAGCATTTTCGTCCTCGGCAGCTGCCGCCTTCGGTCGATTCAAGTTCGATCGGTTCGATAAGAAGCTGCGCCGAGCTGACGCCGCCGATCGCGCTGGCGTGATGACCATCGCCGGTTTCGGTTTTCAGGTATGCGGCGCGAGCGTCTGACCGGAAGGTGGTGCAAGAACAAGTACTAGGCGCCGGCTACGGTGTTTGAGAGAGGGGCGGTCCTCCGTAGAGCCGTAGTCGCGGTTCTGCTGTGGACCACCCTGGCGCCGGTCGTCGGCGGGGCTACCGGCACAGCCCTCGCGCAGGGACCTGATTGTCTGCCGACCGCCGCCCGCCCGGCCGGTCCATACGGCTTAGCCGGTCTCGACAGGACGCGCAAGCAGTGTTCTGTCGACACCAACGCCGCCCCTCCGGTGATGCTCTTTTTCCACCCAGGCGGCTGGCTTCTGGGCCCCGGCCACCCGATGAGGCGGGAGCAGGAAGCGGCGCGTATGCAGGGGTTCGAGACGATCAACCTCGACTATGTGCTCGGGGATGTGCCGACGGCCTTCGCTCAGGCGGTGCGGCTGGCCAAGCAGTTGAAGAAGAGGGGACTCCGGGTCTACGCCTATGGCGAGTCGGCGGGCGGAACGATGGCAGCGTTCCTTGCTCAGCGCGGGCTGGTAGATGCGGCGGCAGCCCATTCCCCGGTGTCCAGCATCCCGGACTTCATCAATCAGGCGTCCAGCAGCGGCAGGTATCCACATGATTTCTTCGATCAGTTGTTCAAGCTCACCCCGCAGACCGAGGAGTTTTTCTCCCCCCTGTTCCGGCGCAAGGAGAGCAAGCGGCCGATTTTCGCTGTCGCGCCAGAGAGCGATTCACTGTCTCCAAGCACCGTCGAGTGGGCGAATTACGATCCAAACGTGACACTGGTTACACCACCCGGTAACCATCTGGAGCCGAGCAACTACCCGGAGATGCTGGCTCAGTCAATGTCCTGGCTGCGCAATCGAGTCAAGGCCGACAAGCACCAGGGGCACGACGGTCGCCAGGCGACCAAGAGCGCCGACCCCTCGTTGCGCCAGTCAGCCGGGGACGTCCTTGCGCCGGACCTCTAGCCGCTCGCTCGCTCGTAGGTGAGCAGCCGGATCCCGTCCGGGCCAAGCGGCCTGTCGTCGGTCAGCTTCAGCTTGCGGACGGGGAGCCCCTCGTCGAAGAGCCGCTTGCCTTCTCCGAGGATTCGCGGGAAGACCATCAGCCGCCATTCGTCGACCAGGTCGTTCTCGACCAGCGTCTGGATCAGCTTGGCCGAGCCGGCGATCAGGATGTCGCCCTCGACCTGATCCCTGAGCTTGGCGACCTCCTCGGGGACGTTCTCGGAGATCACGGTCGTGTTCTCCCAGCTCGGGTCTGTGATCGTGGTCGAGACCACGTACTTCGGCATTGAGTTCATCTTCTCCGCGAAGCCGGCCTCGTCCTCCATCGTCGGCCAGGCGGCGGCGAACCCCTCGTACGTGATCCGGCCGAGCAGCTGCGCATCGGAGGCGTTCAGCTCGTCGAGCTTGAACTTGTCGCCCTCATCCCCGCGGTCGTATTCGAAGCTCCAGCCGCCGCGGTCGTACTCGCCGCTGCCGCCCGGGTCCTGGATCACCCCGTCGATGGTGATGAATTCGGTTACGACAACCTTGCCCATTTGTTTCCTCCTGTTCGCTTGAAATCTCAGGCCGCCAGACGCTCGGCGATCCGGGTGAAGAAACCGGACCAGCCCTCCTGGGCGCGGCGGTAGGCCTCGGCCGGCATGTGGCCGCCGGACTGGGTGAAGCGCATCTCGGTGCGCGTGCCCGCGAGGTCGGTCAGCTCGACGGTGCAGAGGTCGTAGACGTCCTCGTCGGGCTGGTCGGAGACGGTGAACGCAAGCTTCTCCGGCTGCTTCACCTCGAGGTACTCGCCGTCCCAGTGGATCACGTGGTCGTTCGGCCCGCGCATCACCGCGGTCCACTTGCCGCCCTCGCGCACGTCCATCGAGATCTCATCCGTGGCGATCGGGTAGGTGGGGCCGCCGTACCAGTCCGCGAAGCGCTCGGGCTCGGTCCACTCGCGCCAGACCTCCTCGCGCGGCGCCTCGAAGGTCCAGATCATGTCGATGTCGGGCAGGGGCGCCTCAGCCATCGCGGCCACCCAGTCGGTGCTCCATGCGCTTGAAGCCCCGCTCCCAGAAGCTCCGGTAGCCCTCGATCCAGTCGGCGGCCTCCTTGAGCGATGCGCCCTCGAGGTGGGACGGGCGGAGCTGCGCGGTCCGGCCCCGGGTGATCAGGCCGGCGCCCTCCAGCACCTTGAGGTGCTTGGAGACGGCCTGGATCGAGATCGGCAGTGGCTGGGCGAGCTCGCTCACAGTGGCGTCGCCCGAGGCTAGCCGGGCGAGGATCGCCCTGCGGGTCGGATCGGCGAGCGCCGCGAAGGTTCGGTCGAGCTGAGCGGTCGTCATCGCCCACGAATTAAACCAAATGGTTGAATACGCGGAGACCTATCAACCCCCAAGCGATGAGTATTTGGGCTGGCGATCGTCTTCTCCTTGAGTCGCGAACCAACCGAGGAACGAGCCGGCTGTCACTTTCCGCCGGCCCCATTCGTCCTACGGGTAAAGAAGAAAGGAGTCGCCATGCCATCCACCCCCGGACAAACACAGGACATACCGACCGACGAACTTCGCACGCAGCTCGACGGCGAGCTGATCACGCCGGAGGATTCCTCCTACGACGAGGCGCGACAGGTCTTCTTCAAGGGGATCGACCGGCGGCCGCTCGCGGTCGCGCGGGTCGCGGGGGCCGAGGACGTCGCGCGAGTCGTGACGGCGGCCAGGGAGACCGGCCTCGAGCTGGCCGTTCGCAGCGGCGGCCACAACCGCGTCGGACACGGCACCTCGGACGGCGGGCTCGTCATCGACCTCTCCGGCATGAACGCGGTCGAGATCGACGACAGCGGAAAGAGCGCCTGGGTGGAGACCGGCGCGACGGCGGGCCAATACGTGGTCGCCACGGGCGAGCGTGAGCGGGTGACCGGCCTGGGGGACACCGGCTCCGTCGGGATCGGCGGGATCACCCTCGCCGGGGGCATCGGTTTCCTGGTCCGCAAGTACGGGCTGACGATCGACGACCTGCTCGCGGCCGAGGTGGTCACCGCAGACGGCGAGGTGGTCCGGGCCAGCGAGGAGTCCGAGCCCGAGCTCTTCTGGGCGATCCGCGGCGGCGAGTCTAACTTCGGCGTCGCGACGCGCTTCCAGCTCCGGCTCCACGAGATCTCGGAGATCGTCGGCGGGATGATGATTCTCCCGGCGAGCGCCGAGACGATCACCGGCTTCCTCGAGGCCGCCGACGCGGCGCCCGAGGAGCTCTCGACGATCGCCAACGTGATGATCGCGCCGCCGATGCCCTTCGTTCCCGAGGAGGCACACGGCAAGCCGGTCATCATGGGGCTGCTGGCCTACGTCGGGCCCGTCGATCAGGCGGATGACGTGATCGCTCCCTTCCGCGGGCTCGCCGAGCCGCTCGCCGACATGGTGCGGCCGCAGCGCTACCCGGAGCTCTACCAGGGCCCCGAGCCGGAGGTGCGCCTCGGGACGGGGACCACCTGGTTCACCGACTCGCTCGACCCGGCTGCGGCGGGGGCGATCCTCGAGTGGCTGCCGAAGTCGACGGCGATGATGAAGGCGGTCCAGCTGCGGGTCCTGGGCGGTGCCTTCGGTCGCGTGCCCACTGACGCCACCGCCTTCGCCCATCGCGATTCCAATCTCATGGTCAGCATCGCGGCGATGTACGCGGACCCGGGCGAGGAGGAGACACATCGCGCCTGGGTGGACGGCATCGCGGGGGCCATGGGCAAGGACGGAGCCGGCGGCTACGTCGGCTTCCTCGACGACGTGGACGAGGAGGCGCTCCGCGCGGCCTACCCGGGAGGGACCTGGGAGCGGCTCCGCGAAGTGAAGCGCCGCTACGACCCGGACAACCTCTTCCACCGCAACCACAACATCCCGCCGGCCTAGACGGGCGTGCGCCTCACCAAGGGCCGCTAAGCGGCAGGCGCGGGGTCGTACGGGAGCGGCTCGAAGGCCAGGAGCCGGTCGACGATCTCCGAGATCCGCTGGTCGTGGGTGCCGATCAGCTCCTCTGCGAGCGCCGGCAGCGTCTCCGTCAGCGTCGTCTCGCTGGGGTCGTCGAGTGGTATCGACTCCGTCAGCGGGACCTGCAGACGGAAGTACCGTGGCCCGTGGCCGACCTCTGCGGCCGATACATGCGGATCGTCGGGGTGATTGAGGAGGGTGTGGGCCCAGTGGTCCGCGCCGTCGGCCGCTCCGCCCAGCGTCGCGCCTAGAACCGGCGGCTCGCCGCGCTTGGGCAGCACCCAGCCCAATCTGCCCCACCGGCGGACCTGCTCCTGGCGGTAGCCGTCCTCGTGTAGGCCGGTGCCGAGCGAGACGACGAGCAGATCGTCCTGGTCGAGGTGATGCGGGTCGTCGCCGAAGCGCTTCAGCGCCTCGACGATCGCGACGATCACCGGGTTGGCGGCGAAGACGCCGCCGTCCACGAGGGCGCGGCCATCGAGCTCGTGCGAGGGGAAGTAGGTGGGAGCGGCGGAGGTGGCGAGACCGGCATCCGCGAGCGGCCGGTTGCGGTCGCTCTCCGGCACCTCGCGCGCTCGCCAGCGCTTGAAGAAGTAGGGCTCGCGGTTGGTCATGTCGTAGGAGGTGACGATCAGCTCGCGCAGCGCGTGCTCGATGTGGGTCGTTCCGAGCCGGTTCTCGATCGCCCGGTCGAGCGGGCCCAGCGTGTACTTGGGCCCCAGCCAGCCCCAGAGTGTGCGGAGCCTCTGCCACAGGCTCCGGCGGAAGATCTCCGGGCCGTCCTCGGTGTAGAAGCGAGCCAGCTGGTCGGCGCTGACGGCCGGGCGCTCGGGGTGATCCGGGTCAGGCGCGGTCAGGCTAAGGGCGACCAGGCCGCCCGTCGAGGTCCCGGCGAACATGTGGAAGTAGTCCGAGGCGCGTGCCTGGGCGCCGGCCCGCTCCTGGAGCCGGCGCTCGAGCTCGGCGAGGACGAGGGCGGGGATCAGGCCTCGGATGCCCCCGCCGTCGACGCAGAGGATCCGGAACCTGTCGGTGGGCTGCTGGTCGGGCGCCACTCACAGTGGACGATCCCGAACGGATCAGACGGAGACCGAGTGGGCTCAGAGCCAAGTGATGCCGACCCGCTCCGACGCCTCCGCGTAGGCGTCCGGCCCGAGGGTGCCGCTGCGCTCGGCCTCGGCGAGGTCGCGGAAGAACTGCTCGAAGCCGCCCGGGGTGAGCACGACCAGTTCGCGTCCGACGCCCGGCTCTACTCGCCGCTGAGCGTGTGGGATGCCGCGCGGGGCGAAGATCGCCTCGCCAGGCCCGAGGCGGTGCTCCCGCTCGCCGAGGGTGATGATGTGCTCGCCGTCGACGATGTAGAAGAGCTCGTCCTCGCGGCTGTGGACGTGGAGGGGGGTGTCGACCATAGGCGGCACCTCCTCGAGCACCGTCATCGCTCCGCCCGAGTCCTCGGCGCTCACCCGGATCACGACGGTGACCTCGCCGAAGACGAGCTTCTGCTCGCGCGGAACCTCGGTCGCTGGCTCTCCCACGCCCGGGACCATAGTCTGGAGCGACGCAGGTGCAGCGATGAACTTCGAGACCGCCGTATCGATCAAGAGGCCCATCGAGGAGGTCTTCGACTACGTCGCGGATCCACGCGACTTTCCTCGCTGGAACTCCGCGGTCCAGGCGGTCGAGCTGACATCGGGGCAGGGCGAACCGGGATCGACCTACGTGATGGAGCGCGAGCTTCCGGGTGGCCGCGCGCAGAACGACCTCGAGGTCGTCTACCGCGAACGCCCGACCGCGTTCACCATCCGCTCGACATCGGGCCCGACCCCCTTCGTCTACCGCTACCGGTTCGACAGCCAGGGCGATGCCACACGGCTGGAGCTGTCGGCGGAGGTCGAGCTCTCGGGGGTCGCCGGCGCGCTCGGGCCGCTCGCCTCGCGCGTGGTCAAGCGCGGGGTCGACGCGAACTTCGCCGACTTGAAGCGAATACTCGAGCGCGCATAGTCTCCGCCCATGCTCGACCACGTCGGTATCAACGTCTCGGACTACGACCGCAGCCGCGGTTTCTACGAGCAGGCGCTCGCGCCGCTCGGCTACGAGCTGCTCATGGAGCCGGCGCCCGGACACGGGGGATTCGGCAGGGACAGGAAGCCGGACTTCTGGATCTCGGGCGAGCGCGAACCAACCACCGAGAACGTGCACGTCGCGATCACCGCACCCGACCGGGCGACGGTCGACGCCTTCCACGCGGCGGCGCTCGACGCGGGGGGAACTGACAACGGGCAGCCGGGTCTCCGTGACTACCACCCGACCTACTACGGCGCCTTCGTGCGCGACCCTGACGGCAACAACATCGAGGTCGTCTGCCACATGCCCGAGTAGCGGTTTGGGCGGTGCCGGACTCCCAGCCGCGATGAGTTTCCCGGTCTCCAGGCGTCAGTAGTTCGAGATCACGAAAGGAGGGCCGATGGAGATCCGAACTCGCATGTGCACCAGCCTCGACGGCTACATCTCGAACGCCGAGGGTCTCCCGGTGCAGCTCTCCGATCCGGAATGGGATCCCGAGGCCTACGGGTTCGTCGAGCTCCAGTCGAAGTGCGACGCCGTCCTGATGGGGATCACCACCCTCGGTCCGGCGATCGATGCCGATCCATGGCCTTGGTCCGACGTAGAGGTCTTCGTCCTCGGCTCCGAGCGGCCGCCCGGTATACCCGACGAGGTGGTGGTCGACGGCGATCCGGACCGGTTGCTGGAGCGCGTGCGCGAGGCCAATCGCGGTGGCGACGTTCACCTGATCGGCGGTCCGACCACGATCGAGACGTACCGGCAGCGCGGGGCGATCGACGAGTTCGGACTGGTCGTCCTCCCGGCCTTCGCGGGCGAGGGCATGCGGCTCACCCCCGCGCTCCAGGTCGACAACAGACTCGAGCTGAAGAGCGAGCGCGTTCTCCCGCACGGGGCGGTCGAGCTCCTCTACCAGAGCCCCTGAGATGGCCGAAGCGATCGACGAACTCCGCGAAACGCTGACGGGCGACGTCCTCGAGCCGTCCGACCGCGACTACGAGCGGGCGCGCCTCTCCTTCAACCTGCTGATCGACCGGCGGCCGGCGGCGATCGCGCGCTGCGTCGACGCCGGCGACGTCGCCACCGCTCTCGCCTTCGCGCAGTCGAACGGCTTCGAGATCGCCGTCCGCGGCGGCGGCCACAACCCCGCCGGGCACTGCGCGGTCGACGACGGCCTGGTGATCGACCTCTCGCGGATGCGGAACGTCGAGGTGGATCCGGGGCGGCGCATCGCGATCTCCGAGGGCGGTGCCACCTGGCTCGACTTCGATGCCGCGACCCAAGAGCACGGCATGGTCACGCCGGGCGGCGTTGTCGGCTCCACAGGCGTCACCGGCCTCGCCCTCGGCGGCGGGATCGGCCACCTGACCGCACAGCACGGACTCACCTGCGACAACCTGATCGCCGCGGAGGTCGTCACTCCGGCCGGTGACGTCGTCCGGGCGGGCGAGGATGGAGATCCGGAGCTGCTCTGGGGGCTGCGCGGGGGAGGGGGCAACTTTGGCGTTGCTACGCGCGCGGAGTTCCGACTCCATCCGGTAGAGCGGGTCGTCGGCGGGCGCCTTCGCTACGAGGGAGAGGCGGTTCGCGACGCCCTCCGCGCCTTCCGGGACGTCGACGGCAGAGCCGGGAACGACTTCGCCTGCCAGGCGCAGCTCGTGATGGGCGAGTCGATGGAGCCCGGGTTCGTGGTGCTCCCTTGCTGGACCGGCAAGGGGAGCGAGCCGAAGGAGCTCGAGGCCCTCCGCTCGGCGCCGGGCCTCGCCGACGACACGGTCCACGAGCGGAGCTTCCTCGAGCAGCAGAAGGAGTTCGACCCGCCTTACGGGGTCGATCGGAACTACTGGAAGGGCCACTTCGTTCGCGAGCTCCCGGACGAGCTGATCGACACGCTGGTCGAGAGTCTGACCGCCCTCGGCCGGCCGCCCGGCGAGATCCTGTTCGAGTCGCTGCGGGGCGCGCCCAAGAACGTCGAGCCCGACAGCGCCGCCCTCGGCTACCGCGACGCGGCCTTCAACGTCAGCGTGATGGCGAACTGGACCGACCCGGCCCACGACGACGAGGGCATTGCCTGGGCCCGCGAGACCGCCGCCGCGATCGAGCCCTGGTCAGTCAGCGGCGGCTACGCCAACTACATGCAGGCCGACGAGCCCCTCGACCGCGTCCGTGCGGCGTACGGCCCCGATAACTTCGCCCGTCTGCAGGCCCTCAAGTCGCGGTACGACCCGGAGAACGTCCTGCACCGGAACCAGAACATCCCGCCGGGATGACTTCAACGCCGCATAGCGCCCGGCCTCCCCCGCTGTCAACGTGGGAAGTCGGTGCTTGTGTCGTCTGCGATGGTGGGAGCCACCGCCGCCGCTACCCCCGCCTCCGCCCCCAGTGCTGCTCGAGGATGGGCATGGCAGCGCTTCGCAGGCAACGCCATCATGGTCCGCGTCTAGCCCATTGGGGTCGCTGCTGGGGCCCAGACGGTCGCGGCATCTCCGCGGTGGGAAGGTTCTCCTCGGCGTGCGGCGTCGCGGACTTGCAGACCGCCATCGCGGCCGGCGTCGCCGCCTACCGAGCGGGGGCCGTCACGCGGTGATGCCGATGCTCGGAGTGTCGTTCAGCGGAGCTCCTCGACCAGCCCGATGATGATGCCGTCGGGGCCGCGGACGTAGCAGTACCGGTAGATGTCCCCGTACTGCGCCACCTCGCCCACGAGTTCGGCGCCG
>DATDJZ010000152.1:0-20592 GCA_036520315.1 Solirubrobacterales bacterium | reverse complement strand
TCGAGGAAGGCGTGAAAGCTGCCGATCGAGTTGGAGCCGCCGCCGACGCAGGCGATCACACGCTTCGGCAGTGAGCCCTCAGCTTCGAGCGCCTGCGAGCGGGCTTCATCGCCGATCACCCGCTGCAGGTCGCGGACCAGCGCCGGGTACGGCGCCGGACCGACCACGGACCCGATCACGTAGTGCGTCGTCTCGACGGACGCCACCCAGTCGCGGATCGCCGCGCTCACCGCCTCCTTCAGGGTCCGGGAACCGGCCTCGACCGGAATCACCTCGGCCCCGAGCAGTCCCATACGCTCGACGTTCGGTGCCTGGCGGCGGATGTCCTCGGTCCCCATGTAGACGACGCAGTCGAGGGCGAAGAGCGCGCAGGCCGTTGCCGTGGCGACGCCGTGCTGTCCGGCGCCGGTCTCGGCGATCACGCGGGTCTTGCCCATCCGGCGGGCCAGCAGCGCCTGGCCGACGGCGTTGTTGATCTTGTGAGCCCCGGTGTGCGCGAGGTCCTCGCGCTTCAGGTAGACGCGGCGGCCAACCCGCTCCGAGAGCCGCTCGGCGAGATAGAGCGGCGTCGGGCGGCCGACGAAGTCGCGGAGCAGCGTCGCGAGCTCGGACTGGAAGTCCGCGTCGTCCCGCGCCTCGGCCCAGGCGGCGCTGAGCTCGTCCAGGGCGGCGATCAGCGTCTCGGGGACGAACCGGCCCCCGTACGGGCCGAAGCGCTCCTCAACAGTGGTGCTCATTGCGAGGCCGTCCGCGAGGGGACCTGCACCCCGGCGGCTTCCAGGAATGCCTCGACCTTCGCGTGATCCTTGCGCCCAGGTTCGGCCTCGACACCGCTGACGACATCGACCGCATAAGGCGTGATCAGCTCGAGCGCCCCGGCCAGGTTCTCGGCCGTCAGGCCGCCAGCCAGGATCATCGGGACCTTGGATCGCCGCCTGGCGACCAGGTCCCAATCGAAGCTCTGGCCCGTCCCGCCGTGGACCCCGTGCCAATAGGTGTCGAAGAGGTGGAAGTCGGTGCGGAACGCCTCCGCCGCCTGGACGTCCGCGGCGCTCGTCACCCGCATCGCCTTGATCACCTTGGCCCCTGTGCGGCGACCCGCCTCGACGCAGAACGACGGGCCCTCCTCGCCATGAAACTGGAGCAGCGTGAGGTTCTCCCGCTCGGCGGCATCGATCACCTCGTCGAGTGTGGAATTGACGAACACGCCCGCGATCTCGCAGCGTCGCTTGAGCGCCGCGCCGATCTCTTCCGCGGCCTCGGGCTGCACGTAGCGCGGGCTATCGGGATGGTGGATCAGCCCGATCGCCCAGGCGCCATGGCTCGCCGCGTGTTCAGCGTCGGCGAGGTTGGTCATGCCGCACACCTTCACTCTGGTCATGCGACAAGGGTAAGCGCCGACGCGATTCTCCCTGCGAGGGCGCCTGCCGGGGGTAGGCTGACAGCGATGACCGCGACCGAGGGCGCCTGCAGGCGTTTGGGTCTCCGGGCTCTGGCGGGCATTCAGGACGGACGGCTCGAACTTGTGGAGCCGGACGACAAGCGCCTGAGCTTCGGCGAGCCGGATGCCGAGCTGCGCGCGACGCTCCAGGTCCACTCCCAGCGCTTCTACCGGGCGATGCTGGGCGGCAGCGTCGGGCTCGGCGAGGCCTACCGGGACGGCGTCTGGGACTGCGACGACCTGGTCACCCTGGTCCGGATCGCGGCCCGCAATATGGGGCCCCTCGACCGCTGGCGGCGCCGCCTTCACCCTCTGCTGGCACCGCTGCAACGGACGGTGTGGCGCGTCCCGCGGAACAGCAAACGCGCCTCGCCCCGTCACATCTCAGCCCACTACGACCTCGGCAACGACCTCTTCGCGCTCTACCTCGACGAGTCGATGATGTACTCGGCGGCGGTCTTCCCCCACCCGCAGGCGACCCTCGCCGAGGCACAGGAGCATCGCCTAGAGCGGATCTGCCAGGCGCTCGAGCTCGGCCCCGAGGATCACCTGCTCGAGATCGGCACGGGATGGGGCGCGATGGCCGCCTACGCGGCCGCCAACTACGGCTGCCGGGTCACGACGACGACGATCTCGCGCGAGCAGCGCGAGGGGGCGCTGCGGCGGATCCAGGACGCGGGGGTCGAAGACCGGGTGACGGTCCTGCTCGACGACTACCGCGACCTGCGTGGCCGCTACACCAAGCTGGTCTCGCTGGAGATGATCGAGGCGGTCGGCTGGCAGTACTTCGACGCCTTCTTCCACTGCTGCTCGGAGCTGCTCGAGCCGGATGGGCTCTTCTTCCTGCAGGCGATCGTGATCGACGACCGCCTCTACGAGCTCGAGAAGACGGCGCGGAGCTTCTCCAACGCCCTGATCTTCCCGGGCGGTTGCCTGCCCTCCGTCGAGGTGATCGAGCGCTGCGTCGCGCGGGAGACGGACATGAGCATGGTCTGGCTGGAGGAGATCGGCGCGCACTACTCCCGTACGCTCGAGCTCTGGCGTGAGCGCTTCATCGCCAACACCGACCTCGCCGCCGAGCTCGGCTACGACGAGTCCTTCCGGCGTCTCTGGACCCTCTGGCTGGCGATCAGCGAGGCCGGCTTCCGGGAGCGCCGGCTGCGCGACGTCCAGGTCCTCTTCGCCAAGCCCGGTCGCTCGATCGAGGCGACGGCGCCCGCCCGCGCAATCGGTGTGATGGAGTAGGCCGATGGCCGAGGGCGACGGCAAGACGGTTCTGGTCACCGGCGGATCCGGGTATCTCGCCGGCTGGTGCATCGTCGAGCTGATTCGCCGCGGCTATCGCGTGAGGACTACCGTCCGGAACCCCGCTCGCGAGCGGGAGGTGCACGAGGCGGTCGCGTCGCAGGTCGATCCCACCCACCACCTGACCATTCATCAAGCCGACCTGATGAGCGACGAGCACTGGGACAACGTCATCGAGGGCTGCGACTACGTCCTACACGTCGCCTCCCCATTCCCGCCGAAGCAGCCCAAGGATCCGGACGAACTGATCGTGCCGGCCCGCGAGGGCACGCTGCGCGTCCTCGGAAAGGCGCTCGACCACGGCGTGAACCGGGTGGTCGTCACCTCCTCCGTCGCCGCGATCCGGCTCGCGAAGGGCACTGAGCAGAGACCGCTGACGGAAGAGGACTGGACAGACCCGGACGCGGACGGACTGACCCCCTACGTGCGCTCCAAGACGATCGCCGAGCGCGCGGCCTGGGACCTGGCCGAGGAGCGCGGCGCCGAGGACCGTCTGGCGGTGGTCAACCCGGGCGCGATCATCGGCCCGCTCCTGCACGACGACATCTCCTATTCGGTCCAGTCCATCGAGCGCCTGCTGAAGGGCATGCCGGGCGTCCCCAGGCTGGGGTTCAACTTCGTCGACGTGCGCGACGTGGCCGATCTGGAGATCAGGGCGATGACGTCACCCGAGGGCGGCGGCAAGCGATTCATCGCCGTCACCCAGTGGCTCTGGATGGCGGACGCCGGCAAGATCCTCAAGGAGCGATTGGGAGACCGGGCGTCGAAGGTGCCAACCCGGCAGATCCCGGACCTACTCGTCCGCGGCATGGCGCTCTTCGACGGCGGCATCCGCTCGATCGTCGGCACTCTCGGCAAGCGGACCGACCTGAGCTCCGAACGGGCCGGGAGCGTCCTCGGCTGGTCGCCGCGGCCGATCGAGGACACCGTCGCCGAGACCGGCGAGAGCCTGCTCGACCACGGGGTCGTCGAGGTGCCCCAGCAGACGCGCTGAAGTGAAAGGAACGTTTGAATGACCGCGAACTGGAACGCAGGCCAGGCCAATCTTGGGAGGACCCGATGACAGTGGCATGGGACCGCGTGGACCGTGCAGACGTGTTGCGCGCGATCCAGGAATACGACCAACTGGGTCCGGAGAGGTTCTACTCCGAGCACGGGTTCGCCCCGACCACGACGTATGAGCTGGTCTGGGAGGACCGCCGTTATCCGCCCAAAGCAATCTTGGGCACTGCTTATGAGTTCGCCACGGGCCAGCGCCTTGGTTCCAGCGATTTCGAGGGCGGGAAGACCGGCGCAGTAAGAGTGCTCGGAGACCTGGGATTCAGCATCGAGAAGAAGCAACCAGCCAGCCAGTGAAGTGAGCGATCCACCGGCCCGGGCTCCGGGGAGCCCCACCCCTAGGGCTGCGTGCTGGAGCTCGAGTCCTGCACGTGCGCGGGGCGATCGCCGAGCTTGACCGTGATGTCCCGCTGCTGACCGTCTCGCCACACCGTCAGCGTGAGCTCGTCGCCGGGCTTGTGCTCGTTGACCGCCGAGATCACGTCGTCCATGCCTGAGACCTGCTTGCCGTCGACCTTGGTGATGATGTCGCCGCCGATGGGCACCGTTTGGCCGCCGATCGTGGCCTGCCCGGTCGCGCCCTTGATTCCGGCGTCGTCGGCGGGGCCGCCGTTGAGGACCTGCTCGATGAGGACGCCCTGCTGGACGGGCAGGTTGAGGGCCTGGGCGATGCTCGGGGTGACGTCGCCGCCGCTGAGCCCCAGATAGGCGCGCTGGACCTCGCCGCCGTTCTCGAGCTGGGAGACGACGTCGGCCGCAGTCTTGATCGGGACGGCGAAGCCGACGCCCTCGTTCCCCCCGCTCTGGCTCTCGATCTGGGAGTTGATCCCAATCACCTGGCCCGCGCCGTCGATCAGGGGACCGCCAGAGTTGCCCGGGTTGATCGCCGCATCGGTCTGGATGACGTCGCTGATCGAGAAGCCGTTGGGCGCCTGGATCTGGCGCTGGAGCGCGGAGACGATGCCGGTCGTGACCGTGCGGTCGAGGCCGAAGGGGTTGCCGATCGCGACCACCGGGTCGCCGACCTGAACCTTGCTCGAGTCGGCCAGCGGCAGCGGGTGCGCGCCCTCGGTGTTGTCGACCTTGAGGAGGGCGATGTCGGTCGACGGGTCGGTCCCAACGATCTGGGCCTGCTGGGTGTCGCCGTCACCGAGCTGCACGTCGACGCGCTTCGCGCCAGCGACGACGTGCGCATTGGTGAGAATGTGCCCGTCGTTGTCGACCAGGAAGCCCGACCCGGTGGCGGTGCTCTGCTGTTGCTGCGGCATCCCGAATACCGACTGGGTCTGCTGCACGATCTGAGAGCTGATGAAGGCGACGCCCTGGGCGTCGCGCTGGTAGATGTCGTGAACTGTGAGCCCCTTGCTGGAGGAGTTGCTGGCGGGCTCGGCCAGAGCAGCGGGCGCGACCACTCCGGAGGAGGGCGAGTTGTCGTTCGTGTCGACGACCCCGGCCTCGATCAGGACCAGGCCGCAGACCAGAACGACGAGTCCGCCGGCGACGGCGGACCCGAAGCTTGTTCCGAGGAATCTCTTGACGCTCTGCACGCAGCCAGTGTGGGTGCAGGCGCTTAACCCTCTCTAAGCCCTCTCTACCGGTTCTCTAAGAAGTCGAGTACCGACTTCTTAGAGAAAATGCTCGCGCGTCGACTCCTCGTCGGCGGTCAGCTCCCTGACCTTGGCGGCCGGATCGTCGGCTCGCATCAGCGCCTCGCCGATCAGAACAGCGTCGACGCCGACCCGCTCGAGCTCCTCCAGCGTCGAGCGATCCGCGATGCCGCTCTCAGAGACGACGGTCTTCCCGGCCGGAACGTCGGTGATCAGCTCGAAGGTGGTCCCCACGTCCACTGAAAAATCTTCGAGGTCGCGGTTGTTGATTCCGATCACGTCGGCGTCAACCGTGAGGGCGGTCTCCAGCTCAGACTCTTTGTGGACCTCGATCACGCAGTCGAGGTCGAGTTCCCCCGCCTCGGTGTGGAGCACGCCGAGGTTCTCACCACCGAGTGCAGCGACGATCAGCAGGATCGCATCCGCGCCGGCGAGCGCAGCCTCGTAGAGCTGATATCGGTCGACGATGAAGTCCTTCTGCAGGACCGGAAGCTCGCAGGCCCGACGCGCCTCGACGAGATCGGAGATCGAGCCGCCGAAGTGCGCCTCGTCGGTGAGCACCGAGAGCGCCGTCGCCCCTCCCTCCTCGTACGCTCGCGCGATCTCGGCTGCGGCCGCGCCATCCCGGATCTCGCCGACGCTCGGTGAGCGGCGCTTGAACTCGGCGATCAGCGACAGACCGGGCCTGGTCAGCGCCTCGTCGAACGGGCGCTGCTCCGGGCGCTCGCCCAACCGGTGCTCCAAGTCCGCCAGCGGGACCTGGGCGCGTCGCCGCTCCACGCCCGCCCGTGCGGACGCGACCAGCTCTTCGATCATCGCCATCTCGACCGCACCTTAGCTAGCGCTGGAGAGCTCGCGAGAGCGGGCCACCAGTCGATCGAGCACGTCGCGCGCGGCGCCGGAGTCAATTGCGTCGATTGCCTTGGCGACGCCGTGAGAGAGATTGTCGGCACCGCCGGCGACGTAGATCGCGGCACCCGCGTTGAGCACCGAGACGTCCCGAGCCGGGCCCGCCTCTCCCTCCAATACCGACCTGACGACCGCGGCGTTCTCCGCGGGCTCCCCGCCGGGGATCGCATCGAGCGGCGCCGGCTGGAGGCCGAGCTCGTCGGCCTCGACATACCACTCCTCGGTTCCTCCATCCGCGACCTCGATCACCCGCGTCCTGGAGGCCAGGCTGAGTTCGTCGATCCCGTCGTCCGCCGAAACGACCAGCGCCCGGTCGCAACCGAGCTGCACAAGGGCATCGGCGATGATCTCCTGGTAGCTCCGGTCGGAGACGCCGAGCAGGTGGGCGTTGGCGCCTGCGGGGTTGGTGAGGGGCCCGAGGAAGTTGAAGACCGTCCTGACGGCGAGCTCCTTGCGGACCGGGACGACGTGCGCCATCGCCCTGTGGTGCTTGGGCGCGAACATGAAGCCGAAACCGACCTCATCGATGCAGGTGGCGACCTCTTCCGGCGAGAGCTCGATGTCGACGCCAAGTGCCTGGAGCACGTCGGCGGAGCCGGACTTGCTCGTGGCGGATCGGTTGCCGTGCTTCGCGACCTTGCAGCCGGCCCCCGCCGCGATCAGGGCGGCGGAGGTCGAGATGTTGAAGGTGGTCGGGCCCCCACCGGTGCCCGCCGTGTCGAGCAGCGCGGGCTCGTCGATCTCGACGTGGGCCGCCAGCTGTCGCATCGTGCGGGCGAGGCCGACCAACTCCGAGACCGTCTCCCCCTTCGCTCGCAGGGAGACGAGGAAGGCAGCCGTCTGCACCTCGCTCACGCGGCCCTCCATGATCTCCGCGAGGGCGGCGGAGGTGTGGTCGGCGGTCAGGTGCGTGCCCGCGCAGACCTCGTCGATCGCGCGCGTGAGGATGTCATTGGGCATCTCGCGAGCCTCCCTGGAGCCCGAGAAAGTTGGCCAGCAGGCGCTTTCCCTGCGGGGTCAGAACCGACTCGGGGTGGAACTGGACGCCCTCCGCCGGCAGCTCCGTGTGGCGGACGCCCATCACCACCTCGCCGTAGGTGGAGGTCAGCTCGAACTCGTCGGGCAGGTCCGGATCGGCGATCAGCGAGTGGTAGCGACCGGCGACCAACGGGTTGGAGAGCCCCTGGTAGATGGTGCGTCCGTCGTGCTGCACCTCGGCGTCCTTGCCGTGGATCGGATCGCCACGGATCACCTTGCCGCCGAAGGCCTCGACCAGCGACTGGTGCCCGAGACAGACGCCGAGCACCGGGGTGCCGGCCTCCGCGAAGGCTCGGACCGCCTCGACCGAGATTCCCGCCTCCTTCGGAGTACAGGGCCCCGGAGAGACGACCAGGCGATCGGGTTGCAGACTCCGGAGCTCGTCGACGCTCGCCTTGTCGTTTCGCACCACGCCGACCTCGGCCCCGAGCTCGCCCAGGTGCTGGACGAGGTTGTAGGTGAAGGAGTCGTAGTTGTCGATCACGAGAACGCTGGTCATGTCAGGGCCACTCCGACTGCTCGGCGGCGAGCTCGACCGCGCGGAAGACAGCCTTCGCCTTGTTGACCGACTCGTTGTACTCGTAGGCAGGCTGCGCGTCGGCGACCGTTCCGCCGCCCGCCTGGACGTGCACGAGACCGTCCTTGACCACCACCGTCCGGATGTGGATCGCGGTGTCGAGGTCGCCTGTGTAGGAGAGGTAACCGATCGCGCCGCCGTAGGAGCCGCGCTTGTGCGGCTCGAGCTCGTCGATGATCTGCATGGCGCGAACCTTCGGCGCCCCCGAGAGGGTGCCGGCCGGGAGCACCGAGCGGAGCACATCCATCGCGCTGATCCCGTCGCGAAGCTGTCCCGAGACCTGGCTGACGATGTGGAGGACGTGGGAGTAGGTCTCGACGACCATCAGCTCGTCCACGTTCACCGAGCCGTACTCGCAGACCCGGCCGAGGTCGTTGCGGCCCAGGTCGACCAGCATCACGTGCTCAGCGCGCTCCTTCGGGTCCTGGAGCAGGCGCTCGGCCTGGCGGCGATCCTCCTCCTCGTCGCCCCCGCGCGGGTAGGTGCCCGCGATCGGCCTCGTCTCGACCCTCTGTCCGGTGACCTTGACCAGCGGCTCGGGCGACGCGCCGGCGATCTCGAAGTCCCCGAAGTCCAGGAAGTACATGTAGGGCGACGGGTTGATCGTGCGCAGGCCTCGGTAGATGGAGAACGCCTGCACCGGCGTCTGCGCCGTAAACCGCTGGGACGGCACGACCTGAAACGCATCGCCCGCATGGACGTACTCGATGATGCGGGAGACGGTCGCCTCGAATTGCTCGCGCGTCATGTTCGACTCGAAGGTGACGGAACGGTTCACGGCTTCGCCACCAACCGCCATTTCCTCGGCTTCGCCTGCGGGGATATCGGGCGAGGGCGCCAGCGGCTTGGCAACCCTTATCGATGGCACCGGCTCACGGAGCCGCTCCCGCATCTCGCCGATCGCCTCGACGGCCCGCATATACGCCTCGTCGATGCCGCCGTCCTCGACGAAGGCGTTGGCGATCAGGGTGACCTCGTGCCGCTGGTGGTCGAAGGCGACGAGCAGGTCGGTGATCATCAGCGCCATGTCCGGGAGGCCGATCGTGTCCGGGTTCGGCTCGGGCAGCGGCTCCACCGTCCGGACGAGGTCATAGCCGAAGAAGCCGACCGCGCCGCCGGCAAACGGCGGCAGCTCGTCGGGCTCCGCGATCTGGAAGCGGCCGACGTAGTCCGCGACCGCCGCGTATGGGTCGGGCGCCTCGACGACGCGGTCGGGTGGCGCGCCCCCGCCCGACTCGGCGGCGGTCTCGCCGCCCCACTCGGAGAGCTTCCCCTCGCTCCAGCGCAGGACAGACCGCGGCCGGAACCCGAGGAAGGACCAGCGGCCGAGGCGACCCTGCTCAGCCGATTCGAGCAGGAAGGCGGGGCCGTCGCCGCGCAGCTTGAGGAAAGCGCTCACTGGGGTCTCGAGGTCGTCGACGAAGCGGTAGCGAACCGGGATCACGTTCGCATCGCGCCCCAGCTCACGGGCACGATCGAGGTCCGGCTCGAGGCCGGGCAGCTCGGTCCTGGCGCGGACCGCGGTCATCGCGATCGTCTTCGGCCGTTCAGGATCTGCAGCACCTCGGCCATCGAGACGCCGCGGGAGAGCAGCAGGACGGCCAGGTGGTAGACGACGTCCGCGCCCTCCTCAGCGACACGCTCCTCCGATTCCGAGCCGACCGCCTTGACGACCTCCGCCGCCTCCTCCCGGACCTTGTCGCCGGCGAGCCGTGGATCCTCGAGGAGCTCGACCGTGTAGCTGCCCTCGGGCCGGTTGCGCTGGCGGGAGACCAGCGTCCGCTCCAGCGAGGCCAGCGCCTCGTAGGGAAGAGTGGCCGGCTCGCCTGGGGCGGCGGGCGCATCGACGTCCGGGTCGGCGCTTCCCTCGAGGTCGCGGTAGAAGCACGAGCGCTCACCGGTGTGGCACGCCGGACCGACCGGATCGACCAGGGCGACGAGCGCGTCGCCGTCGCAGTCGTAGCGGATCTGGCGTACGCGCTGGATGTTCCCGGAGGTCGCACCCTTGCGCCAGATCTCCCGGCGGCTGCGGCTGTAGAGATGGATCTCGCGGGTCTCCAGGGTCAGCTGGAGTGCCTGATCGTTCATGTAGGCGAGGGTGAGCACCTCGCCGGAGCGGGCGTCCTGCATCACGCACGGCACCAGACCCCGCTCGTCGAAGCGGACCTTGGCGGCGTCTCTGGCGGTCTGCACGACCATGATTAAACGGGTTGCTCCTCGAGCTACGCCCTGCGGAGCACCCTCGCATCAGTGTACGAATCGGCCGCTCGCGCGCCTGAAGGCGCGGCTTCAGCTCAGGAAATGCGAGAGATGCTCAGTCTTCCTCGTCGTCCTCTTCGTCACGGAAGTTCAGCACCGTCTCGACCGGCCCATCGTCCCCCTCGGCCTCGCGCGTCTCCTCCTGCAACCGAACCTCTTCCGCAATCTCGGGGTCCAGGTCGGCGTCGAAGTCGTCCTGCCCCTCCAGACCGACGGCCAGGCCCTCCTCCTGGACGGGCATCGGCTGCTCGGCTCCCTCGGGGTGACGCTCGTCCTCCTCGGTCCACTCCTCGCGATCTCGTTCGGTGTCCATCTCGCTCCTCTCTTCGCTGGCGGCATGCTGACCCGCTCGGACCGGCCGCCGGTGAACGGGATGTGAACGGCTACTCGATCCCCAGTCGATCGAGCAGGTTCTCGTCCTTACGCCAGCGTTTCCGCACCCGCACCTGGAGGTCAAGGAAGACCCGCGCGCCGAGCTCTCGCTCGAGCTCGACGCGGGCCGCCGTGCCGGTCTCCTTGACCTTGCTGCCGCCCGCACCGATCAGGATTGCCTTCTGGGAGTCGGACTCGGCCCAGATCTGGGCGTGTACCTCGACGACGCCGTCCTCGCGGTACGCGACCTCCTCGACCTGAACCTCGATGGCGTGCGGGAGCTCGTCGCGGGTACGGCGGAGGACCTGCTCGCGGATCAGCTCGGCGAGCATGACCTCGCTGGGCAGATCGGAGCGCTGCTCCGGCGGGAACAGAAAGGGTCCCTCGGGCGTCAGCTCGACCAGCTTCTCGATCAACGCCTCGAGGCCGGTTCCCCTGCGTGCACTGATCGGGAAGATCTCGTCGACCGCGTCGAGCGCGGCGGTCTCCGCGAGGACCGCCGCCGTCTGGGCGTTGTTGAGCCGGTCCACCTTGTTGACGGCACAGAGGACGGGGGTGTCCGCGTTCGCCAACAGGAGCGCCTTGGAGATGAAGCGGTCGCCGGGTCCGACGCCCTGCTCACCATCGACGACGAACAGGACGGCGTCGGATTCTCCGATCTCGCGCTCGACCCGCCGTTGCATGCGCTCCGTGAGAGCGTCGCGGGGGCGTTGGACGCCGGGGAGATCGGTCAGGACCAGCTGCCAGCCCGCATCGGCATCGGTGGCCACACCGCGGATCGCGCGGCGGGTGGTCTGCGGTCGCTCTGAGACGATCGCCACGTGGGCGCCGACGATCGCGTTGACCAGGGTTGACTTGCCGACGTTCGGTCGCCCCGCCACCCCCACGAATCCCGACTTCATCGCCTTCGGCTCCTCCGCTTCGCGTCCGGGGCCGGGCGCATCTACCGCAGGGAGGCCATGACCTTGGCCTGCAGGTGGAGCATCTCTCCGCTGTCGGTCTCGTGGTCATAGCCGCACAGATGGAGCGCGCCGTGAACGGCGGCCTCGGTCACGTCGGTGGCCTTCGCCGGGCAGATGAACACGTCCCCGAGCTCACGCGGGCCCCTGGCTGCCTCATCCTGCTCATCGATCGGGAAAGCCAGGACGTCGGTCGCCTCGTCTACGCCGCGCGCGGCGTAGTTGAGTGTGCGCATCCGTCCCTCGCCGACGATCTCGACGCCAATGTGTCCGTCGCTCACCCCGGCGGCGTGCAGGGCGGCGCCGACCGCTCGCCTCAGATCGCCGGGGACATCCGAGAGGTCGATGTCAGTCGCCCCTGGAATCGCCGGAGCCGGTTCGGTTGCGGCTCTCGGCCTCACCGTAGGCGGCGACGATCCGCTGCACGAGCTTGTGGCGGACGACGTCCTCGCCGCCGAAGCGGATGAAGTTGATGTCCTCGACGCCGGTGAGGATGCCGCCGACCTCGATCAGTCCCGATCGCGAGCCCTTCTCGAGGTCGATCTGGGTGATGTCGCCGGTGACGACGAACTTGGAGCCGAAGCCGAGCCTGGTGAGGAACATCTTCATCTGCTCGGGGCTCGTGTTCTGAGCCTCATCGAGAATCACGAACGAGGAGTTCAGCGAACGGCCCCGCATGAAGGCCAGCGGGGCCACCTCGATCGTGCCGCGGTCGAAGTAGGAGTTGACACGCTCCGGATCGAGCATGTCGTAGAGCGCATCGAAGAGAGGACGCAGGTACGGGTCGACCTTCGCCTGGATGTCCCCGGGCAGGAACCCGAGCCGCTCGCCCGCCTCCACCGCCGGCCGGGTCAGGATCACGCGCTGAACATCGCCGCGCGAGAGCGCCGCGGCCGCCATCGCCACGGCCAGGAAGGTCTTCCCCGTGCCGGCCGGGCCGATCCCGAAGGTGATCGTGTGCCTGCGGATCGAGTCGACGTACTGCTTCTGGTTCACGGTCTTGGGAGCGATCCGCGTATTGCGGTGCTGCCAGATGACGTCCTCGAGGATCTCCGCCGGGCTCTCGTGCTGGTCGAGCGCGCCCGTGACCGCCTCGATCGTTCCCGGCGCGATCTCGTGACCCTGCTCGATCAGGTCGACCAGCTCGCCGACCACGCTCTCCGCTGTGCGGACGTCCCCGGCCTCTCCGTCCAGCGTGAGGATGTTGCCGCGCAGGAAGAGCTCGACGTCGAGGTGTCCCTCAAGGCTCTTCAGCACGGCGTCCTCGGAGCCGGCAAGCTCCGCGGCGACGGTGTTGTCGATGGTCAGCTGCCTACGCGCCAAGCTTCTCGCGCACCGCCTGGCTGACCCGCTTGCCGTCGGCTTGCCCGCCGACCTTCGGCATCAGCACCTTCATGACGCCACCGATGTCCTTGGGCTCGCTGGCGCCGGACTCCTCGATCGCCCCAGCGACCAGCTCCGAGAGCTCCTCGTCCGAGAGCTGTTCGGGCAGATATCCCTCGATCAGCCTGGCCTCGGCCTCCTCGGCGTCTGCCTGCTCCGTGCGGTCGCCCTCGCGCAGGGCCTCTGCGGCATCCAGCCGCCGCTTGCGCTCGCGCTGCAGCGCCGCAACCTGGTCGCCCTTACCCTCCTTCTCCTCGGCCTGGAGCGCGTTGACGAGCATGCGCAGCCGGCCGACGCGCTCCCGCTCGCCTGCCTTCATCGCCGTCTTCACGTCCTCCTGGACCTGCTCGAGGATGCTCATCGTCTAAAGCGTAGTCGGCGGAGTCGCTGCCCCGTTGGTCTCCAGACCGGCCGCGCGCAGCACCAGGGTGAGCGACGCCTCGGGCCCGGGCCAGGCTTCGCGGACCAGTTCGGTGCCGCCGCCGTGGACCACGATTCGGAGCGCCAGGCCGAGGACGACCGCGTCATCGAGCTGGCCGATGCCGGGCAGGAAGTCCGGGACGAGGTCGATCGGCAGGGCGAGATAGCCCAGGACGAGGAAGAGGAGAGCGCGACGAGGGCGTGAGATCCGCTCGTCCCTCGCCAGTCGCGAGACGAGGACGAGGCAATCCGGGATGAATCCCGCCAGGGCACGGGCGTCCTCCCGGCGGCCGGCGGCAATCAGGGCGGCGACGCCGAGGACGTACACACCGACAATGAAGAGGAGGAGGCCCCAGGGCCAGAAGGGGACATCCTCAGGCTTGAGTGCGGCCATCGAGGCAGTTTCGTCGAGTGACCAGGTCTTGGCCGGAAAAGTCGACAGAACTCGATTCAGGGCAGGTCGACGCGCTCGATATCCCCGAGCGGCATCTGCAGGAAGCGCGTCCCGAGCTCGCGGAAGGCCGTGGCGTCCCCGGTGCAGAGAAAGCGATAGGTCCCCTCTTCATTGCCGCTTTTCCCGAGCCCAGCCTCCGCCAGGACCCGCTGCGCCGTGGCCGCGATCGCGTGACCGGCGGACACCAGGCGCACTTCGCGTCCGAGGACGCGCTGGAGCATGGGCCGGACAAGCGGATAGTGCGTGCAACCGAGGATCACCGTGTCGACCTCCGCCCTCTTCAGCGGCTCGCAGTAGGAACGCACCATCTCGACCACACTCTCCGAGAACGGGAAGCCGCGCTGGATCACCGCCGCCAGATCCGGGGCCTCGACCTCGGTCACCGTGAGGGCCCGCTGCTGGCGGGCGAGAGCCCGGAGGTAGGCGCCGCTGCGGACCGTTGCCGGGGTCGCAAGCACTCCCACCTTGCCGGTCTCGCTGAGGGCCGCCGCGATCTCGGCCTCGGGGTCGATAACCGCGACGACGTCTATGCCCGCCTCCGCCGCGATCTGCCTTGCGACCTCCTGCCCCGCGGAGGCGGCCGAGTTGCACGCGATCACCAGGAGCTTCGCGCCGCGCTCGAGCAGGTACCGGCTCACCTGCTCGACGTGCTCGCGGAGCTCGTCCTCGGTTCGCGCCCCGTATGGAAACCGAGCGTCGTCGCCCAGATAGACGTAGTCCTCCTCCGGCAGCGAGACGAGGCACTCGTGGAGAACGGTGAGTCCTCCGACCCCCGAGTCGAACATCGCGATCGGCAGCTCCCGGCTGAGCTCGGCCGCCATCAGGCGTCCAGCTCATTGCGCAGAAGCAGCGCGGCCCACTCGCCCTCCGCCCGCCTCTCCCTCTCCGCGATACCCACGGTGGCGAACGCGGCGGCAACCTCGTCGGTCTCGGACTCGAGCATCCCGGAGCAGACGAGGGTGCTCGGGAGCTCAGCATGGGCGGCGATCTGCCCGGTACAGTCCCTGAGCAGGTTGGCGGTGAGGTTGGCGACGACCGTGGAGGCGACCGGCGGGGCACTCTCCCGAACGTCGAGGCGCTCGAGCGCGAGCTCCACCGCGTTCGCCTCCGCGTTGGCCCGCGCGGTCTCGAGGGAAGCATCCTCCCGGTCGCAGCCGGTGACCGGACCCCAGCCCAGCTTGGCCGCCGCGATCGCAAGCACTCCCGAGCCCGTGCCCCAGTCGGCAATCGGGCCCGACGCCTCGCCGGCCTCCTCGAGCTCGATCAGCAGGGCGAGGCAGAGGCGGGTCGTCGGGTGCCCGCCGGTGCCGAAGGCGCGGCCCGGATCCACGACGACGTCGATGAGGCCGTCCTGGGGGTCCCACCAGGACGGGCGGACGCCGATTCGGCCCGCGACCTCGATCGGCCGATGGAAGTCGGCCCAACGATCGGCCCAGTCGTCCGGGACCGAGGTCGTCGTGACATCCACCAGGCCGCCGCCCGCCGCCGCCTGGAGCTCGCCGAGCTCCGGGACCTCGCCGGGGGGCCCGTAGATCGCGAACTCGACCCAGCCGGGGCCGCGCTCCTCCTCGAGCCCGTTGGGCGCCAACTCGAGCAGGTTGGCCATCACCTGCTCCGCGTACTCGGGCTCGCAACGAACCGCGAGGCGGATCATCGACGCGGGGACGGCTGCCCGTGACCGAGGGCCTCGGCGAGGCGCTCGGCGGCCTCCCGCTGCTCTGGGTCGAGGTCGGTGGGCACCACGAGCTCGAAGACCACGTGCTGGTCGCCCCGGCGTCCACCGTGCAGCGGCGGCAGGCCGCGCCCCTGGAGCAGCGAGACGTCGCCATGCTGCGTCCCCACCGGGACCTCCAGCGCGACCTCCCCCTGCAGGGTCGGCACGAACACCTCGCCGCCGACGATCGCCGTCGTCACCGGGACCTCCGCCCGCACGATCAGCTCGGTGCCCTGACGAGTGAAGCGCTCGTCCTGATCGATCCTCACCTCGACGTAGAGGTCGCCCTGCCGGCCGCCAGCTGCCCCGGCATGTCCCGCTCCCGCGATTCGGATCCGCTGCCCGTCGTCGATCCCGGCGGGGATGTCGACCTCCCAGGCGCGCATCTCGCTGACACGCCCCGCGCCCCCGCAGCGCTCGCATGGGGTCTCGGGGATACGGCCGTCGCCGCCACACTGATCGCAGGGCATCGCGCGGACGACCTGACCGAAGACGCTCCGAGTCACCTCCTGGAGCTGCCCGGTGCCACCGCACTTGGGGCACGTCTCGATCGGCGTGCCCGGCTCGGCTCCGTTGCCCCGGCAGCGCTCGCACACGCTGA
The DNA here is from genome assembly GCA_036520315.1 of Solirubrobacterales bacterium. Classification (GTDB taxonomy): domain Bacteria; phylum Actinomycetota; class Thermoleophilia; order Solirubrobacterales; family 70-9; genus DASUPK01. The sequence continues at coordinate 4,494 of DATDJZ010000152.1, read as the reverse complement.
CGGCCTCGAATGAGACCTCTCGCTGCTGATCCTCGAGCACGTCCTCCAGGCCGACCTCGACGATCGCCCCGACATCGGCGCCGGTGCTCGGCCCCTGGCCGAAACCCCCGAAGAAGGGATCGCCGCCCCCGAAGATCGCGTCGAAGATGCCCTGGAGGTTGCCGAAGGACACGCCCGGCTCGAAGCCCTCGAATCGCAGCCCCTTGTGGCCGAATTGATCGTAGGTCTCGCGCCGTTCCGCGTCCGAGAGCACCTCGTAGGCCTCGGCGGCCTCCTTGAACTTCTCCTCGGCCTCGGGGTCGTGGGCGTTGACGTCGGGATGCAGCTCACGGGCGAGCGAGCGGAAGGCCTTCTTGATCTCTCCCTCGGAGGCGCTCCGATCGACGCCCAGCACCTCGTAGTAGTCGCGCTTGGTCGCTGCCATCGAAGGAACCGGCTACTCGTCGTAGACCGTCTCGAAGAACCGGGAGAGCTCGCCGGCTGCCCCCCGCACGCTGGCGATCGCGGTCGCGTAGTCCATCCGCAGCGGTCCGATGATCCCGACCGAGCCGAGATTGCGGTAGCCGAGGCCGTAGTTGGCCCCCACCACGCTCACCGACCGCAGCTCCGGCGCCGGGTTCTCGCCGCCGATCCAGACGAAGACCGAACGCTGGTCGATCGCGGTGCGAAGTGCGCGCAGGACGTTGACCCGGCGCTCGAGCGTCCGCATCAGATCATCGGCGTGCGGCAGATCAGCGAGGTGCTCCTCGGAAAGCAGGCGCGCCGCGCCATCGACGTAGAGCGTGTCCTCGGCGGACTCCTCGAGGTCCGTGAAGGCACTCGCGATCTCCGTCAGGAAGCCCTGCTCCTGATCACCCAGCTCGGGATCCCGGAGCCGGTCAACCGCCATTCGTGCCCCGAGGCCGAGCCCCGCGAGCCGCTCGTTCAGGTAGCTGGCGGCCCACGCGACGAGTCCCGGATCGACCTCCTGCTCGAAGGTGAAGGCACGCTTGGTGACGCCCCCGTTCGATGCGATCACGACCACCATCACCACTCGCGGCTGCAGGCGCAGCACCTCGATCCGATGGATGGTGGCCGTGTGCAGCGGCGGCGCCGTGACCAGGGCGACCAGGTCCGTGATCTGGGACAGGGCGGTGGTGGTCTCACGGATCGCGACATCGACCTCGCGGCGCATGCGCGACAGGCCGAGGTCCTGCGAGCTCGGGCGAGGGAGTCGCTCCTGGCGGGCGAGGAGCTGCTCCACGTAGAAGCGGTAGCCGCTGTCGGTGGGAACTCGCCCGGCTGAGGTGTGGGGATGGGTCAGGAAACCATCGTCCTCCAGGGTTGCGAGCTCGGCCCGCACCGTGGACGAGCTCCAGTCGATGTCCGGGCGATTGGCGAGCGCGCGCGACCCGACCGGCCGCCCGTCATCGACGTAGCTCTCGACCACCAACCTCAGGATCTGACTCTGGCGTTCACTCAGCACAGCGTTAAGGATAGGAACGCCGCGCCGGAACTACGGAAGCTGAACCTCAGCCTCCGCGTTTCGGATCACCTGGTTGTCGCCCTGGGCGGCGGCGGTGTCCACCACGACCCGGTCGCCGTCGGCCTCCTTGACCGTCCCGCTGACGACCAGCTCCTGCTCGGGAAACCCCATTCCGCGGAACTGCACCGAGAGGCGTTTCAGGGCGCGAGGATCGCCATCGGCCAGCTGGGCGTTTCCCCGCGCCACCTGGGCCATCATCCAGAGCCCGTGCAGGATGTTCCCGGGCAGGCCGACCTGCTTGGCGAACTCGGGATCGATGTGGATCGGGTTGAAGTCTCCCGAGGCCCCCGCGTAGCGATGGGGCAGGTACTTGTCAGGCGTCACCTTGAGCTCGGGGATGGCATCGCCTGGCTTCAGATCGGCCATCAAACCCCCCTCACGATGTTGGTCCAGGTCCCCTTCACCGTCCGCTCGCCCTGTTGATTTGTAGAGATCGTCTCGAAGACGTAGAAGCCCATGCCGTTCCTCTCGTAGATCTCCCTGCAGGTCGCCGTCGTCGAGATCACGTCCCCGTCGCAGACCGGCTCCTCCCACTCGAACTCCTGGGAGCCGTGCAGCATGGTCGCGAGGTCGATGCCGATCTCCGGGTCCAGGATCGCCGGCGCCATCGCCCGGGCGCTGTAGACGACGCAGAACATGGGCGGGGAGACCAGATCGCGAAAGCCCGCCGCCTTGGCCGCCTCGTGGTCGCGATGAACCAGGTTGGCGGCCCCGATCGCGTCGGCGAACTCGCGGATCTTCTCCGCTCCGACCTCGTAGGTGGCCGGCTCCCACTGCTTTCCGATCCCGTCGGTCCTCACTGCCATGGGCCGCGAGATTCTAGGTTCCGAGCGGATTCGGGCGCTTTCCCAGTGGGGCTAGGCTAGACATCGAGGGTGTCCTCGTTCCTCACCACCAGGGATAGAGAGGGTGGGATCCGCTTCCGCCCGTTCGCGATTCCGCTGATCATCGCGGCGATCGGCGTCCCGATCGTCGCGGCGATGGCGCTCGCCGGCAGCTTCGGGGCGGGACTCGGGATGGCGGTGGGGGCGATCGCAGCGACCTCGGTCATCGTGTTCGCCGCCCGCTCAAAGCCGCAGCCCAAACTGGAGGTGGCCCCGGCGGCTGAGGACGGTCACCGCGTCCTGGTACTCGCGGTAGCCGAGGCCACTCCCGCGGCCGCGCAGCGGATCGCCGACATCACCGGCTCGCCATCCGACGTCCGACTGCTGGTGCCGGTCCCGAGCCATCGGCTCGACCGCTGGCTCTCAGCCGAGGACAAAGCTCGCCGCGAGGCCGAGGCGCGCCTGGCCCGTTCAGCCGGTGTGCTGGTCGCGGCCGGGCTACCCGTGAGCGGCTCGGTCGGCGATCCGGACCCCGCTCAGGCGCTCGAGGACGAACTCCGAGGCTACCCGGCCGACGAGGTCGTGCTGCTGAGCGAGGGCGGCCGGGATCCGCTCACCAAGATCGAGCCGCGCCTCGGCCTGCCGCTGCGCCGAGTGAGCGCCTAGAGGGGGACCTTTCCCTAGGCGGCCACTGCAGCGTTCGCCGCGGCCACTATCCGCTCATGCGTCTCCTCCGGGTGAGAGACCATCGCGACGTGTCCGCTCTCGACCTCGATCGTGTCGGCGCCCATCCGCTCTGCGAACTGCCTCTCGGCATCGGGTGGGATCACCTCGTCGTTCTTGGCGACCAGATACCACGAGGGCAGCGACTTCCACGCGGGCGTGCCCATCACGTCCTCGAAGGCGGACATCGTCAGCGGCTGCTGCACGGCGTACATGACCTTCGCCTTGACCGGGTCGATATCCGCTGCGAAGTGACCGAGGAAGTCGTCCTCGGGGAGCCAGCCGAAGCCCTCCGAGTCCACGTCGATATTCGCCGTCGCCGGGGTCGGAGGACCCTGCTGCAGCAGCGCGCCGACCGACTCACCCTCGTCGAGCCCGAAGCCCGCGATGTAGACGAGGCCGACGACGTTCGGCGCATCGGTGCCGAGTGACGTGATCACCTGGCCTCCGTAGGAGTGGGCCGCGAGAATCGTCGGGCCGCTTTGGCGGGCGAGCACCTGGCGCACCCTCGCGACGTCAGCCGCGAGCGAGCTCTCCGGCAACTGAGGGGCGCTGACCTTGTAGCCGTCGGCCTGCAGGCGCTGGATCACGTCGCTCCAGCAAGAGCCGTCTGCCCAGGCTCCGTGGACAAGGACGACGTTCGGAGATGCCATGAGTCGACTCCTTTTGTCGGGACATCGACCCTACCGACCCGGTCGCGCCAGGCTTGAAACGACGTCGTGAACAGAAAGCGCCGGAGCTCTCTAGGAGCGCTCGCGCTCCTCGGCGATCCGGAACGCCTCCTCCGGGGTGGGGAGCATCGCCAGATAGGTGCAGAGCCCCTCGTCGTTGACCTCGAAGAGGAAGGCGAGGTCCATGCTCACCTCGATGCCGCCGCGGCCGCGCCCCTCCTGGTGAATGGCGGTGACCACGTGGCGCTCACCGATAGGGGTGTTGTCGGTCACCTCCGCACTGATCTCCTGCCACGCGTCGGTCCAGGCCGTGATCCAGGTGAGGAAGCCGTCGTGGCCGGTGTACTGGCCCGCATTCACCATCTCGGGCGAGGCGTAGACCTCGACGTCCTCCGTGAGCGCCGCCAGCATCCCCGGGACGTTCCCCTGGTTGAAGGCCTCCATGCCTCCCAGGGCGAGGGCCTGGCGCTGCTCGCTAGTTGGTGCCATCCATCTCCAGCACGGCCAGGAACGCCTCCTGCGGCACCTCCACCGCGCCGACCTGCTTCATCCGCTTCTTGCCCTTCTTCTGCTTCTCGAGCAGCTTTCGCTTCCGGGTCACGTCGCCGCCGTAGAGCTTCGCGGTGACGTCCTTGCGCAGCGCCTTGACCGTCTCGCGCGCGATCACGTTCGATCCGATCGCCGCCTGCACCGGGACGTCGAAGAGCTGCCGGGGAATCGTCTCCTGTAGCCGCTCGACCAGCGCCCGGCC